>JBCCWR010000227.1:0-1512 GCA_039193385.1 Verrucomicrobiota bacterium | reverse complement strand
TTTACCGCATCTAATCCGGTTTGTTTATGCAACAACGCAGATTGCGAATGCTCGTACTTTAAGCACAAAAAAGCAAGTAACAATGGAGTCCTAGCTAATTCTTTGACAGAGGCATTTTCTGGCTGCTTTAAAGCCTCCCAAACCTTCTCAGCTGTATCTGATTGCACATCTAGTTCAGAATTAAACCAACGTTGAATGAATGGCTGAATTTGTTTATCATCAAACTCAGCCATTGTAACGTTATAAAATTGCTTAAAACCGCCTTTGTAAGCTGCCGTACGGCAAGAGATAATAAAACGATTCTGACTGTGTTGATTGCAGAAGCTTTCAATCTCTCTAATAGCAGATTTTTTCTGCTTGGAGGGCACTTCATCTAAGCCATCTAGTAAAATCAACATTTTGCCTTCTGACAGCATGGACTCTAGAAGACGTTCTGAGTATGGAAATCCACTAATTTCCAGTTTCTTAGCAATAGCTTGTAGTAAACTTTTATCCTCACCTTTGAGATATTTAAGCTCTATGAAAACTGGCATCAAGTCATAAGCTAAACGATTTGTTAAAGCTTCTAGTCCAAGTTTACGTAGAAAGGTGCTTTTCCCAATGCCAGGCCCACCCAGTACCATTAAGTACTGTTCAGTGTTGGCAACTGTGAGCCCATCCTGCCTTTCATTCTGTCCAATCCTGAAATTACGGCTACCTGTTTTTCGGTAAAGCTTTTCTAGATTATCCAAACCTTCAAAGTATTTGAGGTCTGAATTGCTGAGAAATTTAACTGCTGTATAAATCGATTCTAGAGGTATTCCTTTCGGCATCAAGTTACCAAATAACTTGATTTCGCAGTCTATGTCCAGATATTTCTGATGATAATTCTTGGAGGCTCGGCTAATCGATTGCTGAGCTTTGATGCATTCTTGCTTCAGCTCAGTTTCCTCAAGTCCCTCATGGTATTGAGCTTTCAGAGAACTCCAAGTAGCATCAAAGATAGGGCCAATAACCCCATTGATAACGTCACCAAGCATAGCCTTTGTCTGCAGTCTACTTGAAGCATAGTTTAGTCGCTATTTACAGAGTAGGACAGCTCACATGCAAGTGCTAATATTTGGCTGGCTGACCAAACACAGTATTCATGGCCGCCACCTACACCCCCCAAACCGAAGATACCTCCATCGAAGCTGAAAGATAAGTATTTAAGCTATTGATACAGCGCACTAATGAGCAGCGTATGGCCATGACCGTCAAATTTACCCAAGGAGGCTTGGCCCTGTCTTTAAGTAGCCTAAAACATCGGTTTAGCCATCTCGACCAGAAGCAGACTGACGTCCTACTGGGAAAGCATTCTTAGGAAGAACGTGGCATGTATTCCAAAATTTATCCCTATCACAATAAGCATGGCCGTCCATATAATCATAGTTATCCGATTGCGGTAACGATTAAAATTCAACCATCCCAAAACGAAAGCGGCCGGGAAAAATAACAAACCAAGACAGCCAAACAATTTCCCCTGATACTTAA
>JBCCWR010000226.1:0-1519 GCA_039193385.1 Verrucomicrobiota bacterium | reverse complement strand
GAAGGCCGCTATCAGGTTATCAATTATGTCTTCTTTGGGTTTTGGCTCCTGTATACCATTTATGCGTATTTCGTCAAGAGTCCCTATAAAATCAACAAACATGCTTTGTTAATTTCAGGTAGTCTGGGCTTATGCATTACCATTGTAAATGGAATACAGACCGAACTTTGGCTGTGGAAGTCACTGCGTATGGGCTATCCTGATTCTTTTCTGATCGATGTTTCGTGGATGGCAATGGGTATAATCTCTTTTTATGCAGCCTGGAAAGCTAAGCCGATGCAGAAGAAGAAAAAAAGAGCCCGTGTAGAAGAGGAATTTATTCCTGCTAAACCTGCCGGGAAGATAATCACTGATCAGATCCTCACCACCAATCCCTCTGGCAATTAGTGTCTGTCTTTCTTCCTCTCCCAGCCAGGGCGGCCCTACCCCTCTCTTAGGAGAGGGAAATAATAAGAGCTTATGTTAACAACATTGGGGTAAGGCTTTTGGGAATTCATTGGTTCTAACAACGACAGTGATGTCCTTACAATATCATTCGACCCTTTCACAGAAGGTTATTATTTCTACATGAGTCAGTCTTTAAAGCAAAGGCTGACTTCATCCTGGCATTTCCCAATCAAAATGCCTTTGTTTTTAATGACCATCAGTAACTTGTTTAAGTTGGTCTTCTAAAACAACTGTTTGATATAATTTTGACTCATTTAATCTTATCATAAAACCAATTAATTAATCACTTATGAAAAACAACCTGATTCTACTACTTTTTATTTCATTCATTGCCATAAGCTCTTGTGATCACGAGGACTCAATAGCTGAACCTCAAATGGAGGCGGAATCCGTAGTACCCACTGCCACCATGGAGGATGTTAGTTATGACATTCAATCCCGAAGCTTAAATGTTAATTGTGCGGCGATAACCGACGAGGACCCGAATACCACAAGGCTCTGGAGAACGCCATTATTTTCCACTATCGTGCCGAGCCCTCATTTTGATCAGACGGGGAGCGGCCTGGTAAAGACCGTTTATAGTTACACCTCTGATTTTCCGAGACCCATTCCTGATTACTTTTCGTACAAAATATGGAATAGAGATGATAACTTCGTTTATGCACATAGGTGTCCGCAAGAGGGCGAAAACATCGCTTTGCCTATATGGAGTCCGGGAGATATCAACTACTGGAGGTGGAATGAAGAAGACAGAGCATGGGTTGAAGCAGGAAAAATCTCGTATTACAGTGATAATTTATAAAACACTACTTAGACGGATATTGGTTTAAGCCATCTTCAAAAGGCATGTTTCTAATGAAGCATGCCTTTTGCGTATGACAGTGCTTACTTATGAAATGATGGGTATGAATCGTTCATATTAGACTGATTTTGTTCATGCACGCATGTCCTCCCACAGTTTTTCTCTTACCGAATGACTAAGCTAAGAGGGGGTTGTTACGGGTCAAATGTTATTTTCGTCATCTTTTACTTACCGGAACCAGCGGGGACTCTGAGGCACTGCGAGATCGCG
>JBCCWR010000225.1:0-1541 GCA_039193385.1 Verrucomicrobiota bacterium | reverse complement strand
TTCGGAAAAGCATCCAATCCTTTGACTTCGGCATCAAAGTCTCCGAAGGCGAGAAAGCTCAAGGCATTGGGTAGATGAAGCCCATAAGAGACGGTCCCGGTTTCCTCATCCGGAATCCCCCCAATTAAAAGGTCTGCGCCCTTTTCAGTATGAAAGTGTGCCTCCATCGCTGCTAGTTTTACCGGCTGGCGAACGGCGATATCTTTAGCAGAAAGGTCGCCACTCAAAGGCTGAATCAAGGCTCCTATCGCGCCAAAGAAGAGGGCGATCTTCAACCCATTCAGGTGGAAACGGCTATTGGGAAATTTACGTAACTGCCAGGCGTGCAGCCCACCAACCGCAAAACCCGTCGCCACAAAGGCCGCCAGACACATATGCAGCGCCTGCGTAAACCAGGCATCATTGAACATGGCCGCCCAGGGATCGATATTTAGTGCTATGCCATTGACCCAGTCAAAACCGGTAGGGCTGTTCATCCAGGCATTGGCGGCTACCACCAGAATGCCAGAAGTCAGTCCAGAAAGGCCAACGACGATTCCGGTACCAAAATGGATCCATTTGGGCATTTTTCCCCAGCCATACAGAAAGAGTCCCAGGGCAATCGCCTCAATGAAGAAGGCCGTTCCCTCTGATATTTTTAGTTATAACATTTATTTTCTTCCTTGCTACAGTCAATCATAAATAGTACTCAGTACGAAGTAATAAATCTCCAATAACATTGAACTCAATAAATTACACAATCATTCTCTCCTGCCATGAAACAGAGCCAGTGCCATTAAAATATTCTTTAAATTTGTCCCTCACTTGCTTCACCTGAGCACCTGCTGGCCTACCAACTGTTGTTAAGGTCCCCAAACCATTACTTTCACAATGTCTCCAGGTGCCATCATTTGTATCCAGCCCATCATCCGGTGTGAAGACACTCTGATTGTGAAACTGTATGATGTTGTGTAGACAGCATGCAGCTTGTACTATACCAACAACTTTGTCAGGCTGAAGTGCTATTGGATGCTGGAAAACGCGCCAAGTTGCACTTAGTTTTCCAAACGCATTTTCAATTATCCTCCTTGCCCGTGACAGCCTGTAGTTAAAGATCTTTTTTTTGTGATCTAAGTTGGATCTGAAAAAGATTATCTATATCAGGTTAACAACTCAACCATATGTGAATGAGTGAGCATATTCAACAAATATTCACCTGGGATAAGGTTTCATGAGATGCTCCCTCAGGGAGAAAGCTTCATCGGCAACAATGACATGTGGAAGTCTATCAACACCATCAGGAGGTACCTCATCTTCTGGAAGGTTCAGTGTATAATTATTTAAGGCCTCTCCAAGAGCACAGTTTTTAAATACACCTCCATCTGAAACCCTGCCATTAGCACCGATATTTATATATGTAAACCTGAAATACAATGACAACCAGCACATAATACAAGGACTATCTAATCATCCCCAATGCGTGGTGTCTCGGTTTTTCCTCCATTCCACATTCAACTGACGCTACTCGTTTTGTGATTGGACAACTGGCAATACTAACTGTT
>JBCCWR010000224.1:0-1564 GCA_039193385.1 Verrucomicrobiota bacterium | reverse complement strand
GTGTCGTCATTAAGAACAGGGAAAGTCATTTTCGTTTCCGAAGTGGAGGCAGTTACTTTAGTGCCTACAGAAATACTGATTCCCAGTCCTATGGTTGCGCCTGCCCAAGATATTTGGCCATTTTCATCAAAAGACATCCATGACTCAGCCTGGAAGTACCTGATACCAGAGCTTACACTACCACCATCACCCAACAGGCTCAACGGACTGATTATACCTTGTCCTTGAAATTCTCCAAAGGTAAGACCTCTCACGACAGAAACGTTAATCCACGACGATTCATAAGGAATTGTAGTTTCCAAGTTCACATATCCCCAGCCCTTAATATACCCTTGGAAAGTAACGGTACCGTTAGATTTTGGCCCAATGGAAATATTTTTTCCAGTACTGATTCCAACCATATCTACAGTTTCGCCTTCAGGTCCGAAATAAATATTGCTACCTCCATCTTCTCTTGGATCAAAAGCTCTGACATCTACCGGATAACCAGCATCCGTGCCGAAGTCTTTAGGTAGGTCTAATCCGAACAATGAAGCAGGCCTGTTCTTCGCAAAATGGATCGGTTTGCCTCCAAGGTCTTCAATGATTCCTTGTGAATCGGAAGATCCGCCCAGCCATTTATGAAGTTCCACACTTACGCCTGGAGGGGCATCATCATCGTAAACAAGTTGCGCTGCTTTATTATTGGGAATCTGGCCTTGGTCACGAATATTATCATAAGACCTGCTGGCATAATCCGAGACCTGGCCATTATCGGCCGTAAATTCATGCGTCAACGCATAGTGAGACAGTCTTCTTAGTTCCAGCAGGTCAACAACATCAGCAGTTGCAACTTTTTTGAAACTGGCAGATATGTCAGGACTGTAAATCTTTAAGATCCACTCTAAACCATCTATGTCAATACCGTTGATCGGCCTGTTACTGGCAAATTGGTAAGGCGTAAGCATTGGATAAGAACTGGTCAATGGGTCTTCACTCAAGAACCTTCCTACCGCAGGGTTGTACAACCTGAACCCATAGTCCTGTACCAATTGCTTGCCCCACTCATCGCGGTCATTTTCCTTGCCGTTGAAGCCGTAGCGATAGTTGTCTGCATTGAAAGTACGCCCTTCATACTGCATCGTGCTTGTATTATATGTACCCGGCATTTCTATCCCAAATGGATAATAATCAGTTGCCTTTACAACTTCAGCCTGATAATAATCAACTAACCCCGGGGTTGTACTTTCCACCGCCACTTTCCGATCTGTCACTACAGAGAGCACATTTTCAAGGTGGTTGGCCTGTTCGTAAAACTTCTCGCCCAGCATCCGGTGCTGATACCTGAACATGGGAGTTATGGAAGTCAGATAGGTAATCGTCTGGTTAGCGAACTCTCCATTAATGATGTTGGCGGTAAAGAATGTTAAATGAATGGTTTTGTCTTCACTTTTAAAACCCAAATGACGGTTTCCGTAAAGGTGCAGTTCCTTCAATTTGATCTCTTCTCCCAGGTTCCCACTATTGTCCTCGATATCAACTACCGGGATATTGGGGTTTGGTATATAGGCAATGAACTGCCCGG
>JBCCWR010000223.1:0-1611 GCA_039193385.1 Verrucomicrobiota bacterium | reverse complement strand
TTTCTCTGTCCACGTGCTGCGCCCCTCACCAATATAGTCGGCGGTAGGACCAAGCCTCCTTTCAACAAGCTTGGCGCTTCCAAGTAGAGCTAGTCCAGTACAAGTATTCATAAAAACTCAAAATATGGACATCTAACGATTGCCATCAGGGACGCGAACGATAACTTTCAAGACCCAACTGTGAGGATTATTCGAGCGTTCTTTCTGCATGGACTGGTTAGATAACGCCAAAAGACGGCAGACAGAAGAAAACTGGAGGCGATCGCCCAATTCCAGCAATAACCACTCCCAAAGTATAGCCAGAGTAAAACCAATCTGAGCTGAACGCAATAATCACTTAATCAAGCCTTAGCAACTTACTTTAAACGAACACTAATTACTATGCATTGGACGCTTCCTGCGGACAAGTGAAACAAGCAGCCAGATAAAAAGTATAGATTCGATACCAACTGGGATGAATCTAACTAAATATAGAAAATTGGACATTCTCTCACCAGTGGTTTCACCAAGCCATTGCATAGCTCCATTGTGTTGAATTTTAGCTCCAAGGCTATCAATTAAATTTCCAATAGGTACCCATCGAATCAAAATGAAAACAAGATATCCAATCGCTGATAGTCTTCTAGTTTTGAGGAAAACCCAAATCAGAACTGATATTTTTCCAAGATTAAGAAGAATGAAGATAGGGAACCAAAGGTTAATCACAATGAGTGATCTCTTACAATTTTCAGATTAATTATAGCTGTTTCGCTTCAATAGTAATTCTTTAAGCCAAAAAATAGTGTGCAGACTAACGGAGAGCATCACCGACACGAGGAACTATTTAAAGAGTTCAATCGTGAGGGTACTTCGAGTATTCGAATGCATGCGTGGGTTAGATCACGCCCCAAGAAAGGCATATTCTGAACGCTACAGGCGATCGTAGAAAATCTACTCTCAAAGTATAGCTGGTGCAACACCAAACCCAGATAAACGAAACGATAAATTGAGCAACACTCGGTGACTCATATCCAAAACACTATAAAAATAACAACATAGAAAGTAACCACGGCAAGTCAGAATGTTAATCAGGAGATAGGATTAGATTATCGTTTACGAACTAAAATTAGGATCCGTAACTGATTTAACAAACTCTTCCCCAAAATAGGTAAGCACCCATTTCCCCTGGACTTTTGTGATCAAGTTGAGTCGTTCCAAATGCTCTCGGCTAAAATCCGCCGGTTCATCAAGTAACTGAGATACGTCAATACCAAGTATTTTGATAGAAACATTAAGAGCCTTAGCAGCTATTTTGACATTATCCTTTTGATTACTCGATGCAATCTCAGCAAGTACGATGGCGTCATTAGAGCTAAGCCGAGAAAGGACTATTGGAAATTCAGGATGTACTTCTCCATCAAGCATTTCATTGGCAATTAAATTTGCCCATATATCCCGTAAGCCATCATCTGTTTCAAGAGATGCATTTTCTATAGCTGGAATTAGCACTTTAGCTTTTGGTTTAGAAGTGATTTCTCGTCCGCTTTTTTCCACCTTTGTTTTTGCATTGCTAAGAGCATCTGCAGCAAAGACCTTCTGTGCATCAATCATTGCATCAAACTTAGCCTGGAT
>JBCCWR010000222.1:0-1621 GCA_039193385.1 Verrucomicrobiota bacterium | reverse complement strand
GTCTGTGGTGAGCTGCACCTCGTCCGGCGTCAGCTTCGAACGGATCCCGTCGGACACGCGGAACGCGGCATCATCGGTCACGGCGTCGGCGCGCAGGATCACCGGAAGATATCAGCAAAGGAACTTCTTTGGTCTTGGTGATGATTGAACACTAAACATCGTTGACAGTTATCAGAAGTCTACTCTGCGAGTTTCTGTAACCCAAACTTATAGACGGTTCTTTTTTAATTTCTGAAGATCGACGATAATGATTGCATGAAGTTGAAAGACCTAAAAGAGCGTAGTCGAGAGATTCGATCCCAATTCGTAGGAAAATATCACGTCAAATGGCCTGATGATTTCAAAAAAGATATTGTTCGGCTTTTGGAAGACGGTGAAAGTATGGTGAAGATCTGCAAAGCCACAGGTATTGCGCACCAAACAATTGATCACTGGCGCCCCGCCCCTCGTTTTAAAAAGAAGACCAAAAAGTTCCAAGAAGTCTCTTTTTCCAGCCATAGTGCAGAGGCTACAATCACTTTACGCTGGTCAGAGAGCCTCGAAGTCAGTGGATTATCATTTTCTCAATTTTGTGAGCTTTTGAATAGAGGTCTTTTATGAAGTTCGATAAAAAGACCAAGATTTTTATTTATGGAGAACCGATTGATATGCGCATGGGCTTTGAGCGGCTGAGTTACCTAGTTCGCGAAGAAATGGGAAAAGATATTGATGTTGGTGATCTGTTCCTCTTCCTTGGTAAAAATCATCGTCGCCTGAAGGCTCTTCGGTTTGATGGTTCAGGCCTTGTTCTCTTGGCAAAAAGGATGGAAAAGAAGCGAGGTTTTATGAATGTCAGAGACCTTGAAGGTCGTCTTGAGATCAATCATCAAGAGCTGGAGTTAATACTGCATGGTTCTGTCTTAAGAAAATATTTGCCAACAGGTCAATCGAAGTTCAATGATACATCTTATGGATCTTCCCCAGTCTGTTAAAAATGAAAACAACCCTGAAGTTCTAAAGCTGCTCCTTGAGCACACCATCAAGTTTGTTCATCAACAGCAGAAAACGATTGATCGTCTTGAAGCTGCAAAGGCTGAAAAAGACCAAGATCTTTTGAATATGGAAGATGCCCTTTTATTAGCCCGCAAACGAATGTTTGGTAAAAGTTCAGAGAAAAGAGCGGGCTCAAGAAAACGAGACAAGAAGAGGCAACTTTCGATCCATTCTGATTCTTTGGTCCCACCCCCAGATGAAAAAGAGGCTGGATCACTACCTGAGCTCGAAGTTCCACACAAACTCACGCCAGAAGAGCTCTCTCAAATAGCCCTTGAGTACGGATATCCAGAGGATGCTGAGTGGGACTGCATTGAGGGGCTTTATGATGAATCGACTGAGATTGATATCAAGGTTGAGAGCTATGTTCGCAAGAAACATAAACGTTTTAAATATCGCCTTAAGTGCACTAAGGGGACTGAGAAAGAGGTGATCGTCACAGCTCCCAATGCTCTAAAGATCATGCCGGGAGCAAAATACTCAGTGGATTTTGCCATTGATGTGGCCATTAAAAAGCACCTCTATCACCTCCCTTATGAGCGAATCCGCCGAATGATGGAATCCTGTGGTCTTGTTGTATCCACAAAAG
>JBCCWR010000221.1:0-1773 GCA_039193385.1 Verrucomicrobiota bacterium | reverse complement strand
GCGTCATCTCGCCTCCATCTGTCTTGACCTGTTAAAAAGTGAGGAGCGCGAAATGTTGTTTCTTTCATCTGTAGCCGATGTCTACGAAACAGTAGTTCAAGGCGACCCTAATGCAAAGAAGGAAAACAGGCAGAAATGTTCTAAAAAAGTCAAACAAGTATTTGAGCATGTCTTGTTTCATTTGGAGGGAACAGAAAACCTCCCTTCTGAGCCGGGTAACATCTTCATTTACAACCACCTGGTTAATCATTCATCTTATACATTGAGCAATCGATTCCAGCTTACCCTGGATTCACATTTTTTAAGTAGTTTGATTCTTAATGAACATTATGGAGATCCTGGGATTCGTGTGGTACGGTACGGTCAGAGCTTTGAGTATGGTCACCAGGATTATTATGATAACCTCGGCTATATAAATGTTTACAGCGATGATTCTGATTTAAGAGACAACGAATCCAGAGAAAAAGCCAAGGAAAAGTTCTATCAAGAGGCCAATGAGTATTTAGGCTCCGGAACTAATATTATCATAAGTCCTGAAGGTACTTCTTTTGCTAGCGAAGAATCACCAGGAACATTTAAAATGGGACCATTTAATCTGGCTACAGAGGCTCGCAAAGAACCCTACATAGTACCTGTAGTATTCTACAATTTTGACAAGCGAATCACCGAAAACCTTTTCTATTGTAAGGTTTTAAAACCCTTTAAGGTTACTGAGAAAATAGGTGAGGGACAAAACCTGAAATCTTTTGTTATAGAGTATCAAAAGGAGTTTGCTAAAAGTGTTGTTAGAGCACGATTCGAGGGAGAACGCCTGCTTAAGCAGCATAACAACGGATGAACAAAGAGATAGAGATTGAAAAAGAGGGATGGTTAGAGGAGATCTTCGAGATAAAGGAGAGATCCAGGACCTATAACCACATTAGGAAACCGACTGCCTTTTATGGGAGTTCGTCCATACGACTTTGGGATACTATGGAACACGATCTTCACCCGGTGTCCGCCGTTAACCTGGGCTTTGGCGGTTCTTCCTATTTTTGGTGTGACCATTTCTTTGAGGAAGTTTTTGAATTTGTTGACCCTTCTAAAGTGGTACTTTATGCAGGAGACAATGATTTGGGAAATGCTGTTCCGGAAGCAGAGATTTTACGCAGTGTGGATAGCCTGTTAATGAAGATTGAAAGAAAGTACGGGTTCATCCCGGTAGCCATTATAAGTGTAAAGCCCAGCCCGGACAGATACCATCTTACGGAGAAAATAATCAGCCTCAATAGACATTTATCCGAGCTTATACATAGTCGCAAGAATGGCTCATTCATAGATATCTATTCTGCGATGCTTCATACTGATGGTGCCCTGCGCCCCGAACTCTACATAGAAGATGGGTTGCACATTAACTCAATGGGTTATGAAATCTGGAAAGAGGTCATTGGTCACCATTTAGTTGATTTTATCAGAACCCCGTGAGTCGGTTATAAACATTTGTGGTGAACAAGGAGAAGACCCCGAATCAATAGACTTCTGCCATTATGCTGGAATAAACTACGTTAGCTGTTCACCTTACCGTGTTCCGGTGGCAAAAGCTGCCGTAGCTAAAGCTAGTTTATTAGCTTAACTAGGGAAGATAGACAATGGCACTCTTTAACAAAAGAAGAAAGTCCGGCCGCAAATGCATATTGCTTATCGAATGCTGTACTTTACTATCAGGTTACCATCACCTGGAATGCCTTTATAACTCCGGGGACAGTCTTGTTGATTATTTCAAACAGCCCAGAG
>JBCCWR010000220.1:0-1860 GCA_039193385.1 Verrucomicrobiota bacterium | reverse complement strand
TTCTAGGAAACCGAAATGCCGAAATAACACTCCAAAAGCATAGGATCTAGAGGTATCAGGAGCAGAAATCACTTCTACATATAGATACAAATTAAAGTTTTTTGTTCCTCACGATTAATCATCTAAATTCATAGAACAACCTACTTTGATACACGCATTTTTATCAATGGGTTATGACCATAAAATCCACTTGAAGATGAATTCATTCCGTAAGCTTTAAACAACTTTTATTCGGTCATAACATTCAGAAAATCTTAATAAGAAGAGGTTGAATGTTGATGAGCACCACGATGGCCATAAAGTTTTCAAAAAGCCTTACAGATATCTCGGAGTGCATCCAGGAAACTCAGGCACTTCAAGAACGCCAATCCCCTAACGACATAGCTTGGACAGGGAACCACGCAATGAGCCCATAACTGCGGTCATTGAGCCAAACACAGGAATGAGGCGTGCACTTATAAAAAATGGTTGTTTAGGAAAACTTTTGAAATTGTTACTACTCCGTTGGAAAAGCAGCCCCAATAAGCACTTTCAAAATGCCTAAGCAGATGCGAATAACCGCAACACTAAAAGGTAAAGCTGATTTAATGGCGAAACAGCAGCCACCCCAAATATAGTCACACTCCGTCCACTGCAACTTATCAGCCAAGAATTATTTCCGCTGATCCCAGTCAGCCCCCAACAGCCAACATTCGACAGAAGGCCACAGAGCAATCATCAAAATCGACCTAAAGCCTTGTCATTCGGTTAACTTAGCATCCTTCCTTACATCACTAAGTATCCCTAAGCACAAACATGTTCGCGCCCTACCCCCACGGAAATCAGGAGGAAGAACGCTCACCGACCGTTTGGCGAAAGACATCCGCATGGGTATGCCAATAGCTCTGTATGAACTCGTTTAATTGTCCACTGCCGCGACGCTGAGCAATATCATCGGGGTTGATCTTGAGATGAACCAGCAAGGAGAAAAAGTCAACATCGAAGGCAAGATGAAAAAGATCTAGAGGCCAAATCAAGTCTGGGCCGTCCTCTAGATCGTAAAGCTGGAGGTCGGATTCGTCGGGCATCTGAGCAGCCTCAGAAATAAGCGTCTGTCGGGTAACTGGATTACTATTTTCAGGCAGACCTTGAATCAACAGTGATGGCCTCGCCCAGCAAAGGTGGCGAGTATCAATAACCTGAATGGCTTCAGCATAGAGTCTTGATGAGCCATGCTCTAAGTAGAGGATCTGAGAAGGAACAACGCTCATATCTAAATCGGGTTATTAAAGGAGGTGGCTCAAAGCGCAAAGGAATACAGACGCAGTCAGCTCACGAGAGGCAACCAAACCATCCACGAATGGACGCTGAACAAAGAGGATGGAAGTATTACAAAGGACTAATTGGGCAACAGAATTTTATAAAAAGAAGGCATTGATACCAAACCGTTGTTATTTGGGGTAGAAATCAAACGGAGGTTGCTACCAACCAAGCATCAGAACTAAAGCATTGATTTTTATCTAGCTATAGCTAAGATATATTAATATTCATGGATATTTAACATTGCCGCTATAGTACCACTCTCTCAGAGCAGTTGTGTTTTTCTTAAGATGTGGCGACTAGCGTTCTCCAGCGCACATCAATTACGTTTGACTAGAGAATTAATTTTTTAGATGCCTTGAGCCAGCCCTTTCAAGGTCGATTGAATACTTTTAATAATTCATACAAACTTGTCTAGGCAAAGATTTCAGGATTTCGCACTTGGGAAAGTGCCCTCCACAAGCTGGGCGGTTCCTGATAGGAACTACGAAACTTGCAAAATGAGATGGCTGAAACACTAATCGGCTCGTCATCCTTTTTGCGAATTGAGTAAGTTTGCTC
>JBCCWR010000219.1:0-1875 GCA_039193385.1 Verrucomicrobiota bacterium | reverse complement strand
GAGCCTACCGTAAATCACCATGATATATTAAACCGTAAGCAAGGTGATCGTATCCGTCTTTCTCTTTTCGATCCATCGACGAAAAAGCGATTCGATGAGGTCATAAAACCGATAAGCAGAGGAGCTGAAAACAACTTAATGTATGAGCGATGGGTGCAAAACCGCAAAAAAGAAGTGGAAAAAGCTTCCAATGGCAAAGTCGGATACGTTCATGTAAGAGGCATGAACAACCCGAGTTTTAAAACAGTCTACGAAGAAGTGTTAGGAGAAAATTATGATAAAGAATCTCTTATCGTAGATACCCGCTCCAATGGCGGTGGATGGCTCCATGATGATCTGGCCACCTTTCTGAGTGGTAAAGAATATATCCGTATGATGCCCAGGGGACAAGATTTAGGAACTGAACCCCAGTTTAAATGGCGACGGTCTACTGTTGTGCTTACCGGCGAGAGCAACTATTCGGACGCTCACATGTTCCCCTATGCCTATAAGGCATTGAATATTGGAACCACTGTGGGAATGCCCGTGCCCGGGACCGGAACGGCGGTATGGTGGGAACGACAGATTAATCCATCATTAGTCTTCGGAATACCTCAGGTCGGTATGATTGATGTAAATGGTGATTACCTGGAAAATAAGCAGTTGGAACCGGATGTTATGGTTAAAAACAGCTACGAAATGCTGGTACAAGGAAAAGATGAACAGCTCTTAAAAGCGGTTGAAATCTTACTTAGTAGCCAAACCGAGAAGCCAGAGGACACAAAGGTTAAATCCGTAGAAAGCGGGAAATAAGTGTCATCAACAAATTTTGTACTTTCATGACCCAATAAGCTTAAGGTAATATCTGTGAACATTAGGTGGTTGATTGCACTTATGGCCTTGGCTGCAATGATCTTATGTGCTTGTGGCGAAAAAGAACGCGTACTTAAGTCGGAAGTCATTGTTTTAGAGAATACGGATCAAATCGTTCCCCTGGGGGATTCTCTGGCCAAACCTCTCCTTTACCGTAACATTCCGGCTTTAAACTCTCACCATATTGATGAGACTAAAAATCGTTTTATTGCTATCATACTACCTGCTATTCTTATCGCTAAATACCAGTTGGCTCAGGATCAGAAAAATATAAGAGCACTGTTCGGTAAAGTAAATTGGGAGGTGGAAGATTCCACTTTTTATCTGCACCAAAAAGAGCGTTTCAAGGCTAATGATTTGGAAGATCTAGTTGGTAGAATGATGACTCACCCAAACAGTATTATTTTGGCTCAAGCAGCGGTGGAAAGCGGTTGGGGCTCTTCGCGTTTTTTTAGAGAAGGAAATAATTTATTTGGGATATGGGCTTACAGAGAGGATGAACCAAGGATACCGGCTAATGAAGATAATGTTCATCTTAGGAAGTATTCGGACATCTCTGAATCGATAGAGGACTATTTTGAGACCCTGGGTCGTGCCAGGCCTTATCGTGAGTTTAGAAAAGCACGGACCGCGTATAATAATATCTACGATCTCCTACCCCATTTGAAGTATTACTCCGAAAGAGGAAAAGACTATACCGATCAACTCGCTGCAATTATCCGCCAAAATAATTTGACCCAATACGATAACTACCAGATTGATCCGTCGTACTTTTTTGAGGAATGAATAATCGTCATTCCTGCTTTCGCAGGAATCTCGTAATAATTTGTGAATCCCTAACATCACGAGATCACTTTTATGAAATCCCTGACTTCCGCTTAGCTGCATCAGGAATGACGGTCTTATGGGTGCTATTCAGAAGTTTTTAGGTTATTCTTCCAATTTTGTAGTTGAGATAAGAATGCCGAGGTCCCGGTCTGTCTGCCCAGGCAGGATCAAGCCCGGTAACCTCGCATCTGGCTG
>JBCCWR010000218.1:0-2103 GCA_039193385.1 Verrucomicrobiota bacterium | reverse complement strand
GGTCCTTTCGTATGGCTTGATGCTGATAACGATGGGGATATGGATTTGTTTTGGCAGAATGAGCAAGAGTTTTGGCTATACGTAAATCAGGCTGGGTATTTTGAGCCGCGTTCCATTGGACTCAATTCTGCCAACAAGATCGGTAAACTTTCAATCTCAGATTATGACTCAGATGGCGATATAGATGTCTTTGCAGCCTCTATGTATGGAAACGTACTGTTTGTTAATGAAGGTGGTACGTATAGCTTAGGTGATCCAGAACAATTGGGTTTGCCTTCCAAGAGCTTGACTGCAAGTTGGGTTGACTATGATAACGATGGTTTCGTTGATCTTTATGCCGCGCCATATGGTTTATATCGTCAAAGTCCAAATCACAGTTTCCACACAACTGGCTTGTTAAAGGATAATCCCTCTAAATTATTAGCTGAGGTTAGGCCTACTTGGTTTGATGTTAACAACGATGGGGCTTTAGACCTAATTTCAGCAACCCGACACCATGTTCATCGCCTAGCTAAGTTACTAAGGTTGCCCGGTTCTTCAAGCCGTAGAAATTGGACTTTAACGCTCTATCAAAGTTCTCGTGTGCTAAATCATTGGCTTGAGGTCAATCTTGTTGGCACGAAGGGAAATCATCAGGCTATTGGGGCTAAGGTTATCGTGGAGACACCTGACGGCCATAAACAGATGCAACAGATTGGTCAGGCTGAAGGTTCCTTATATTCCCAAGGACATTATCGTCTGTACTTTGGCCTCGGAAAAAATACTCAAATCAACTCCTTAAAAGTTGTTTGGCCAGATGGCTATTCGCAGGAAATTCAGGAACCTGAGAATGATCAACTGTTAGTCATTTATCGCGATTCTAATGTCGCATGAGTCTTTTGACTTACCCTCAGCTAAATAATATCAATAGTGAACTCAGCTTAGAACATAGGAACAAGATGCTTTTAGGTTTACATTCAAACCAACAAATTGAAATGCTAAAGCTATTAAAAGAAACGGCAAAAATAGATCGAGGGAGATATCGAAAGAAAGAGCGTTCTTTTTCACTTGACCGACTAGTTCATTTGCCGACTCCAAACTTAAAGAAGTCTATCTTTATTATTGGAGCACCCCGTTCAGGTACTACTTTTTTGGGTGAAAGCTTATCGAGCATACCAGAAATCTCATATCACCATGAACCGATCGCTACCAAGTTTGCAGCTCGTTATGTTTACGAAAAGAAATGGGACTTTGAGAAAGCTAAATCTTTCTATCGCAGAGTCTATTCTTTGCTTATGATGCAGCACCTCGATGCCGATCTTTGCTTTGCTGAGAAGACGCCACGAAATTGCTTTTTGATTGATTTTTTGGCTTGGGCTTTCCCAGACTCTCAGTTTATCCACATTATTAGAGATGGACGAGATGTTGCTCTTTCGCATAGTAAGAAGCCCTGGCTACAAGCGGCACAAGCTACATCAGGTAAAATTGAGCCAGGTGGTTATCCCTACGGGCCATCTCCTCGATTTTGGGTGGAAACAGGTAGAGAGAATGAGTTTGAATCGACTAGTGACATACATCGGTGTATATGGTCATGGCGTCGTTTTACTGAAAGTGCATTAGCCAGTATTTCTCAGTTACCACCCAATAGATATCATGAATTGAGATACGAGTCTCTTGTTAATGCTCCAAGCAAAGAAGCTGAGTGTTTGTTAGATTTTCTATCAATTAATAGTCCTCAGTCTCGTAGCCTATTTCTCCAAGCTATTGCTCAAGCTAGCCCGAGTTCAGTTGGTCAATGGCAGAAAGAATTATCATCCGAGCAACTAGAGAAAATTGATTTGGAGGCTGGAAGCTTACTTCGCCAATTAAATTATCTAAATTAGAGGTGGAAAAATTAGCATTAAAAAACATACCTTCTGAAGGTAGATGCTTTGGAAGTTCGAGGAAGATTTAAGTTTTCGAATATTTAATAAAGATGCGTCTTGACATCTTGGGAAAGAGTGTTTCGTGAGAGATATAGCGTAATTGCAAGATGATGTACTGTTCTCAACTCAAGCTTTTGAAAGCTGATTGATTCGAGAAAATCGAAATATTTACAATTCCCTTTATCTTACAAGTAGTAAG
>JBCCWR010000217.1:0-2131 GCA_039193385.1 Verrucomicrobiota bacterium | reverse complement strand
TACATGTCATGACAGAAAAGAAAGGAAAGCTATACCTTGTTTCCGTTGGCCCCGGATACCAGGACTACATTGTTCCTTCTGCAAGAAAGGCTTTAGAGAGCAGTGATGTCATTGTGGCTTATGATTTGTATCTTAGTTGGGTTCAAGATTGGGTTAGAGATAAAAAGCTTATCACACTTCCTTTAACTCAGGAGATAGAGAGAGCTAATGCTGCCATAGCCGAGGCGCGTCGTGGCAAAAGCGTAAGTCTTGTTTCTTCTGGGGACATAGGAGTTTATGCTATGGGGGGCTTAGCCTATGAGCAGATGGATGCGCAAGAACCTTTTGCAGTCGAGTTAATCCCTGGAATATCTGCGGCAAATAGTTGTGCATCGCTTTTAGGTGCGCCGCTCACCCATGACTTTGCCACGCTTTCGCTTTCAGATTTACTCTGCCCTTGGGAGTGGATCAAGACGCGTGCCACGAACTTGGCTCAGGCTGATATGGTCATGGCGTTGTATAACGTTCAGAGTCAGAAGCGGCAGGAGGGCGTTTATCAAATTCTAAAAATTTTACTGCAATACAAAGATCCGCATACCTGGTGTGGGATTGTGCGCAATGCGTACCGTGAGGAACAGCACGTTGACATTTGCCTACTTGAGGATTTGCCTAAAAAGAAATTCGATATGCTGACGTGCCTGATCATCGGTAATCGTAATACCTGTGAAAAAGATGGAAAAATTTATACCCTGCGAGGCTATAACCCCATTCCCGGCCTCGATGAAACCTACCATCATCTTCCTGAGGATGCTGTCTGGGTATTTAGCGGGACACGAGATGGGAATGCGTTAGCGGGAGAAATTTTTCAAAGAGAAAGCGATGTCGTTGTCTCGACAGCAACAGAATATGGTAAAGAGAATCTGTTGCATGACTTTCCCGGTATTAAGGTTTGTGCAGGAAGAATAGGACAGCAAAAAAGAACTGAACTGCTTCAGGATAAAAAAGCCCGAATGATTGTGGATGCGACACATCCCTATGCGACCGTTATTTCCACCCAACTCATGGAAATAGCCCAGCAGCTTGAGCTTCCTTACATCAGATTTGAGCGCAAGCGGAGTACTTGCTCGACAGCCTATACTTTTAATACCGCAGAAGCGTTGGCAGATGCAGTGACTCAAAAAGGTGGTAATATCTTGTTGTCTGTAGGCTCGCGACAGCTTGAACCTTTTTTAAACCATCCGGATGCTCAGGACTGTCGCTGGTATCTACGGATTGCTCCGGATGCATCCTCTTTGCAAAAAGCGATTTCATTAGGGTTACCGCATGCACAGATTTTGGCTATGCAAGGGCCTTTTACTAAGGAGTTTAATGTAGCGTTGATGAAACAATGGAATATCACGGCTCTGGTTACCAAGGACTCCGGTGTTGAAGGAGGATTTGAAGAAAAAGTTCTTGCAGCCCAGGAACTAGGGGTAGGCTTATATATTCTCGACCGGCCTGAGATGAAATATTCAAGAGTTACTTGTGAGCCTGAGGAGATTTATGATTTTATAAAGGCGTATGGAGTTCACCTGGCCGCAGTGAAGACTTAAACGCGGTTTAATATAAATGAAAGTAAAAGAATGAAGATACCTGTTACTATTATTACTGGCTTTCTGGGTTCCGGAAAAACAACCCTGATTACCAATCTTTTAAAAACCACTCCGGATAAGCGCCTGGCAGTTCTAGTCAATGAGTTTGGTGAAGTATCCATTGATGGTGATTTACTGAGAGCTGCGGGACAGGAGAGTGAGGGCGGTGTTGAAATTCATGATCTCCCCAATGGCTGTATTTGTTGCACCGTTCAAGACGACTTTATGCCGACCATGCTTCGTTTAAAAGAACGCAAGCACGAGATAGATCACATTCTAATCGAGACCAGTGGGTTAGCTTTGCCGACGCCTGTGATGGCAGCTTTAAACTGGCCGGAGATTCGTAATGACTTCGAGCTTGATGCAGTGCTAACCGTGGTAGATACACCAGAGCTTCTAGCAGGACATCTGGAAGTAGGGCAGCCTATCCCAGGAGCTGAACAGGCAGAGGAAGTTCCCGAACATATTAACGGTGTTGCAGTAATTCTGAATGAGCAACTGGAAAATGCAGATGTTGTGAT
>JBCCWR010000216.1:0-2141 GCA_039193385.1 Verrucomicrobiota bacterium | reverse complement strand
GTTCTCACTTCATATGAAAGCCACCATGATGAAGGTATCTGACCCCATTATCTTCGGGTATGCCGTTAAGGTTTTCTTCCAAGAACTCATTGAAAAACACTCTGATACAATTAGCCAGTTAGGTGTTGATTTTAACAACGGCTTTGGTGATTTGGTAGCAAAGCTGGATCAATTACCATCAGATAAAAAGGCTGAAATTGAAAAAGATATTCAAACCGCCTATGCCAATGGACCATCATTAGCTCAGGTTAACTCTCATAAAGGCATCACCAACTTGCATGTTCCAAGCGACGTCATTATCGATGCCTCCATGCCTGCCATGATCCGTGAAGGTGGTAAAATGTGGAATAAAGAGGACCAAACGCAGGACACCCTCGCTGTTATTCCAGATAGCTGTTACGCTGATGTGTACCAGGCAGTCATTGAATTTTGCAAACAGAACGGAGCACTAAACCCAGCCACTATGGGATCTGTACCCAATGTCGGACTTATGGCTCAAAAGGCTGAAGAATATGGCTCTCATGATAAAACTTTTGAGGCTCCCGGCAAAGGCACCATTCGTATTACAGATGATTCTGGAAATACGCTCCTGGAACATCAAGTCGATGCTGGTGACATTTGGCGAGCCTGCCAAACCAAAGATGCTCCCATACGTGATTGGGTAAAACTAGCTGTTTCACGCGCTCGTGAGACCGAAACACCTGCTGTTTTTTGGCTCGATGAAAAGCGTGGTCACGATGCGGAATTGATTAAGAAAGTTAATGTATACCTGAAAGAACACGACACCAGCGGCCTGGAAATTCACATTATGCCGCCCGCCAAGGCTTGTACATATAGCTTGGAACGTATTCATAAAGGTGAGGATACGATCTCTGTTACAGGTAATGTCCTCCGTGACTATCTCACAGACCTCTTTCCCATTCTCGAACTTGGCACGAGTGCCAAAATGCTTTCCATCGTTCCTCTTATGAATGGTGGAGGGCTCTTTGAAACTGGCGCGGGCGGCTCTGCGCCCAAACATGTTCAACAACTTGTAGCTGAAAACTATCTAAGATGGGATTCTCTGGGTGAATTCCTTGCTTTAGCCGTCTCTTTTGAGCACATAGCAAAAAACTGTGACAATGCTAAAGCAAAAGTCCTTGCAAAAACACTAGACGCTGCAACAGCACTATTTCTTGAAAATGATAAATCTCCCACACGTAAAATTGGCGGTATAGATAACCGTGGCAGCCACTTTTACTTGGCACTCTATTGGTCACAGGCCCTGGCCGAACAGAATGAGGATGCTGAACTCAAAGCCATTTTCAGTCCTTTAGCCAAAGAATTATCCGATAAAGAATCTACTATAGTCCAAGAGCTGATAGATGTGCAGGGGCACACCGGAGAAATTGGCGGTTATTACATGTATGATGATTCTTACGCTACCCGCACCATGCGTCCTAGTAGCACTTTCAATGAAATTATCGAATCTGTTTAGTTAATACAAGAGCACGAGACAGTATTGTTGCACAATATAATGCATATACTTATATTTATTCGTATTTATTGCCATAATTAACTTTTTTACGCCATTTGATCATGATATTATTGATAAATACCATAAGCTATGAAACAATCATCGAAACAAAATCTTGGGGCATCATTAGGCGCATTATCCTTCTCTCTCATCATCCATATAGTTTTATTTTCTATCTTTAGCAGTGTCGTCATCTTTCAAGCCGTTATTCCCAACCAAGGCTTTTTGGATGCTGGTATTTTTTCTCAGGATGAGCAGATATTCACTGAAGACATAGAAATGCTTGAATTAGAAGAGCCTATCCTTGACCCCATTGTACCTGAAGATAACGGGCTTACTATGGAACCAGCTGAAACTGCGCCTATCTACACCAATATGGCTGATATCATTACAGCACAGTCTGTAGAGTCTACGCACACCATAGAAGCTATTCCAGATGGTGCTATCCTAACTATTGACCCAGCGAATGTTTCGCCTTCTACAAATCAGTTCAGCGACAAGGTAAGTAGTAGTGTTAGTGGTAATAGCAGCAAAGTCGTCGCTAACCTTTTCGGCACAGAGATAGCCGCAAATTCTCTAGGCGTTATTGTTGATGTCTCCTTCTCTACTCATAAAGTTATTCAAG
>JBCCWR010000215.1:0-2178 GCA_039193385.1 Verrucomicrobiota bacterium | reverse complement strand
CTTTGTCTGCATACGTGTATAAAGCCCACATTTTTAAAGATACTGGCTTCTCCGCTTCCCACAAATATCTAAGAATATCCCCGGGTGTAAAAAGGTCTTCATTAAAACTTGAATTCAATTCTCCGTGTTCAGCTTCTTTAGAAAGCCACACATAAGTTCGACTTACCTCGTCTGTGCCATGGATATCAATTTGGCCATCGGGGCTTTTTTCATTGGCGTAATATGCAGCCTCTTCCAATGCCCAAGTCGCTTTTTTTGCTCCTGCCCAAAGTGCAGGTTGAAAATCTTCCTCAGATAGAGGCGGAAGGGTGGGAGCATCTCTGCTCCCTTTTACACGTTTAGCCTTAACCATGATTTACTCCTGTCCCAACTCATCAATTAAATCGGCCCATTTTTGCATCATTTCTGTGCGTTCTTTCAAAAACACAGCCCGATCATAAGCCCTCCTGGTCTTATTAGCATGGACATGTGCAAGCTGCCTATCGACAATCTCATGCGGATACTCAAGCTCTTCTTTGATACCTGTCATAGCCAACGCGCGAAAACCATGCCCTGTCATACGACCCTGATAACCCAAACGCTTGATCGCTCCGAGGATCGTATTATTACTGATCGACTTCTGAGGTTTCACCGGACTCGCAAAAATCAAAGGCCAATGACCTGTAATTTCTTTCTGATCATTCAAAATTTCTAAGCTTTGACGAGATAAAGGCACAATATGCTCATTACCTGTTTTCATTCGCTCAGGTGGAATAATCCATTGTTTATTCTCCCAATCAATTTCTGTCCATGGTGCGTTGATAAGTTCATTTGTCCGAACAAATGTAAGCATAATAAGCCGCAATGCGTTCCGCGTACTTCGGTGTAACCTTGCATCATTTCGGGCTAAAGCTTTTAAGAAGTCAGGCATTTCTTTTAATTCAAGACAGGCAAAATGCTGTTTTTTGACTGGCTTTAACGCTTCCCACATTTTGAATGTCGGATCATCCTGAATAATGCCACACGCAATTGCGTAACGAAAAACCTCACCACACTTTTGTAACTGACGTTTTGCAAGCTCAACAGCACCTCGATCTTCAATCCGCCGGATAATGCTTAAAAGCAGCGGCCTATCAATAGCGGCAATGGGATAATTCCCGATAAAAGGAAAAATATCTTCTTCAAGACGTTTAATAATCTCTTTCGCATACCGCGGTTTCCACATGTGCTTGCGGTTCTCATACCACTCGCGAGCGACTTTTTCGAAATTGTTGTCGCTACTAATTTTAGACATCTTCCTAGATTTATCTTTTTCCAGAATTGGATCTTTATGTTCACTAAGTAGCTTTCTCGCCTGAATACGCTTATCCCTTGCCTCTTTCAGAGAAACAAGTGGGTATGGCCCAAATGACATTGTTTTCTGCTTACCGTGATAACGATAATCAAACCGCCACGTCTTTTTTCCAGTTGAATGAACAACAAAGTAAAGGCCATCTCCATCAGAGATTTTAGTAGGTGCTTTCTTATTGAGGTTTGGCTTGGAAGCCTTGCATTTTAAGTCTGTCAGCTTCATTGCTGGTACTCCTTTCGTGTTTTTGGCCTAAATACCAGCACGCCACCAGCGATCATGCTGGATTATGCTGGAATTTTAGGGACTAAATTGGAGTAATTTTACAGCCGAAAGCGTTGCTGAACAACGCGTTGAGGGGACTTACCCGGACTATCTCGGAAGATGCAAATGGCTGGGGTGGCAGGATTCGAACCTGCGCATGGCGATACCAAAAACCGCTGCCTTACCGCTTGGCTACACCCCAATATGGATGCCTTTGCATATGAAAGTGACATGTTAGAAGTTTTAGGATGGTGCCGCAACACGGACTCGAACCGCGGACCTGATGATTACAAATCAACTGCTCTACCAACTGAGCTATTGCGGCACACCAGCCTAAAAATATGTCACCGATCTTATTATATCTTTATTAAAAGACAGGGTCAGATCGAAAACCCTTAAAACTCAAGTGCCTAATGCCATGGGGCATATAATTACAAATCAACTGCTCGTCCAGCACGCGAAGGCCGTCTTCGGTGTACTGCACGGTGAGCGACCAGCGTCCCTCGGCCAGGTCTAAAGAAACGACCGCAAACGAGGCGTCGAGCGGAGTCACCCTCCCGACCGTCGGACTCGGCATGTCAGGAAGG
>JBCCWR010000214.1:0-2238 GCA_039193385.1 Verrucomicrobiota bacterium | reverse complement strand
GACGGCACCATATATGGGGGTACTTTCTTTTGAAGAAACGCCATGATACTATCAGCTTCGGCTGTAGTCCGTTCATTTTTGAGCTGAGTAGCGTATAAGTGTACCCCCAATCGAGAGATGTGGTCTTCCGGCTTGGGCAGATGAA
Organism: Verrucomicrobiota bacterium; assembly: GCA_039193385.1. Classification (GTDB taxonomy): domain Bacteria; phylum Verrucomicrobiota; class Verrucomicrobiia; order Methylacidiphilales; family JBCCWR01; genus JBCCWR01. The sequence goes on along the minus strand of JBCCWR010000214.1, from coordinate 2,093 downwards.
AAACCGGCCCTTTTCCCAACTCCGCAGTAAGGTCGTACCATGATTGCCGGTCTAAATAGGAGGAAAGGAGTCGCAGTTCATCTTGAGGCTCCTGCATCATAAATGCCTGTGATGCCAAAATCCAGGGATGTTCAAGCGTTGGTTCTGTATATACAAACCACCCATTTGGGCAAACCAGCTCTTTGATTTGCTGAAGGGCGTTAGGAATATTTCGTGAGTTTTCCAGCACTCCGGCCGCCACAATTACATCAAAACTGTTGGGAGCGAGCCCTTGCTTACGGTAGTCTTTGTCTACATCATACACACCAAATCTCATGTTCTCTACAGATGAAAATTTGGATTTAGCTGCTGAAACAAAAGCGGAGGCAACATCAGTAAATAAGTAGTCAAAAGAATAAGTTTTCAGGTGCTCAATGATCTTGATTGTTGTTGCCCCGGTACCAGCCCCAATTTCTAAAATGCGCAGATGACCTTGTTTTTCATCTGCAAGTCGCGCCAGCAAAGCACAGATGGCCTTGTTGAGATAATTGACCATAGCATTTTCAAAATAAAGCGCTTCCACATATTCATCGCTGCCCTCAGGGAAAAGTAAAGCTACTGGGTCTTGTTTGCCATTTAGAAGTTCAGGAAGTACTCTGGTATTGTTTCTTATATATTCTATAAACTTAGCTGACCCCATATCCGCTGTCCATGAGGATGCTGCTTTTTCCCAGTGCTCGTTTTCTTCCTTTTCGGTGGCATCCACCATACATTGGAGACCTTCATCTTTTTGTTGGTTCAACAAGTTTTTGTCTGTCAATAAGGACACCCAACGACGTACCAGCCAGTGGTTTTTCGGAAGAATTTGGTCACTATTCAGGATTTCTTCCAGTGTTGAACTTTTCTCCGGGTGAAAGAAGTCCATGTTATGCATAGCCCTTAGCATTGAATAGAACACTGCTGTATCCAAATTGTGCATCGCTTCTTCTACAGATTCACGGTTGAGTCCGTTCATATGAACGCTAGCTTGTTCTTCAATGCCAGCGGTTATTTTTTGAAAATATTGACTTTCCTTATCTGTATTTCTGTCTTTATTTATCGCCGGTTCTACAAAAGCCATAAGAGCACGTTCTTCCTCTTTTCCTTCTAACACCACCTTTGCGTTACCAACTGAAGCATGTTGTTGCAAGGCAGATTCAATTTCACCTAATTCAATGCGATGACCTCTTATTTTTACCTGATTATCTTCTCTGCCTAAAAATTCAATCTCGCCTCCCGGTAAGTACCTTCCCAGATCGCCTGTTCGATACAGGCGTTGGCCATCTCGCGGGTGTTCAAAAAACCGGGCTTCGGTCATTTCAGGATCATTGAAGTATTCTATTGCCAGTCCTTGCCCGGTAATATAAAGCTCTCCGATAGCCCATTCCGGACAATCCCGCAGGTCTTTATCCAATACCCGAAAACCCTGATTTGCGAGTGGCCGTCCATAAGGAATACTTGTCCAATCGGGTTGTAACCCGTTATAAGTATGGTAAATGGACCAGATGGAGGCTTCTGTGGCACCACCAAGACTGATAAGTTGCACCTTCGGAAGCAGCTTTTTCAATCTATCCGGCAATGTCAAGGGTATCCAGTCGCCAGAAAGCAACGCTAATCTAAACGCAGGCAAATCTGCTTCTTTTTCTGAATCAAGATAAGTCACCAGCATTTGCATAAGGGCGGGTACGGTATCCCAAATCGTCACTTTGTGTTGGTGCATCAATGCTACCCAATGTGAAGGATCAGTCTGACGGTCAGGTTGAGGGAATACCAGCTTGCCGCCAGCGGCAAGTACTCCGAAAACGTCGTAAACCGAAAGATCAAATCCCAACTGTGCCAGGGCAAGGATCGAGTCTTTACTTGTGATGTTAAACCTACTGTTGATATCATTAATCGTATTTGAAGCAGATGAATGGCTTATCACCACGCCCTTGGGCTGTCCTGTAGAACCCGATGTATAAATCACATATGCTGGTTGTTCTGCGTTGTAGTCACAATCAAAAGCTACTTGATCCGGCAATGTTAGTAAGTCTACGCTTATTACGTTAATATCTTCAGAAAAAGACACGTCTGTT
>JBCCWR010000213.1:0-2269 GCA_039193385.1 Verrucomicrobiota bacterium | reverse complement strand
GCTGCACAGCTTCTTCCATCTGTTGACAACTCATGTTATCCAAAAGAAGTTGGTCAATGTCTAAGTCCATCAGCTGATGAATTTGATCCAGATTATCCACCTCAACCGTAAGCTTTTTCTCAGAGTCAAAATTTTTAGCTTCCCGTACAACATCGGCCATACTAAGTCCCTGCAAAGCGGCCATAGCAAAATGATTATCTTTAATCATGAATTCATCATAAAGACCTACGCGATGATTCATTCCTCCACCACATCGAACCGCATACTTTTGTAAAACACGCAAACCGGGAATCGTTTTTCTTGTATCTAAAATTCTGGCTTTATGAGCGCCTACTGCGGTTACGTATTTTGCAGTTTCTGTAGCAATACCTGATAGATGTTGCAGAAAATTCAAAGCAACCCGCTCGCCCGTTGTTATATCTCGAGCCTTGCCTTCCAATTCCAAAATAGTATCACCTGATCGCAAAAGGTCTCCATCCTGTTTCTTAACCACTACTTTCAGCTCCGCATTGACCAGATGAAAAACTGCTACAGCAAGAGCCACCCCACTCAAAACACCTTCTTCTTTAATAAAAAGGCGTGCCTTAGCTTCAAGATCTTCGGGGATGACTGATTGACTGGTAATATCTAAAGATCCTCTATCTTCATCTAATGCGCGTTGTGCAGCTTCATGTATAACCGCAGATGATAGTCCTGGAATTTCATCTCTATGCATAAACGAATCCTGCTTTAAATGCTACATGCGTAAAACGCAAGCTTGTTTCAACCTAGTCTCTGAATATAAATTCCCTGATGGTTTTAGAACCACATGAAGAAAATATTCAGCTAGCCATAAAGATCTTAGACGAGGGTCAATGTATTGGCCTTCCTACAGAGACTGTCTATGGCCTTGCAGGAAACGCTTTAAACACCCAAGCCATCGCACGTATTTTTGAAGTTAAAAACCGCCCTGTATTTGATCCACTTATTCTTCATATTGCTGATACAAATGCTTATGAAAAACTCCAGGAGCTGGCCGTTATACCGGAAAAAAACAAATCTATTATACAAACACTTATCCAAGCTTACTGGCCAGGTGCTTTAACCTTGATACTACCCAAGCGAAATATCATTCCAGAATTAGCTACAGCCAATCTACCTACCCTGGCCATTCGATGTCCCCATCATCCCACAGCACAATTATTATTAAATACGTATGGCAAACCACTTGCAGCACCAAGCGCAAATCTCTTCGGCCGCATCAGCCCTACTACAGCAGAAGCAGTCGATGAAGAACTTGGCCAACGCATTCCCTTGATATTAAACGGAGGTCCTTGTCATCTAGGCATCGAATCAACCATTATCGATTGCTCAGGACCAAGGCCCATTCTATTACGCAGAGGAGCCATCACGGAAGAAGAGATCATGGAAAAAATAGGTTCACTTGCGCCTCCTGAACAAACCAGCCACCCTGTCGCGCCAGGCATGTTAAAAAATCACTACGCACCTCGCACACCGCTTTATCTTCTGGAAGCGGAAGCCCCCTTAACTCAATCACTGCCCAAAGAATATGCCTACTTATTTTGGAATCGAACCAATCATCTTCCTCAATATTCTAAAACCCTCACACCAAACACCTCTTTTCGTGAAGCTGCGGCCCATCTCTTTTCCTCGCTTAGAGCCCTCGATCAATCACCTGCCAAGAAAATTTTCTGTGACCCTGTCCCTGATGAAAATCTGGGACGAGCCATTAAAGAACGTCTTCTCAAGGCCAGTTCGGGAACGGCCATTTGGGATAATAGAGATTTTGTTTTAACTGATAGAGAATAGGAGTTGAGGATTTTTAGGCTTTCATTTCAGCAAGGTTAAGATCCTGATAAATCGCTTCGCTAAGGGAACGCGCACGCTGTTGATGGGCGGCATCTCCAGGCATCCCATTAAAAAGAAAAGCTACCGTCAATTGATGCTCTGCATCTGCAAAAGCCAGAGCTGACTCTGCGCCACCATGTCCATAGGCTCTGCTGGATGCATGCTGTCCAAAGCCATAAGGTTGTTCTAAATTTCCATAGTGGATGGATTGTTTCATAAAGCCTAAGCCGAAATCAATTTTGAAGCGAAAGGTATGATCCATCATACCTATCCGATGCCCCGCCGTTAAAGCCTCCACAGTCGCTTGTTCCAAAAGTCGAACTCCATCTAACTCGCCTCCCTCCAAAAGCATATCGAAGAACTTTCTTAACTCTCTAGCTGGAACTCTTCCATTACTTCCAGGCTTGGGTAATACAATTTC
>JBCCWR010000212.1:0-2278 GCA_039193385.1 Verrucomicrobiota bacterium | reverse complement strand
GTTTTTTATGACGGTATTCTTATTGCAATGAATGGTGGCTGCTGCTGCCTTTGCGAGAAAATTGCTTATCATTGTAGGAAGCTGGTAGTAGCATGTAAGCTATAGCATGTTAGCTCGCGTCTTTTATTACAAAACGCGCAATAAGGATATCAATTGAAAATATGTTTATTTCAATCAGGCACAAGGGCGTACCGAGGCTGCCGGTGGACACACTTACCGGGAACTTACTGGCAACAATGGCTGCATTTAGAATTTGCCAGTACCATATGCAATATCACATTTTCTGATGTTGCATATATTGCAACATAGAGCAGATGAAAAGCTTTATTGATCGTCTAGATGTTAGTACTTTCAAACCAAAATGTCTGTGAAGGAGTCTTCTAAAACTGTGCTGATGTTTTTCTTTTCTTTTCTGGGTTGGTGTTGGATTGTTCTTTTGCGGTTGGTGAGCCATGGAAGAACCCAGGAAGTGATTGCAACTGCGCTCAGCGGCTGCCCACACAGAGTACTGAGCGTTAGCGCGAGGCTGCAAGGATTTCTCTCTGCATGCTGACTGTTCTCTAGCAGGAATGCTGGACCCCTAAAACTAGCCCGGATTTTATCAACCATCATGAGTAGGCAACTCCCGTGCATGCTAAAAGGAACATGTCTTATCTATCATTTAATCTTTATGCGAATCACTCTTTTATTGATTTAATCTGATGATATTTATCTGAGATATCATGCAATGCATGCGATTTCTGGGGAAGCAGCTCATACACAAATTCAATCTGGGAGTAAGACCATGCTAGAAGTGATATTCCTGTCAGCCCCAGATGATATACTTACATGGGGCAGTTGCCTGATTGAAACCATATATATGATCATAAACGTATTCATTACATGTGCATTGTTTGGTTGTAAACTGTTGGTGTACGGGTTAACAACGGGGTTACCTCGTAACGGGGTGTGCGGGGTAATTGTTGGTTAACGGGGCGAGATTAGCCGAGATGTCACTGCTATGTCATTGCGATGTAACAAAATAAATGCATATGGTAAAATTTGGAAATAAAAAGCTTTGAATGATTTCATGACTTTTGACTTCTAACATTCAGATTTCACCGCTTAAGTGAAGGGCTTTTTCGCGAATAGTTGGAAGCATATTTGACTGAGGAGTGCGTCTCTTTGCACGTCGGCAGCGTGATTAATTTGACACTTTATGAACCAAATTACCAGATCAGGTCAGACTTACGACGCTGCTAAACATAAGTAATGCTATTTTCTGCTCCTAAAACCAGTCCTCACAAAACTGGGCGTAACTCGCTTAGGACAGATAGATCAAGAGTCTAAGCACCATTCGAAAGTTCTCGAGCAAATACACATTCACGCTAATCATAACCCAGTCACGAATTGACCTTTCAAGGCCTTGTCATATATCGTTTGAGTTCCAAGACAGCACACTTCACGGCTTTTTATTGTTTTAGATCTAATTGGGCTCGTGTTTTAAGCAATTTTCGAAATGGGTGAATAATTCATCCACCTTGATCCCATGTGACGTAGGTTCTACGGATAGGCCTCAAACTTGGCTCCAAAGTAGAAAACTATTGGACACCCTCAGCAGCCGTACCTTTTTCCCGTGCTCGTGGCAGAGGCGGATCAGGATCTTCTCCCTGAGGCGGTGTATACCGGATTCGGGGCCACGTCGTCTGGGGAGGCGCCGGCGACTCGGTGGGGCCCGCGGAAATAAAAGTTGAATGTGATCGAACTCAGTTTAAATTATGCCCCATGGCCAACCCGGGGTCATTTTACAGGTTACCACCACACCTACACCCCCGCACGCACTATATAGTCAGTATATACATATACAGACAGGGCTTTTCACTCATAGCACCCTTGCGGGGGGCCCGGCAGCTGCGGCGGGAAGCGTTTCTTTCCAGTGCTTAAGGTCGGCCCAAGGTTGGGACGATCGCACCATCGCCCCGACCTTGGATCCGGCCCTGGATCGTGGGGCACAATTTCATGGGGCTGGCAGTCGTAGGTACGGAAAGAGACCAGGTGGTGCCGGGTCAAGTAATTATCCATCTTTAACGCCAGTTTCCTGCTCCTACTGTTACTGGGGCGCAATCTGTGCGGTTGATAATTCATGGTATTGCATAGCGCTTTATAAGAACACGGCAATACAATGCTTGAAGTATATCCACTCATTGAAAGGCTTAAGTTTATTGGAAAGTGTTTGCCTTGCACCCTCCTTTCCGGTATTCAAAAGATACCTAGGAGGATTGAATTTGATGCCCTGAGG
>JBCCWR010000211.1:0-2331 GCA_039193385.1 Verrucomicrobiota bacterium | reverse complement strand
TTGTGAGCGTCAGGCGTATCGAGTTCCATAGCAGGGTTGATACGTTTCTCAGCCCCTGGGCTTTTCAGAACTTTGGTGATGCAGAGCAAGAAGAATGTCGTAGTACCGCCAACAGCAGCCAGCATAATGATCCAACCGATTGCACTCATATTTGCACCTCCGTTTCTTGTTCAGGAGATTGTTTTTTCCATTTGCCAACTGCCTGTCCGATTAAAAGGAGAAAGAGACCTATAACGAGAAGAATAAAAATAATGGAGAGTGTTGCAACCAGATCTGGAAAAATACTTTGTTGGAGTCCGCGAAAACCATCCGTGATCATGGGCTTAGCGACTTTGCCCCAAAGCCAGAAAATATAAATCCCTATTAAAAAGACGGGTGTGACGTATTTTAGAACAAACTTAAAGAAGCTCGGGATGGTAATCTCAGCTCCCTCGTGCAGTTCTTTGAATCCTCGATCTACTCCAAAGACCCAACTGAAGAGGATAACCTGAATCGTAGCAAGTGTATAAATGCACATGGTACCCACCCAGGTGTCAATGGTGCTGAGAGCATTCGCATCAGCACTGAACCAGACAATGAAGCCTGTTCCAACGAGTGTGATGAATCCCAGAAGCGCAACAGACCCTTTACGGTTTAATCCGAGTCCTTCTTCTAGAAAAGCAATAGCTGGCTGAAGCATGGAAAGGGAGCTTGTTACGGCGGCTAAAAAAAGAAGGAAGAAAAAGATAAAACCAAAAAAACGTCCGCCTGGCATGGTTTCAAAAACTTCCGGTAGGGCCATGAATCCTAGGCCGAAGGTGCTGCCCTTTACAGCGTTAGTCGCTTCCGCTCCCAGGAAAATAAAAGCAGCGGGAATGATAATCATCCCACCGAGTGAAACTTCGCAGAATTCATTGCCTGCAACAGATGTGGTTGAACTGAGGGCGATGTCATCCTTTTTCTTTAAATAACTTGAATAAGTGATGATGACTCCAAAACCTACAGAAAGTGAGAAGAAGATCTGACCTGCGGCATCCATCCACATTTGGAAGTTGGTTAAAGATTCCATGAATCCCATTTCAGATTTCGTGGGGTCCCACATGAAAGCCAGGGCGTTGAGAATGTTTTGATCAGGCTGAGCTGGGTCAGGTGTGCCAAGTGTTAAAACACGGATGAGTAAAATGATAGCGCAGATGACCAAGGCGGGCATAGCCCAGGTACAGAACCATTCGATTCCTTTACTCAGGCCGCGGTAGATGAGAGTGAAATTAAGCACAACACATATTAAAAGAAACCAGATGGTGGCATTGCCAAAGTTAAACAGACTGCCGTCTCCATTCATGCCGGTGTAATCTTTGAAGAAGCTTTGATATTTGCCGTCGCTGTCCGACAGTTCCTCAAAGGTTCCCGTTAAATAATGAAAAGCATAGCCCAAGCACCACGACTCGATGAAAACATAGTACATGTAAATCATGACAGGAACGATCAGTCCGAGAACTGCCAGGTAAGGTGAAAACTTGTTATTCCAGATAATGCGGAAAATACCAGGTGCAGAGTTATAGCCTTTGTTGCCGCCGTAGCGTCCCATAGTCCATTCAGCCCAGGCAATTGGGAGACCGACTAGAACCAACGATAATAGGTAAGGAACCATGAAGGCAGCTGTGTTGTATTGAGAGGCAAGTCCGGGAAAGCGAAGGAAGTTTCCCAGTCCCACGGCGCTTCCTGTCACAGCTAAAATGACCCCCAGGCGGGTAGCCCAAGCCTCTCCAGCATGTTTTTTAGACATGAAGAATGTTGATAGGGACGAAGGCACTACTTGCCAATATGTTTTTTTACGTGTTAATAAAAGGGCGTAATGTCAGTCACATATCAAAATACGCTGGAGAAAGAGGCTTCGCTAGTTGGCACCTCCCTCCACACAGGTAAGGAGGTCAACCTGACCTTAAAACCCGCATCGCTGGGAACGGGCGTCGTATTTCGTCGTCTCGACCTGCCGGATCAACCCGTTATTGCCGCACACATTAAGCATGTGAATCAAGTCGAACGAGCAACGACTATTAGTGAAGGCGCTATCAAAATACATACGGTAGAGCATTTGCTCTCTGCTTTACGTGGGATGGGTGTGGATAATGCAATCATCGAGATGGATTCCAATGAGCCGCCAATCGGCGATGGCAGTGCAGAGCTTTTTACTAAACTGATCGAGAACGCGGGGATCGCTAAACAAGAGGAGCCTCGCCAATACTTTGAGATCAAAAATCCTATCTATGTGAAGGGCGACGATGATGCATACATAGCAGCCTTCCCCTATGATGGCCTGAAGATCTCATGTACGAATGCTAATCATACCGG
>JBCCWR010000210.1:0-2520 GCA_039193385.1 Verrucomicrobiota bacterium | reverse complement strand
GGCATGAGAAGTGAGCTCACTCAAGAAGGTGACTCTGCTCTAAGAGATCTGGACGTTGGAGTGACTCTAACCATCATTCCCGAAGACGAAAACAGTCTGACCTTCAGTCAAGGCGGTTTTCAAACGACTATGAGTCGCGTAGATTAATAAATTCAACTAAGCATTTTGCTAAACAGCCACTTCAAAAAAAGAGTGGCTGTTTTTTTGATGAAAGGGATGAAATACATTCCAATTAATCCGAAATTCTATTGATAGCTAGACACGAAAAATAGAGAAATACGCTAGGTTGAATCATAGCCGACATGAATTTTTCTCACGTCTGTTTATTTTCGTTTCCCTTGAATTCCGAAAACACGATTTAACGTCAATCAAGAGCATGTCAGAGAAGAAATTTTATCACGTCGGAGAGCTTAGTGATGAACAGCCCGCCAAAACTCAATACGAATCAACAAAGTTCGACAAAGCTCGTCATCCAGAGCCTTACCGATTTGAAGTAAATCTAAGTGCAGAAGCCGGTAAAATGCAAAGTAAAACTGGAGTAGTCTCTGTGAATATTCCTGGATTTAGTCCAGTAAAACTATACTGTGATGAGCAGCCTCCGGTGGGAGAAGACACAGCACCACCTCCTCTAGCCTTTTTTTCAGCAGGTATAGGCTTTTGCTTGATGACACATCTGACTGATATTCTCAACGCACGCAAGATTCAGGTGGATAGCTTAAAGCTTGAGCAACGCATAGTTTTCAAAACAAATCTTGGTCATATGCGCGAGCATGGTTACATGACTGATGGGGGGTGCGATGTAGTAGAAACTCACGTAATGATTGAAAGTCCAGAGCCAGAGGATCGTATTAAAGACCTACTTGATGAAGCTGAAAATGGATGCATGGCTCACTTTGCATTAAGAAACCCAATTCCTTGGTCAACTAGACTTGTTTATAACGGTAAAGAGTCAATTAGTCGTTCATCTCAAGATGAAACGGTTGAAACTGTTGCGCCAAATTAATCTATTGGAAAGACCGAAAGAAAGCTTTCACCTTATGCTGTAAGACTTCTACTCCGCAAACGTTAAGCTGACATTTTTCCAAGCCTATCATGAATGATAGAATGTGCTTCGCCCATAATTCGATCGACCAGTTCTTGACATGTTGGAATGTCGTTGATTAGGCCAACCACCATACCACAACTCCAGGCGCCTGCGTCCATCTCACCTTTTTTCATAATATCACGGTACTTGGCCACGACAAAAGGTGCCACTTCCTCGAAAGAGATGTCATCTCCCCTCTCCTTTTCCAGCGCTACCAGTTCATCAACGGCTTTGTTTTTCATCACGCGTTCTGTATTCGTTAGGCTGCGCATGATCAAACGAGTGTCGAGCTCAGTGGCATTCAAGATGGCTTCCTTCACATTATCGTGAACAGGTGCCTCTTTTGTTGCGAGAAATCTGGTCACCATGTTGATACCTTCTGCACCTAGAGCCAGAGAAGCCACTAACTGAGAGCCCGTCGCCATTCCGCCAGAAGCGACAAAAGGGATTTCTAACTCTTCTTGGACCCTCGGTAAAAGAATGAAATTTGGAATATCATCTTCGCCAGGGTGACCACCGCACTCAAATCCATCGGCACTCACGGCATCGCAGCCCACTTTTTGCGCCTTTAATGCATGGCGAACGCTTGTGCATTTATGAATCACTTTCACTCCGTGAGCTTTTAAAGCATCCATAAAGGGTTCAGGACTGCGTCCTGCTGTTTCGACAATCTTCACTCCACCTTCAATGATTGCTCTCACATAGCCAGGATAGTCAGGAGAATTCACCATTGGCAGAATGGTGAGATTAACACCAAAGGGCTTATCAGTCATGGTTTTACAACGCTCTATTTCGGCGGCAAGGTCATCAGGGGTGCGTTGGGTAAGTCCCGTAATAATTCCTAGGCCTCCAGCATTTGAAACAGCAGCGGCTAGTTCAGCAAAGCCAACGTAATGCATTCCCCCTTGTATAATGGGATGTTCAATACCGAAAAGTTCGGTAATCTTAGTTTTCATGTAAATCGACGAATTAATGTCTCCTCAATGATACAATAAATATAATGGGTAAATCCCTGGTTAGTCCCAGAGCTGATTACTTAGTTTAGAAATTTGACATCCCAGAAAAAATTGAAATAGAAGTTATATTCGAATAACCCACAAAAAAAACCCCGATTGATCAGGGTTTTAGTGCGAGTTTTGGTATTAGCCGCAATTGTTCATAGCTCGTTGAACTGTCTCTTTCATCTAATTTTTTACGGCTAACCCATCTCTTATCGTTTTAACCGCGATAAAAATATATTTCCATCCATCCATTTTACACACTTTTTAGTAAACGGCAGGGTTAAATTAGATTTCGGTAGTTTCCAATTAGATTTTGGTAACACACCTTTAGAAATTGTAGGTTCAGGTATTGATTTCGGAATATTCTGTTTTTGGAGATTTTAAATCAAGGTAAACTGCTCCCGCAAGAAACAGATCTCTTATAATGTGAAATGT
>JBCCWR010000209.1:0-2534 GCA_039193385.1 Verrucomicrobiota bacterium | reverse complement strand
GTAATTGAGACTGTTCTAATTGTTTGGCGTAGTGTTGGGATTTTTGATAAAGCCGGGCATTTTCTAAGGAAATGGCTGCCTGGGTACAGAGAAAATTGAGTACTAAAAGTCGATCTTTAGTAAATACAGCACTCGTAAGCTGATTTTTGAGATGTAAGATGCCAGTGAGATGCCCCTGATTGAGCAGGGGTAAACATAAAACGCTTTTGGGCTCGTGCTGTCTGAGATAGTCATCAATAACGGGTAGTTCGGTCTTTAAGTCATCAATGACAATCGCTTCTTGGGTGTTTTTGACATATTGAATTAGTTTGACCGGCACATTCGAATTATCGGTCAAGGGTTCTGCATAGAGGTGGGTTTCTTCAGGGGTTGCGATCGCCCGCACCTGCCATTCGCCACTTTCATCCGGGAGGATTAAAGCGCAGCGATCGCCCCCTGAGTTTTGCAAGATGATTTGGGTCAGCTCACGCAGTAGTTCGTCTAACTGAATCGTGCTGGACAGCGCTTGCGAGGCTTTGAGGATGCTGGCAAAATCAAGAGCCTGATTAAGGCCAGTGCCTTTGGAGCTGTGGTGTGTGCTGGTATGAATTGAAGTTGTCGGCGCAGTCAAGGTCATCAGGGTGTTCAATACATCCTCTGATGAAGCTGACGATTGTAAAATGGGGTGCAGTAGTTCAGGATAGCGGGTTTCTAAATCGGTAACTTTCGCCTTAGCTCCCCAGCGAGAGTAGCAATAGTAGGCTTCCTGCATATAGCCTGCAGCAACTTTCTCTTTCCCCCAGTCCAGATAGAATTTGGCCGCCAATTCATTGGCAAGGGCCTCCTCTTGCAGGTATCTATTTTCTTTAGCTCCAGAAATAGCGCGATCATACAGCTCAAGAGCTTCTACTTTTCGTCCTAATACTCGATGGTTTTCTGCTGCTACTAATCGATATTTATGCTCACAGTTTTCAGGCGCAAGTAGAGTCCATTCTTTCATCAACTTCTGATTGGACTCTACTCGCTCTAGTAGAGCTGTATATTTATTATCAACAGTCAAAGTATGACTATTTTCTAATACAGACAAGTCACTACAGCTGGAGAGCAACGCAAGAGAATAATAAAAATTGTAGGTTACTGCTGTGATTCCAATTGCAACATCGGAATAAGGATCTGCATTTACTGCTGAGGCAACGGCACATGAATAATCCCCTAACAAGTAGCTTATAATACACTTGGCCAAATAAACTGTAAATGGTAGAGAACGATCATTGCCAGCACAAAGGGTAGGCAACATTTCTACTTCATCAAAGTAGTTGCCTGAAAGTTTCTGAGGCTCGGCAACATCTTGCACTAAATTAGAAACAAGTTGCTGCCAGATTTTAGCATGACCAAGGGAATGTTCTTGCTTGATCCGCTGTAGAATTACCATGGCAATATGTTGTTCTTCTTGTAAATCTATTAAACTTCTCCCAGCTAGAAAAAGGTACGTACAACGATGAGCTGTTGCATAGCTTGCATACTCAATGTCACCCATTTCAAAGCCAACTTCTCTAGCTTCCCTGAGTGGTTCTATACTGTCCGATAAAGGCTCTTTCCAAGGTTTTATGAAAACACTAAATAAGTTTTTAACTCTACACTCTAACTCTCTGGCGGAGAATCTATCTAATACTTTTAAGGCAAGTAAGCCACAGTAGTATCCCTTCTCTAAATCTTTCTCGAATCCACATAGTGATAAGCCATAAAATACATAGGAAAAGGCAGTCAGTGAAGTGTGCCCCTGTCTCAAACTCCGATCAATCATTGTCAGAACAATTGGAGATAAAAGCTCAGGTCTTGTTGTATAAGCAGGTGCTAAAATTGCCATCAATATACGCATAACTGCAATCTGATGAACATCTTGCATTATGGGTAGTGACTCTATATCAGACAGTTTTGGCAACTGAACGTCTGAAGCTTTAGGTGCATAGTTTAAATTAACATCCAAAATTTTCAAGGCAGAAATACCTACAGCTAGTGCCTGTGGCATTTCCGCTTGAGCCATATACATCTGAATTTGTAATTCACAAATTCTTACACGATCGAGTACACCTTTCGTTTGTTCTAAAACAAATTTCGCCAACTTTTGAGCGTGCGAAAAATTGATGTTAAGATACTCTGCTTTGATCGCGGTTTCATGGACAGATAATATTAGGCTGTAATGACTTTCCCAGTCAGCATTATTAAGGCATTTTATACTGAAATCTAAATATTTTGCAGCAGCAGCATAGGCAGTTGCAGCTAAAGCTTTCTTCCCTGCAATGAGGTTTAATTCAGCTAATTTTATTCGTTCTACTTCAGTTTCAATTAGTGTTATGCCCTCATTAAGTTGATTGACTATATCAAATACCTTTTCTTCCCATTTAGTTGGCGGAGTATGCTGTAATAATAATTTCCCAGTTTGATAATGAGTTATTTTCTTCTGTTGCTCAGGAATCAGCAAATAGGCGGCTTGTTGGACACGATCATGGAGGAATTGGTAAAGGATAAGCGGTGAATCCTGGATGCAATTTTCT
>JBCCWR010000208.1:0-2554 GCA_039193385.1 Verrucomicrobiota bacterium | reverse complement strand
TCGGCACCTTGAGCTGGCTCTTTTTGGTGAGGATCAGTGCCGTATTCGGCAGTGAGGTCTTGGCCGGTTATGCGATCGCCTTCCGAATCATCATGTTCACTATTCTGCCCTCATGGGGACTTGCCAATGCCGCAGCCACATTGGTCGGTCAAAACCTGGGAGCTCAACAACCTTCGCGGGCGGAGGAATCTGTCTGGAAGTGCGCTTACTATAACATGATCTTCCTGGCCCTGGTATCATTGATTTTTGGGATATGGGCAGAGGAGTTTGTCGGCATGTTTTCTAATGTCGATGAAGTCGTTAAATATGGTGCATTGGCATTGCGAGTTATTTGTTTTGGCTACGTATTCTTTGCCTACGGCATGGTAATCGGTCAATCTTTTAACGGGGCAGGTGATACAAAAACGCCAACCGTGATTAATTTCTTCTGCTTCTGGTTGTTTGAAGTACCATTGGCCTGGATACTTTCCCGAACGTTTGATTTTGGCCCTTTCGGTATTTTCCTGGCCATTGCTATTGCGCTGGTTCTCTACGCTATCGTAAGCATTTTTATTTTCAGAAAAGGCAACTGGAAGACCGTTCAGGTATAGCTTAGGGCTTGGTGTCGAGGGCATAGTGCTTAGGGCTTGGAGCCTAGAGCATGGTGTCATCTGTCTGGTGCCAGTAGCTATTATACTCTTATTATTAACACTTAAATCCTTCTACGTATGAAAAAGATAGTTTATTATGTGGCATCCTCTATTGATGGTTTTATTGCAGGGCCTAATTGTGATATCAGCAAGTTTCAGCTCGAAGGCCCCGCAGTGGATAAATACCATAGCGATCTTCAAAGCTTCCAAACCGTAATTATGGGCAGAAACACCTATGAGTTTGGATACCAATATGGTCTGGAACCCGGACAGCCCGCATACCTACACATGAAGCATTTTATTTTTTCGAGCACCCTGGAGTTTAACGTAAAGCATGATCAAGTACAATGTTTAGAGCTCAGCGCAGGGAATATTGAAAAAATAAGAAATGACTCCCCATCTGATGTGTATTTATGTGGCGGTGGTCAGTTTGCAGGCTGGCTGTTGGAACAGGGGCTGATTGATACCATCAAATTAAAGCTTAATCCTATAGTATTGGGGGGTGGCGTCCGAATCTTTGGTGACTCCAAAGCATCTGTAAAAATGGAACTTATACAACGCGAATCTTTCGATAAATCCTTTGATATTCTGACCTATGAAGTATTGAACTAACTTAGCCCCTCAATCCATGTGCGAAAGTTGGGGGCATTTTCTTTGCTCACGCTTACTTTTTCTTTTGGTGAAGGTTTGAGGTGAAGTTCAATTTTGCCGTTGTCCGACTTAAAACGTTCTATGGCATTAATCTGAACCAGGTACTTTCTATTCACCCGAAAGAATTTTTTCGTGTCCACCAGGGTAAGAAGGTCCGCTAGGCTCAACGGCGTAGGGCACTAAATTTCGAGCGGCACGACCCAAAGAGGGTACACCACCTGGAAATCACCCTAGCCAGGCAGGGCTAGCCAGGCATCACCCATTCTCCTGCCTTGTCGTTAAAGACGTGCATCATCCGATTATCTTGTGCAACACATTCATGGGTCGCAGAAGTCGGCAGAAAAGCCTTCCATAGAAACGTTTACCCTTAAGTTAAAGACTGCCAACGAATGCTGACAACGACTGCAGGGAAGTTAGGTACTTAAGAGAAATTTCAAAACAAGCGACACATTTTATTTTCCATCATCATCGTAGTTGGGGTTTAGGGGCGCAATGACATCATACGGCGCCCATTTTTATTTTCCGTTTGGTGGTCCGTGCAAGAATGACAGATCAAACGCAGTTCTCTTTTCGACGTCTCTGAAGTCGTGTGGGTTGTGTTTGCATCTTCGCATGTCGCTCAGCTGAACTCTGCCTGCTCTCTCAGCGAGCTCTGACGTCTGCACGTCCTGAATGGATATCAAGACCCCTCGCCGGCGCATTCCGAGCATGTATGCGGCGGGGTTTGCTGTGTGTTCGGCGATAGAAACGCAGCCACGGCCTCGTGCTGATCATAGGAAGGCCACTAAAAAAAGTACAACAAAGCCTGGCATTGTCATGTATTTTAAAACAATCGCATCCTCCTCTTGCAAGAAAGTACAAAAAGCTTACGCTATATCCACTTGAGTAGTCGTTGAGTGTTAACTGTTCTTCGTTATGTTTTTCATTGCGTTATTGTTTGTTTGTAGGTTCCCATGGAGACACCATCGGCAGAGTTCCCTCTGTCCGGGAATTCGGCGGGGCCTACGGCGTTGAAGCGGTTGAAGAGCTTGTCGGCGAGTGGATTCACCAGCACAGGATCCAGAGTTCCTTTGTAGCCGCCTGTCCAAAAAGAGAGAGATGATACGAAAGGTTAGTCTCCTGTTCTCTAGCTGGGCCTGCTGGCAGTATGATCTAATATATGTACGCGACATTTTAGAAATATGGGATAAATTTTTCCATAATTACTGGAAAATAGTGACACTATACTCCGTCCTTATTGAGTGAAGCCACACTCCGTTTTTTTGGGTGTGCAT
>JBCCWR010000207.1:0-2565 GCA_039193385.1 Verrucomicrobiota bacterium | reverse complement strand
TTTTTTGAAACGACCCATCAAAGAAGCAGGCTCACTGTATGGCTTCTTTCCTGTGACGTCACCAAGACATCTAGAGCAAAGCTCCGTCAGCAGATGTGTGGGATGTGGCAAAACAAGCCGCAGCAAATATGATTATTGTGCCATGTACGTGTGTCCTATGCACCGGCAGTTAGTGAAACAAGGCTTGTGTACTTTTGTGTTAAGTAAGTTCTGTAAAATTTTATGCTTGGAGTTCTGAAAAAAACTCTATCATGCTTGCAGTAATGAAATTTTCATCTACATGTACTTTTGTATGTTGACATGTTTTACTATGCACATGTAGGGGCCTACGATGTTTACTAATTGAAGGTTTCGTAGTCGAAATACAATGTATGTAAATCATTTCATATGTTTCTTCTTATTTTTTCTCTAATTTGGGTCTAAATCTTAATTTTAAGAAAATGTTACAAAATGTAACGCATATACGTTTAGCGTTACCGCAAAAGTTCATATGGATAAGGGTTAATTGGTCCCAAATTTTACCCCTTTCACATAATATTAGTCTTTTTTTATGAATTACAAAAACGTAAATTCCAGTGATACTTACTTGCTCTATTACTCTAGAACAGAATAGAATAGATATATCTTTGTTTAGGTATTGAAAATCACAGCATATCAGAGAAATATACAGTCATCAATGAGGAATAACAATTTGAAATGGCAAAGTTAAGAAGCGTCATAGGCAGATCACATATCACACTACAGGATATACGACAATCGAAACACAACTTAGCATACAGTAATATCTTATGTGTGGTTTATCAGAATGGT
Source organism: Verrucomicrobiota bacterium (assembly GCA_039193385.1). Lineage (GTDB taxonomy): Bacteria > Verrucomicrobiota > Verrucomicrobiia > Methylacidiphilales > JBCCWR01 > JBCCWR01. The sequence continues at coordinate 1,755 of JBCCWR010000207.1, read as the reverse complement.
CGTGTGAGGGACGAAAGAGTTCAAGAACCTTGATGTTGTTGCGTGTGGCTGAATAAAGCGAGCTGAGCGCTTGGATGGAGCTGGGATGATGGGATGAAGGACATGGCGGGTAGATAATGCAGCTTTAACGAACAGTTTCATTGAGGCAGCCTTTCTCCGCTCCTCGAGGTTGTCAAAACCTTTGCAATCGCATTCTGTACCGCAAATTAAGCGGTGGCAGCGAGACTGAATTCGATCTAACCTTGCTGTGAGGCCACGTGGCAAATCTCCGAAAGCAGGCGAGCTGTATTCGAGTATCGATCGAATGAGAGCTTTGTAGACCATTTTCAAGCTATGTCTAGGGAGAACTGGCTTGAGTATTCGAAGAGCGTACATCCGCTTTGAAGCAATTGAAATGACGCTCCGGATGTGGTCATTCCAAGTCAACGATTCGTTCAGCGTTACGCCGAGCAACTTCAAAGATTGTACGTGGGTAACTGTGCCAAGAGGAATCGCTGCTTGCTCCTTTGACTTACTGACGAAGAGTGATTTGCACTTGTTGAAGTTAACGGAGAAGCCATTCTGAGAAGACCATTGCAAAAAATGACTGTGCTCCCTCACGACGTGGCTGTTGTCACTAGACTTGAATAGAGGAATGCACAAAGTCACGTCATCAACGTACTTTATCAGCTTGGTAGATTGATGCACTGGTTTCAAACTAGCGATGGAGATGCAAAATAAGAGTGGACCGAGCACGGAGCCTTGTGGAACTCCCGAAGTTGCTGGCAAGTAATTGCTTACTGTCGCTCCAATTCTCACGGCTTGGTATCTCTCCTGGAGGTAATCAGCTGTCCATTCCACAAAACCAGAGGGAAATTTTTGGCTTTCCAGTTGTTTCAAAATAAGATCATGGGGAAGAATATCAAACGCTTTTGAATAATCGTAAGCCAACACTTGTAAGCCCGAGACGCTGGACTGCTCGAGGGTTGAACAGGCAAAGTGCATCAGGCTTATTATTGCACACGTAGTGGAAGAGTGGGGACGGACACCGAACTGCTCAGGTCCTAAGCTCGCAGTAAATAAAGAATGGAGCGATTTGAGAACAATGCGCTCAAGGATCTTTGACGGCAGGGGTAATAGAGCAATAGGTCGCATGCTGTCAATTGAAGGAGGTCTTGTCTTTGGAATAGGACAAATATGAGCGCGTTTCCAACGTTTGGGAAACTGGCGCTCCTGGAGGGACAAGTTGAACAGGTGAGCCAAAGGTGGAGCAAGCCAAGCTGCAGCCTCCTTATACAGAATCGTCGGAATCATATCGCTTCCCATGGCCTTGTTTCGGTTAAGCTTTCTCAGATGCTCTTCCACAAGTGTCGTGGTAATTGGTATATCCCAGGCGTATTGGTACTTGGGAGACTGATGATGATCGGGACGAGGGCTAGATACGGTCGTTTGGGGCGTGAATACTGAAGCGAGAGTCTCATTGATTTCCTTAGCAGCATCCAAAACAGTTGTGAAATCTTTAGTCACTTGGAAAATAGGATTAGGTGACTTATTGCCCAAAGATGTGCTGACCACCTTCCACATACCTGTTGCGTTCTGTGCAGCATTTTTGGACCAGTTTTTCTTGGCAGCTACAATCAAGCTCCTGGTTTTTGCTGTCCAGTAGTGATATGACTGAAAGTTTTTTTCTCTGTATGCATCCCATCTTTTCTTTATGGCTTATTTCACTCAGGGAGTGATCCATGGCTTGTCTGAGTCAGTTATAGTCACCAGTCG
>JBCCWR010000206.1:0-2601 GCA_039193385.1 Verrucomicrobiota bacterium | reverse complement strand
ATAATAAACTTCCCGCGAGCTTACGCTCGGGGTATTAGCCTAGTTCAAGCGTAGCTTGTCCGCCGTCTTGATCACCCTGCATCTGGATGTATCGTCGTATAGTTTTTTCATTTATACCCACTGTGGAAACAAAATAGCCTTCCGACCAAATGCCATCTGTGCCCCAATAGACTTTTTTGAGATAACCAAACTTTTCTTTTAGCCCCCTACTCATATTTGATTTTATAACCCTAATCGCACTACCCACACTCATTTGTGGGGGTATCCACATAAATAGATGCACATGATCCTCGTCATGATTGAATTCTTCTATTTTTATTTGTGGGTAGTGCTCTTGAATTTCTCGTACCTTTTGCTCTAAATACCCACAGAGCCCCCCATTTATAATCTTCCTTCTATATTTGGTCGGAAGAACTACATGATACTGACAACACCATACACAATGATTACCTCGCCGATACTCCATCCGCCCATTCTATATCCAAGACGGCGGAAGCGCTACATCCCTGTGCTTACGCACAGGGTATTATTCGCGAATAAATCTGACCGTTCTCTACGAAAGGAAGACGGACCATCCCGTAAATAGCGTCTATCATCAGTCCTGTGATAGCAACAAAGACATTTACCAGAATGATCCAACTCGTTAATGATGTAAGGTGGTGCTTCATATTTCTTTACGCAGCGTCTTTTCACGCTTAAATGGCGAGAACTACCTGTCATTTGCTTGCGAACAAACAAATGACAACATTACGCTTAAAAATTATGTCCACAAACCAAAAGATACGCCGAGCACTTTACCCAGGGAGCTTTGACCCAATCACCAACGGACATCTCGATATTATCAAGCGTGCTTTGAAATTATTTGATGAAGTGCTCATTGGTATCGCCACAAACTCGACTAAGAAATATACTTTTTCTATGGAAGAGCGCTCTGAGCTCGTGCGTGAATCAGTTAAAACTATAGATGGATTAGAAAGAATTTCTATTACAAAAGTGGAAGGGTTAGCTGTCGAGTTCGCAGCAAAAAATGAATGCCATACTCTCATTCGAGGTTTACGAGCCGTTTAAGACTTTGAATTCGAATTACAGCTCGCTATAATGAACCGCAGCCTCAATGATAATATGGATACTGTTTTTCTGATGCCTAAGGATAACTACACCTATCTTAGCTCACGCATTGTCAAAGAAATCTCCCGCCTAAACGGTGATATTAGTAACTATGTCCCGAAAATCGTAGAGAAAAAACTCAAAGAGATTTATAAGCCGCCAATCTAAGTATTGTAGTCATGATCATTGACCTAAGAGATATTTCTGACCAAGGAGATGAACTGGAAGGAGAATTGCCAGCCAGTGATTATGATTTACCTATGGATTCTTTTGAACAATGGAAACCTATCACTTATCGTTTCCACACCCAATTGGTTGGAAATGAGTTCGTGGTTAGAGGAAAATTAGATACCTGCTGCGTCGTTAAATGTGACCGCTGCCTCGACCTCATTGATTGGAAAGTGGAAAATGTAGCGTTCTATCACAGCTACAAGGTTCAAAGAGATGACTCAATCGACTTGACGCTAGACATAAGGGAAGATATTTTGCTCAGCTTGCCAATGACTTTTGCTTGCAAACTGGACGAACAACCTCGCTGTCAAAGAAAAAGTAAAAGTTATTTAAAAGAACACGACGAGTTTGCCAATCTCAGAAACAAGGAAATCTGGGAGGCACTAGATCATTTAGAAGACAAGGAGTAATAGAAATGGCTGTTCCCAAAGGAAAAACGACCAAAAGTAAAATAAGGATGCGTACCGCGTCCCATCGTAAAGATCCTGTGCAACTACGCACAGACACTAAAACCAAGTCTAAACATCTCTCCCATCGCGTAGATCCTGTTACTGGTATGTACCGTGGTAAACAGGTTCTCAGTATTACTGCTGAAGGATAAAACATTTTATCTTTAGAAGCTTTAACAGATCACGGAGGTCTACATGAAAATCGCCCTAGACGCCATGGGGGGAGATCATGCTCCCGAACGCCCTGTGGCTGCGGCCATTGAAGCATTAGAGATGTATCCTCACGTGAAAAAGATTTTTTTGGTGGGTGATGAGGTTCTCATACGCAAAGAACTGGCAAAGTTTCCAAACGCACCCAAGGACAAATTGGATGTGCGACATTGCACTCAAGTTATCAGTATGGACGAACATGCTGTGGAGGGCATCCGAAGAAAAAAGGATAGTTCTATCAACCGCAGCATCCAGCTTGTAAAAGAAGATGAAGCAAACGCTGTTGTTTCTGCAGGACACACAGGTGCTATGGTAGCAGGTTCATCGATCTTTCTCCGTACTCTGCCCGGCGTTCACCGTCCAGGGATTGCTACGACAATGCCGACTGAGACGAATGTTTTTGTTCTCATTGATGCAGGCGCGAATGTTGATGCACGTGCTGAGCATTTAGCCCAATACGGCATCATGGGAAACATCTATTCCGAAAAAGTTTTGAAGTACGAAAAACCACGCGTTGGCTTATTAAGCGTTGGAACTGAAGATGCAAAAGGAAATGACCTAACGAAAGAAGCCTTTAAACTCTTACAGCAAGCACCTATTAACT
>JBCCWR010000205.1:0-2680 GCA_039193385.1 Verrucomicrobiota bacterium | reverse complement strand
GCTGAGTGGTTTTTTGTCTGGGCTCGTGAGTGTTCCGGCAGACGGCTCGTCAATGGCGATAACAGAACCTACCTCCCAGAAAACATTACTGGTTTTGTTTGGAAGTCAGAGTGGTAACGCTGAGTCCTTGGCAAAAAGTATTGGGAAAAAGGCGGTAGACTTTGGATTTGGAGCCCAGGTTAAGGAGCTTAATGAAACAACTCCGGATCAAGTTAAATCTGCAGCCAATATTCTCATAGCGACCAGCACCTGGGGTGAAGGTGAAATGCCTGATAATGCAGTGGATTTCTGGGCAGCACTCTCAGCTGATGATGCTCCCAAGATGGAGAATGTGAATTTTTCTATTTTAGCACTGGGAGATACAAACTATGCAGACTTTTGTGAGGCTGGTAAAAACTTTGATGCTCGCTTTGAAGCTTTGGGTGCACGACGTGTTTATCCACGTGTCGACTGTGATGTAGATTTTGAAGAACCTGCTGAAGAATGGATTAAAGGGGCTCTGGGTGCTATGTCAGAATTTGCTGTTGATTCTTCAGATATATCTTCCTCTTCTGCTGAAGCTTCTTCTAGCGAGCCAATGAAAGAGGGGCCTGTTAAATATGATCGTAAAAATCATTTCCCTGCAACGTTACTGGAAAATAGAGAACTCAATGGAAAGGGTTCTGCAAAAGATGTGCGTCATATTGCTTTCTCATTGGAAGGTTCTGGACTTGAGTACGAAGTCGGTGATGCTCTGGGAGTTATGTCCAGTAACGATGAGAGTTATGTTGATTTATTAATCAGCAAGCTTGGTGCATCAGGGGAGGAGCAAGTTCCAAGTCCGGATGGTCATAATATTGCTCTCAAAGAAGCATTAGTTAAATACTACGATGTAACTAAAGTTACTCCGAAATTTTTAAAACTAGTTGCTGAGGCAAGTGGTTCAGAAAAGTTATCCAACCTTTTAGAGAAGGATAATAAGAAGGCTCTTGATAATTATCTTTGGGGACGTGATCCGGTTGATGTGCTGAATGATTTTCCATGTAAAGTGGATCTGGAAGCATTTATTGCTATACAGAAGAAGCTTAATATTCGTCTCTATTCCATCGCTTCGAGTCCTAAGGCTCATCCTGGAGAAGTTCATTTAACAGTTGGTGCTGTGCGTTGGGAACATGATGCGCGTGCACATGGTGGCGTTTGTTCTACATACCTTGCGGATCGCTTACCTGTGGGTAACACGACAGGTGTATTTATACAAGTTTCACATGGATTCCGTTTGCCAGAAGATTTGAGTAAACCAGTGATCATGGTGGGACCTGGAACAGGTATTGCACCATTCCGCGCCTTTCTTGAAGAAAGAGTGGCGACTGAAGCGTCTGGTAAGAATTGGTTATTCTTCGGAGATCAGCATGAGAAGTCAGATTTTCTCTATCGTGAACAATTGCTGGCTTACAAAGATAGCGGGATCTTGAGTCGATTATCACTGGCCTTCTCACGTGACCAGGATGAGAAAATTTATGTTCAATCACGCATGATAGAGGAGGCGGATGAGCTCTGGGCATGGCTTCAGGATGGAGCTCATTTTTATGTATGTGGTGATGCGAGCCGCATGGCTAAGGATGTTGATAAAGCGCTACATCAGATAGCTATGGAAAAAGGTGGTATGTCTGAGGATGATGCCAAGACTTATGTTAAAAAACTCAAGGATGATAAACGCTATCAGCGTGATGTTTATTAATTAAAGATCAAAGATCTGCAAGGAGCTTGTTGTTATGACTCTAAAATTAAAAAACCCAATTGTTGAAAAAGCTTCGGAAAGCCTAAAAAACCTTGGACAAGAAATCAATAATGAGCAGAAGCTGTACCTTGATGGTTTTGTGAATGGCCTGCAGTCAAAAGGAGTAAGTTTTGGGGATTTTGCAGAAACTCCGGGTGGTATGCCTAAAAATGGAGCATGTGGAACTGTTTTAGAAGATGTGGACTGGGACTCTTTGTGCAAAGAAGAAAAACTAAAGGTAGAAGAAAACCCCCTTGAGTCTTTTAAGCGTATAGTCGAAAACGCCCGTGATAATAAATTTCCTGAGGGTGGTGATGTTTTTAAGTTTAAGTGGAATGGATTGTTTTATCTTACACCAGTTGCTGAAGGATTTATGAGTCGTCTTCGCATTCCCGGTGGGCTTCTGAAAAGTTATCAGCTTCGCGGAATTGCAAGTGCTGCTCAGGAACTTACATCTGGCTATGTCCAGATCACTACGCGTAACAATATCCAGTGTCGGCTCATTCAACCTAAGGATGCACCAGCTTTTCTTGAGCGTATTCAGGAAATTGGTCTCCATACAAGAGGAGCTGGTGCAGATAACGTTAGAAACATCACGGCTAATGCCACGGCTGGCATTGATCCTCATGAATTGATCGATGTTACGCCTTATTATAAAGAACTAGCACTTCGTATTCTGAATACTTTGGAGTTTTATGATTTACCTAGAAAATTTAATATCTCCTTTGATGGGGGGGGACTCGTTAGTGCATTAGAAGATACCAATGATATTGGCTTTACCGCAGTTAGGGTAGGGAAGAATGATCAAGGTCTTGAGCCAGGAATTTATTTTAGAATCGCATTAGGTGGCGTAACTGGTCATAAGACATTTGCCACAGACTTAGGAGTCCTTGCTAAGCCAGATGAAATTGTTGATGTGGCATG
>JBCCWR010000204.1:0-2685 GCA_039193385.1 Verrucomicrobiota bacterium | reverse complement strand
TTGGCAGTCCTTTTCGTTCTCCACCAAAGAAGCGCCGCCTTCCGTACCACGAGCGACGGTGAAAACGGTGTTGATATCCGTCTGCCCGCCTTGCCACCGGAAACGCGACGGCACATTGCCAAGCAGGCAGCTCATGTCGAGCACTTGATCGTAAAAAGAGAAGTCATTGACGGGATGAGATCGATTCCGGCAGCCTGTTGCTTCTTCCAGTTAATTTCGCGCAAAGTCTTGCCCGTAGCGAGCAGCTCAGCAAGTGGCAAATTGCCTTTCCAGTAGGCTTCCGTTGCCTTTTTCAGTTCACGCTTAGCTCCGATACGGGGGTATCCCAACGCATGTGTTTTGACCGTGGCCTGATGACTTTTACTCATAGAACTTGGCTTCGATGTGAGGGTATCCCAGCAAATTTCTTTTGATGTTTTTGGGTTGCTCATTGGCATGGAAATGATGCTAACAGCCTTCACCGATGAATAAAAATGGTAATTTTTCATAGAATAATGAGCGAGATTCATTAATGGCCGATGGCATTTCTCGAACGCAGCCACCTTGAGATCGTCCGCGCGGTTGAACTGCATGGGACGATGACTGCTGCAGCCAATGCGCTGCACCTGACACAGTCAGCGTTGAGCCACAGCATGCGTAAGCTGGAGGATCGGATAGGGGTAAAGCTTTGGTATCGAGAAGGACGCAGCCTTCGCCTCACTCCGGCAGGCACCCATTTGCTGGCCACGGCCAACCGCCTAATTCCCCAATTCGTCCACACAGAGGAACGATTGAGACAATTTGCCCGCGGTGAACGGGGAACATTACGAATTGGTATGGAGTGCCATCCCTGCTATCAGTGGCTGCAGAAAATCATCGCTCCTTACTTACGCGCCTGGCCGTCAGTAGATTTTGAGGTCAAACAGAAGTTTCAATTTGGCGGGATCGGTGCACTGTTCGATCGCGAAATCGACTTGCTGGTGACCCCCGATCCGCTTCAAAAAAAGTCACTACACTTTGAGCCGGTCTTTGACTACGAGCAGGTACTGGTGGTCTCTTCAGATCATCCACTTGCAGAGAAAGATCGCGTCATCCCCCACCAGCTTGGTGACGAAGTGCTTTTTACCTATCCGGTTCCGCACGAACGCCTTGATATCTACACCCACTTTCTTACTCCAGCGGGAAGGACGGTCAGAAAGCAGAAAGTGGTCGAGAGCACGGATGTCATGCTGCAAATGGTCGCTTGCGGACGCGGAGTGGCGGCTCTGCCACGTTGGCTGGTCGAGGAATTCTCTGAAAAATATCCCGTACGTGCAGTGCAACTAGGTCCTAACGGCGCCCAAAAGCAAATCTTTCTGGGAGTCCGTCGAACCGAGCTTGAACTTGATTATCTCAATGCATTTATGGAGTTAGCTCGTAACTACCGTGAGCATCCTTGAGCAGATTCAGATTGTTGATGAGAAACAGACAGGTAAATGGTGGTTGAAAAAGACTTTGTCTTCAAGCGACTCTCGTGCTTCTATAGCTGTTAGTATTACGAGTTTCATGGAACTCTCACATGACAATCCTGGCTTTTAAAGCAGGTGAATCCGTTGATGAATGCTGACACTATATAAAATCTACAAAATACTTTTTTCTAAACTATAAGAGAAACTATGCCGATTCACTATTGGGAAAATATTAATACCTTTGCCTTCAAAGATTTCGATCCACAACGCACAATTGCCATTATGACAACGGGGTCGATTGAACAACATGGTCCGCATCTGCCTGTTGGCGTTGATGCCATGATCGTGCGTGGCGTACTGCACGGTATCCTGAAACGCGTTCCTGGTGATATTACTGCGATCGCCTTGCCCGTCTTGCCTATTGGCAAGGCGATCGAGCATGAAAATTTTGATGGGACTTTGTCGTTATCTACCGAGACTGTGATGGCATTGTGGCGTGAGATCGCTGCCAGCGTTTTTCGTACTCCGGTGCGCAAGCTGTTGATTCTGAATAGCCATGGCGGACAATCCGACGTTGCGCGTATTGTTGCTAGAGATTTACGAGCCCATCACAAAGCCCTCGTAGTACCCGTGAACTGGTGGACATACAAGACTAAAACTCTGTACCAAGACACTGAGTACACCCATGGTCTACACGGTGGAGCCGAAGAGACCGCACTGATGCTCCATCTGCACCCTGAACTTGTCAACCACAAGGAGATTAAAAACTTTGAGCCTGTATCTCTGGAACAGGCTCAACAGTATCCGATGCTATTCGGCTCTGGCGCTAAGCACGCCTGGATGGCCGAAGACCTTCATCCCCAAGGTGCAACAGGAGACGCCACTATCGCCACAAAAGAAGACGGCCAAAAAATTTGTGAAGAAGCCGTCGAATCCATGATTTCTCTGCTGCAGGATATGGTGGTGTATCAAATTTAATTGATTTTATGGATAATGCAAACGTGTTAGCAGGATCTGAAGACTTAAGAGTCAATTCTGAAAACTTAGCCTTGGAAATATCATTAGCTTTCCTAAATATTAGATTTTATTTTTTAGGAGTAAATAAAAGATATCTCAAATAAAAGAGTGGGTTGTATTCCTAGAAAAACTTTGATTAAGAATGCCCAGGATCATTGATGAAGGTAAGGTACTTTCATCTGAAGATCGTATTTGTAATGAACGAATAGAAACAATTTCCGATCTGCTAGCATACATAAAC
>JBCCWR010000203.1:0-2694 GCA_039193385.1 Verrucomicrobiota bacterium | reverse complement strand
CAAGAAATAGCTTTTGAACAAAAAGAGCGAGAGCATTTAAAGAACCATGGGAACGCTGCAAAACACCCCAGAAAAGACTGGCTCTTAGAATTTATTAAGAAAAATAAGAATGAAAAAATTCTTCTCATCTGTCGTTATAAGGATAGAGCTGAAGCACTATTTGAAGGCATAAGCAGCAGATTAAACATTAAGATGACTGTCTTCCATGAGGACTTAAGCCTTATGCAAAGAGACCGAAATGCCGCTTGGTTTTCTGATGAAGATGGTGCACAGCTACTCCTTTGTTCTGAGATTGGCAGTGAAGGCAGAAACTTTCAATTTGCTCATCATTTGGTTCTTTTCGATCTTCCACTTGATCCAGAACTCTTAGAGCAGCGTATTGGCCGACTGGATCGCATCGGACAAGGATCTACCATACATCTTCATGTTCCTTATATTAAAGGAACAAGTCAGGAATTGCTTTTCAGATGGTTTCATGAAGGAATTAATGCTTTTGAAGAGCAAGTTCAGGGTGGAGCATTATTTGTCGAAAATTTTTACAGTCAGTTAAGAAAGTTTCTTCTTGCCCCAGAAAATGCCTCTGAAGATTTCAACAAGCTTATCGAAGATACAAGCACATTCAGATCTAAACTTAAGGATAAACTAAAAAGAGGGCGTGACCGTTTACTCGAGCTTCAGTCTTTTCAACCCGCAAAAGCTGATGAGATTATACATGAACTTCAACAGCTCGATCTTTCGCGAGAATTAGACCGCTACCTGCTTAACATGTTTGATCATTATGGTATCCATGTTGAAGAACTATCTGATCGCCTCTGGTTATTACAGCGAGGCCAGATGTTAACGGATAAGCTTACCTTAATTCCTGAACAGGGTAAGCTTATTACACTACAACGTAGCACGGCCGTTAAACGTGATGATGTGGAGTTTATGACTTGGGACCATCCCATGCTAAGTTCTATTGCCGATATGATGCTTGGATCAGACTCTGGTAATGCCAGCTTCGTGCAAGTCAGAGCAAGTGACTGTGAACTAAGTAAGGACATTTTTTTTGAAATCATTTATGTGCTTGAAGCCGTATGCCCCGAAGGCATTGATATCAAACAATTCATGCCTCTCACTCCATTCCGAATCTTTTGTAATCATAAAAACAAATCCCTCAGTCATAGCGAAGCTTCCAAATTACTAGAGGCGGATAAAACAGACGCACCTGCCCAAAGTATTACAGAAAATCTAAATATCATTAAAGATATGTTGCGAGCAACGACGACTTATGCATTGGAACTCGCAGAAGTAGAGGCTGCTTCACTTCGTAAAGCCGCACAAGAAATTATGCAAGCTACATATAGCTATGAACTCGACCGTATGCTGGCTCTTCACCAAATTAAAGGAACAGTCAACGAACTTGAAATTAAATCTTTGACGGAAGAGCGTAAGGCATTAGATAAAGGAATTGATACCAGCACGATACGTATGGATTCCATTAGGATGTATCAGATTATTTGATCTCTTACTCGGCTTTTTCAACAATTTCAGGATTAGGGTTTTCTATAAAAATTTCAAATTCCCCTTTTTTCTTAAGCTCATCAATCATCTCTGTAGAAGCTGCATCTTGCTTCCTGGCTTCTAGTGAACTGATCAAGTGAGATTCCACTGTTTTAAAATCAGTTAAACCCGCTTCATGTTTTTCTTTCACCTCTAGAAAATGATAGCCATAAGATGTTTCAAAAACCTGAGAAATTTTCCCTGGCTCAGAATTAAAGGATACTTCCTCAAACTCTTTTACCATTTGACCACGTTCAAATAACGGGAGCATACCTCCTTTATCTTTGGAACCAGGATCCTCAGAAACTTCTTGAGCTACATTGGCAAAATCTTCTCCTTGGATAATGCGTTGACGTGCTGTTTCCATTTTTTTCTTAATGACAGCTTTTTGTTCCGTCGTCATGTCCGGCTGATTCGTCAGCATCAAAATATGGCGGGCCAAAATCCGTTCCGGCTGCTTAAAATACTGAGGATTTTCATCATAAAAAACTTTTGCATCTTCCGTAGTCACTTTGATTTCTTCTGCTTTTCTAAGCATAACTAGAGCGTCAAAAGCGTTTTTTGTGTATATTTGTTCTTTAAGCTCTTCTATTGTCATACCTTCTGCAGCCATCTTATCTATAAAGGAGCTTTCATCTTCAAAATTCATTTTGATCTCCGCAAATATTTCATCAGATTTTTTTTTCAAAGCATCCTGATCAAGATCTTTAATGCCGGAATCAACAAATTCTTTCACTAAATCTCTGATTATTAGACCATTTAATACGTCCCACTGTAATATTACTCTCTCTGCAGCAGACATTTCTTCTTCAGATTGATTTCTAGAAGCAATGTATACATCAGTTTCTTGATCGAGCTCTTCTTGAGTAATTTTCTTTCCTGCTACTAGAGCCACTGTTTTTGAGTTGTTTCCGCACCCGATGATTACAAAAATTAATAGAGCAGCTAATGAAAGATTAATAAATATACGCATCGAGCGACAGTGGCAGAATCCATCAATATAGCAAGGTTTATAGAGTGAGCTGAGGTGCCCTTTGTCATAAAGAAACAAATCCGTAAAACACAAAATTTGTCAATGCATCAGCAGAAACCTTTTATAAGATTTATTTTTCGCAAAACTTTTGCGGAAATGAAGCACATTTAAAAAAAAGT
>JBCCWR010000202.1:0-2735 GCA_039193385.1 Verrucomicrobiota bacterium | reverse complement strand
TTTAACAATAAGGATCGTAACAATAATAAGCCCGATAAGTCCAAAAACCACAAACATACGCGCATTCTATACATAATAATCGACATGACAATTATAACTTATAGAAATAATAAAAAATAATAGTGATTTTACTCCCAAGCCCTATTAGTCAATGCTTTACCTTCGACTTGAGTCAATTGAGGACATTTATGGGTCAGATCATACAAAAATGCGTTCATATCTTCAGGCGAAATATCCACGGATGCTAAATTCATGTATACAGAAAAAGTGATACGAAGTCGTTTAAACCCCCAAGCAGGTGCCGCATCAACCCCAAAAACGGGATAGGCTCCTTTGATGGTACCCAGTGGTATACTTTTTCGATAGAAGGCACCGCAACGAATCACTAACCGTTGCTCGGTAAAAATATATTGGATTGGATAGCCTAAAATGAAAGCCGCTCCGACGCATAGTATCATCACGCCAATCATCAGCGAACCCAACGTGACAGCACCCAGACTAATTAAATAGATCCCAGCCCCTGTCATACCGGCAATCAAAAGAGATACCAATGTAATAAAACCCGCGCCGACACGGCTTTTATACTCGATTACATCTTTGACAGATTCTGTTTCACACTGCTCTGCTTTATAAAGAAGAGCTTCCCTGATATCTGATATCCTCTTACTACCTTGCATCTTTTAAACATCCTTTGTTCCTTTTAAGAGATCGGCTGATGTCAAAGAAACTGAAGTATTTATGTTAAGGCAGGTAAAATTCTATTCTCCCAGATTTCATCAGCAATTTCGGAACCCATCACTTGCACTACCTCTGCGGATGCAATTGAGCCATAACGGCCGCACTCTGCTATAGGCTGAGCTGTTAACCATCCATAAAGAAAACCCGCAGCCCATAGGTCACCTGCAGCAGTTGTGTCGATAGCGTTTTTGACTGTGACAGCAGGAACACGAGTAACTTCATCATTTTGACAAATGAGCGATCCGTTTTTACCTAACTTCACGACAGCCACCTCACAGAGCTTGCCCAATTGCCTGGCCATCGCCTCATAATCTTGATCACTCCCTACGTAAGCACCAGCTTCTTCCTCATTGGCAAAAATCACATCAACATAATCACGTAAGATATTTTCAAGAATATCCTTAGCAGATCCTACAACTTCAAAAGACGCCAGGTCCAAACTCATGGTACACCCAGCTTCTTTGATACACTTGAGCACATGCATCATAAGATCTCTATTGAATAACATATAGCCTTCAACATGAACATGACGAGCTAACTCGAAATCAGCTACAGAAATTTCTTCCATCGATAATGTCGCCGCAGCACCCAAATCTGTTCGCATCGTTCGCTCAGAATCAGGTGTAATTAATGAGAGGCAGCGAGCATTTGAGGTGTCGCCTATTTTAAAATAATTTGTACTTCCACCTAACAACTGATAACTACGTGAATAAAAGCGACCACCTGACCCATCACCTAGCTTGCCAAGAAACGCAGTGGCAAGGCCCATACGCTGCATAGCAAAAATTGTATTCCCAGCAGAACCTCCTGCGGCCTCACGGATTTCACCGCATACTTGATTCATCAGATCCGCCATCTCATCACTAGTCACCAGTTCCATTCCCCCCTTCGCTCCTTTAATGCCTTCGATAAATTCCTCACTTACATGAGCGAGTGAATCGACTACGGGTGAACCAACACCAATGATATCAAATTTCTTTTCCGCCATAAGCTTTCCAGTCTCCTCAAAAATAACCGTATGACAAGTTCATTAGACGAAGAGCCTAGACGAATCTGGATCACTTTTTGCTCAGCTTGAATCAATGACTCAAGCAAACGAGCCCGGCGCCCTTCATTGGGAGACATTGACCTGGGAAGAAATCGCCGAATTAAAATCACAGACGACACTCACTTTGCTTCCTGTGGGAGCAACAGAACAACATGGTCCACATCTCGGTGTGGGTATGGATTTCTATAGTGCGGGAATCCTATGCGATAAAGTTTCATCCAGAACAAGAGTGCCCGTCCTGCCACGAGTTCACTACGGTTGCTCACTAGGGCACTCTAAGAAATGGCCTGGCACCTTATCGCTCCAGCCCGAAACACTTATGAATATGATCACGGAAATTTATGAATGGACGCATGCTTCAGGATTTAATCGCATGCTGCTTATCAATGGGCATGTAACCAACTATGCTCCATTAAGGTGTGCCTTGGAAAAAATACGAAGCACTTATAATGATGCTATGGTTGGTCTGTACAACGTTGGCGAAATCAGCCCGCGCGTTCGTAAAGTGTTTTATTCTGATGCTGATGACTGGCACGCGAATCGTGCAGAAACTTCATACATGCTGGCTAAATGTCCACAGCTTGTGCGTAAAAATAAGCTATCTGAGGCTGATGATGTGGATAGAACCGCTGGCATGGTATTTGCTCATTCTGTGAATCGGACAAGCTCAAATGGAACCACTGGCACCCCGAGTAAAGCTACTGTTGAAGAAGGAGAAAAATTATTTAACTGGATGGTAGAAGATTTATGCGCGCTCGTCATGAAAGCTAAAGATGAGCAATACCCCGTCGCATAAATAATATTTTTACCCTCGAGTATGAATAAACTTAAAAAAGTTCATACTATGAAAACAGACGAGGAGATTCGTAAGATAGGTCAAGAGCTTAAAGACAAGGGAGTTAGATATTGTCTTGGAGCTTACGTTGACATTCATGGTTGTCCCAAAGGG
>JBCCWR010000201.1:0-2758 GCA_039193385.1 Verrucomicrobiota bacterium | reverse complement strand
GTGACTAGAACCGAGGTAGGATAAAACTTCTTCCTGGTTTTCTCATCCATGGTGGCGTAGGCCCAAAGCCATGAAGAGGCCCAGGTATCCATGGAGTCAGCATCTTGCTCCCATCCATCACCATCAGGCTTTTCAATAGCTGCGATTGTTTCAGTTATGTCACCTTTTTTGTTTTTACGGTACCAGACCGGTATGCGGTGTCCCCACCAGACTTGACGTGAGATACACCAGTCTTGGATATTTTCTAGCCAGTGCGAATAGGTCTTCTCCCAATGAGAGGGGAAAAACTGGATTGCTTGTTTGGCTTGATCATCACCACAGACGGCTTCCAGTGATTCTTTGATCTTAGGGTATTTGAGGAACCATTGTTCACTGAGGCGTGGTTCGATAGGGACCTTTCCTCTCTCAGAAAAACCGACGTTATTATCGTAAGGCTCAACCTTCGCTAGTTGCCCCATTTCGTCGAGCATCTCTTCTGCTTTATCACGAGCTTTGAATCGTTCCATCTCGTGTAGTTCTGGAACATCAGGACAATGGATATGCCCGTCTGGAGTCATGATATCAATGATGGGTAGCTTATGACGTTGACCGATCTCAAAGTCATTTTTGTCATGTGCGGGAGTTACTTTAAGCACGCCTGTTCCAAACTCGATGTCGATGTAATCATCTGGAATGATGGGGATATTTGATTTCGGGAAAGGGCGGATGGCGTGTTTGCCGATAAGGTCTTTGTAGCGTTCATCTTCGGGGTGAACCGCCACGGCTGTGTCTGCCATGAGTGTTTCAGGACGTGTGGTAGCGATTTCCACAAAGCGGCCTGGTTCTTCAGCGACCTCATAACGCATGGTGTAGAGTTTGCTTTTCTGGGGCTTCATCTCCACTTCTTCGTCAGAGATAGCTGTGAGTGATGCAGGGCACCAGTTACACATGCGCAGTCCACGGTACATGTAGCCTTTGTTATAAAGATCAACGAATACCTGTTGAACTTCATGAAGATAATCATCGTCCAGAGTAAAGCGTTCACGTTTCCAGTCGCAGGAGCAGCCGAGTTTTTTAAGCTGCTCAATGATGATGCCACCACGATCTTTCGTCCATGCCCAGATGAGTTCGAGCATCTTTTCACGGCCAATGTTCTGACGTGTTAAGCGTGTTTCCGGTGGGAGTTTGAACGAGTCTAATTTTTCTTTAACTGTAGGTGGAAGCTGATCCGGTTTACGCAGTGCTTTTTCGACGGCGGTTTGTGTGGCAAGTCCTGCATGGTCTGTTCCGGGGAGCCATAATACTTCATGGCCTGTCATGCGTGCACGGCGAGCTAGAATATCCTGGATGGTGTTGTTGAGAACATGACCCATGGTCAATACGCCTGTGACGTTGGGAGGTGGGATGACAATGGAGTATGCAGGTTTATGCGAGTTTGGATCAGCATGGAAAGCATCACTCTGTAGCCAGCGGCTGTAGATTTTATCTTCAACTTTTCCGGGTTCGTATGCTTTAGCCAGTTCCAACATAAGGGACCGAACCTAGCGGGAGAAAAAAGATTGTCGAATGCAGAATGATATTCCTGCATTCGGCATGATGTTGAAAACCTACATGACTATCCCATCATGCGGGTTAAAATAATATTCTGACGGAGGCTACTTGATGCCTTCGAGCTTTTTTGTAACAGATTCCACAGAGTGGCGGAATTTTTCGTTGGAATTAATACGCTCTTCAATCGTTTTGCAGGCGTGTAACACTGTTCCGTGGTCACGGCCACCAAAGGCTTCTCCAATTTCCTGGAGTGATTTCGGTGTCATTTTACGGCTTAGGTACATAGCGACCATACGAGGCACTGCAATGTTAGCGGGGCGACGTTTACTGGTCATGTCTGTCATGCGAATATCAAAATTTTCCGCGACGCGTTTTTGGATGCCCTCAATGGTAACGACTTGGCGCGCTTCCTGTTGGATAAAATCTTTTAAGAGTTCTCCAACTTGATTCTGGGTTATCTTCCGGTCATTAAGAGCAGCCCAGGCTGCAACGCGGTTGAGAGCACCTTCAAGGCGGCGAATGTTAGCTTTGACACGTTCTGCGATGAACAAAAGTACGGAGTCACCTAAACGTATTTGCATTTTCTCTGCTTTGGAACGCAGGATGGCTAAACGCGTTTCAATGTCAGGTGGCTGAAGCTCGGCTGTTAGTCCCCATTCAAAACGAGAGACAAGGCGCTGTTCAAGGTTGCTGACATCGCTAGGTGGGCAGTCACTGGATAGAACGATCTGTTTATTACCATCGAATAGAGCATTAAAGGTGTGAAAGAATTCTTCCTGGGAGCGGTCTTTCCCGGCAAAGAACTGAATGTCATCAATGAGGAGTACTTCAGCCTGGCGGTAGCGTTTTCTAAACTTGACCAGTTCACCGTGTTGGATGGCGTCGATGAATTCATTCGTGAATTGTTCTGATGTCACATAAATCACACGCGAGTTTTTATTATTTTTCTGAATGTGGTGACCAATGGCATGCATCAAGTGTGTCTTACCAAGACCGACAGAACCGTGAATGAATAAGGGGTTGTAAACGCGTGCTGGCGATTCAGAGACAGCTAATGCTGCTGCATGTGCAAATTGGTTATTAACTCCTACGACAAAACTTTTGAATTCATAGTTAACCTTCAGATTGTTTTTGTTACCGGCCATGCGCGGCTTTGTCAGTTCAATGGATGGCTGATGTCTTAATACATCATTAGTTTTTTCTTCGGGGTTGGTAGCCACTTCATTAG
>JBCCWR010000200.1:0-2792 GCA_039193385.1 Verrucomicrobiota bacterium | reverse complement strand
TAAATTATTCTGCACAACTAATTGGCCTTATTGTGGTTCAATAAAAAGGAAATTATGGGCGATCCTTTAAGATTGCTATCCAAACGGTCGAAAGTAATACTCAAAAAATGGCACGTCGAGCTAGCGCTAAACCAAAGACTTTCGGTATCCTCATTGTCATTCTGTTAGTCAGTGGGGGAATGTTAGGAGGATTTTTCCTTTTTCAGGGGAGTCAGGATCCTTTCCGAACAATTCCCGACCTTGGAGTCAATGATTATCTGGAAAATGCCAATAGTTTAAGAGGAAATGTTTACAAAGTAGATGGTTATATCCAGAACTCTTTGGCGTGGTCGCCTGCAAAAGGTCGATTATTTTCGGTTCAGCTAGGTGAGGGCAATAGCACCCGTTACATTGCCATTCTAGTTCCGGCAGATTTTAACCACGTTAATATCCAAAAAGGGCAACGTTTTTATATAAAAATTGAGATCATACAAGATGGCGTTGTTCGAGCGCTGGATTTGAAAAAAGTTTAAAACAACACCATGAGATTCATTAGAAATACATTAATCTTCCTAACGGCCATTTCATATTTATTTGTGTCTGATATTTACAGTCAGGCTCCGGGAATTTTTACTCCCAGAAATAATACGCCAACCCAGCCGGCACAACCTGTTCAACAGCCCGTGGATTCTTCCCCCGCTAAGAAATCAGATGGCAAGATCGATATGGGTGGAAATTCCAGTTTTCTCGGTAAAGACGTTCCAGTCATGGACTTCGGCACAGATGTTGTCAGTTGGGATGGTAAAAACTGGAATGTTAATAACCAGAGAGTATTCCGTGCGCGTTTTGAGAAATACCTTAATGCTCCCGCTCAGACCAATCGGGAAGAGGTGGAATACCAGGAAGTATTGAGGCAGATCATAAGCCTTGTCTCACCGCAAAATCTAACGTCCTCTAATATTGATGATCAGATTGACAAAGCATGGGGATTACTTCCCAAAGCATCGCGTTACAAGATAGACGCAAATCTTTGTGATGCGTTGGCCAATGCTATTTATAGCAAATGGTTGGTGGATAAGTCGGAACATCGTCTGGAGAAGGCAAATGCTTCGCTGAAGCATGAGTCGGAAACCGTGCGCTGGAATGCATCCATGGCTGCTGATTACGGCGTAGATCTTAAGACTGCACCTAAAGATAAAACTGCCGCTCAGTTATGGAAACAGCAAATCAAGGATCAAAGAGAAATTAAATTACAGCCTCATCTGACGCGTCTCGCTGAGCTGGAAGCTTTGATGAAAGCGAATAACGCAAAAAAAGAGGCTTCAGAAATTCAATCCAAGCTCATGATGCAGGGGCTTCTGGTGCAGTTTTTTGTCCAGAGAAGGTTCCAGCATGTGGTGATAGGTTCGAGGTTTTATCGTGTGATATTTGGTGATGGTGATACTCGCATAGAGCTTGGCAAAGAGGGAAAGAAAATGGTAGGAGATTACTCCGGTGCACCTCCCACATTGAGTATACTCGAGAGTCTGGCCAATGAGGCTATGAGAGATATCGAAGAGGGGGTTGAGGCTTACAATTTTCTTATGGAAAAAAGTGAGATGCAAAGTGCGGCTGAGCGTCTGGCAGAATCATTCATCATAGGCGAATACATGCCTTCGATTAGATCGCTTCCCCGTGATGACAAACGCAAAGCTTTGACTTTTGTGCAAAATACCAATCAGCTTTTATCAGCCTTGGAAGTCAAAGACTACACTCGAGCCGAGTCCATTGTTAAGGAGCTTGAGGTTATGGCTCAGGACTTTGATCCATCCAAGCCTATGGCAGCTATAGAGACGGCCCGAACTGTCAGCCGTATGCATCTTTCAAAGGCGCAGAATGCAGCTGTATCCGGACAAATGGATGTTGTTGAGCAGGAGTTAAAGAATGCAACGGAGATTTGGCCAAGAAATCCTGAGCTTGCTGAAGTCAGCTCTAAGCTTTTCTCACGTGCTGACGTGCAGCAGCAGGCACTTAATGACCTGGACCGTTTAGTGGCGCAAAAGAATTACCGGCAAATTTTTGATGATAAAGTTCGTTACATTGCGGCAACGGCTCTTTTTCCGGACAAGCAGGAACTACTCAAAGAAATTTTAGATCAAATGACTTTGGTAGAAGGTGCTATTATCAGAGCTCAAGAAGTAGCCAAGCGCGGTGACTATGCAGGAGCCTGGGAGAGTGTAGAGAGAGCTTTTTCTCAATATCCTGCCGATACCAAGTTAAACCAGGTGCGAGCCGATCTGACAACCCAGGCAGCTGGTTTCGTCAATAGCTTGCGCACAGCGCAGCGGCATGAGGAGAAGAACCATGTAGGCTCTAGTTTAGCTTGGTATCTCGAAGCTCAGAGACGTTATCCTATGAGCGAATATGCAAGCGAGGGTATTAAGCGTATGGTCGATAAAATCCTTCCTCATGAGGAGGGTAAGCTTAATGAATTTGCAGAGGCTTCTAAAGAGTCCTTTCAGTAAGCACAAAATTAGCTTTTGCCATAAAGCCGTTGGCGCTCCTTTTGTGCGAGTTCCAAGTCGCGCAGAGAGCAGCGTTTGCGGTTGTAGCGACCTTCCAATTTACGGATGAGGTCATCCCATTGCTCAACAGTAGGGGGCGTATCGTAATCCCATCGATCCATACTAGTGGTCTTAAATTGCCATTTAATTTTTCCGCCAAAGATCCTTACACGAGTATCACGCTTTTCTCCTTGGTCATTTTTATCTTTCCAACAAATTTGTCGTTCCATAGCAGAATTATAATCAGAAAGAAGAGCGTATCATATTCCT
>JBCCWR010000199.1:0-2808 GCA_039193385.1 Verrucomicrobiota bacterium | reverse complement strand
CCTACCCAGTGCAAGTGCCCCTGCTGGCCAGACAGTGTATTGGTTATCGCCACTCACCGTTAGTTGGCACGGTTACACATTCGAGCCCGCCGCCGGCGTGGATGCCTGTCTCCGGCGGCTGCTCGCAGCGTGACAGCGGCGTCAATCCTGCGACCGCCCGATTTGGGCGCTGGAATTTCACCTTCACATCGGCGCAAGTGCCAGATCATTCTCAGCAAAGCTTCCAATAACGCTTGCAAGTACACTGGATTTATGGATGTTCAGGTTTTGCATGGGGTTGTTTCCGGTTGTAAAAATAAATCGTGGATGCACTAGGAGCACTAGGAAGTCTTGTGCGGAATGTGATAGCAATTGCCACAATGCTTTTTTTGTTTAAAACCGCGTGGAGTCGGGGAGCAGGGTGGATTTGTATTTGTGTACTCTCCTTCAGGGTACCGTAACCCAAACTTCTAGACGGTTGTTGTCAGTCGGATGATCTTTACGTATTGGAGCGGCGTTGGGATGTCTTTTGTTCCCTTAATTTTTTCTTTAACGACCATGGTGATGTAGTGCTTTGGATCAAGCTCCACTTTTTTGCAAGATTCAATGACTGTGTATAGGGTTGCCGTCACATCGGCCCCGTTGATGGTTCTTGAGCCATAAAAATTCTTTCGCCCCATCACCGAATGCCTTGCGGCTCGTTCCGCTTCATTGTTTGAGAGCGGGATGCGAACATTCTCGAGGAACTTGGTGAGTCCACCCCAGTGATTGAACATATAATTGACGGCTTTCTCTAAATGACTCTCGCCTCGAGCCTTCATTTTATTCTCAACAAGCCAATTCCAAATCTTATCGACGATTGGCTTTGATTGCTCGCTTCGGATCCTTTCCAAATCCTCAAAGTTTTTAGCTAATCTCTCAAGACTGAAGAGTTCATCAATAAGATCAAGAATCTCTGAACACTCTTTAGGGTAATTTTCTTCGATATCAGTAAATTTCCTGCGACCATGACTCCAACAAAAAGCCAAAGTGAGTCCTTCAATATTTTTAAATCTTGATTTGTAACCCGAGTAGCCATCAGTCACCACTGGGCCCGTGTAATTATCGATGAGCTCTTTGGCCACCGCCCCGGACCTTGTCGGTTCAAACTGATAGTAAGAGCCCGCCTGATTACTCATAATCCACATATAGCCATCATCTTGTTTCTGATTGTTGATCGGCCAAGGGGTCTCATCCATATGCAGACACAACCCACAGACTAAAATCTCTTGCCTGATTCTCTCTACGATGTCTTCAAGGTAGCAGTGAACGAAAAATACCAATCCATAAAGAACTTTTGTGGAAACAATAAGACCACAG
Source organism: Verrucomicrobiota bacterium (assembly GCA_039193385.1). Taxonomy (GTDB): domain Bacteria; phylum Verrucomicrobiota; class Verrucomicrobiia; order Methylacidiphilales; family JBCCWR01; genus JBCCWR01. The sequence continues at coordinate 1,470 of JBCCWR010000199.1, read as the reverse complement.
GATTCCATCATTCGGCGGATTCGCTCATAAGGAAGGTGATACAGATGTTTTTTAATAGCTATATCAATAGCAAATTCCACGGAGTATTTTGCTCCCGGCATAATCTTTAGGGCATTGGGAGCCGTGACGATCACTTCTTTCTCAGTGCCCTTGGTGCATTTAAGACGATACTTAAAACGTTTATGTTTCTTACGAACATAGCTTTCGACTTTGATATCAATCTCAGTTGACTCATCATAAAGCCCCTCAATGCATTCCCACTCAGCATCCTCTGGATATCCGTACTCAAGGGCTATTTGAGAGAGATCCTCTGATGTGAGTTTATGCGGAACTTCAATCTCAGGTAATGACCCAGCTTCTTTTTCATCTGGGGGTGGAACCAAAGAGTCTGAATGGATAGAAAGCTGCCTCTTATTGTCTCGCTTTCTTGAGCTTGCTCTCTTCTCAGAGCTTTTACCAAACATTCGTTTGCGAGCTAACAACAGGGCATCTTCCATATTCAGTAGATTTTGGTCTTTTTCGGCCTTTGCCGCTTCGAGGCGATCAACTTTAGCTTCCAGTTTATTCACATGATCAACAACCGACGATAGCAATAATTTTAGAACTTCAGGATTGTTTTCGTTTTTAACAGACTGGGGGAGATCCATAAGACGTATCATTTATCTTCGATTGGCCCATTGGCAAATATTTTCTTAATACAGAGCCATGCAGTATCAACTCCAGCTCTTGATGATTAATCTCAAGTCGCCCGTCAAGGTCTCTGACATTCATAAACCCTCGCTTCTTTTCCATCCTTTTGGCAAAGAGAATAAGGCCTGAGCCATCAAATCTAAGGGCTTTGAGTCGGCGTCTATTTTTACCCAGGAAGAGAAACAGGTCTCCAACATCAATATCTTTTCCCATTTCCTCTCGAACCAGGTAACTCAGGCGCTCAAAGCCCATCCGCATATCAATCGGTTCTCCGTAAATAAAAATCTTGGTCTTTTTATCGAACTTCACAAAAGACCTCTATTCAAAAGTTCGCAAAATTGAGAAAACGACAATCCACTAACTTCGAGACTCTCTGACCAGCGTAAAGTGATTACAGCCTCTTCACTATGGCTAGAAACAGAGACTTCTTGGAACTTTTTGGTCTTCTTTTTAAAACGAGGATCGGGACGCCAGTGATCAATTGTTTGGTGTGCAATTCCTGTGGCTTTGCAGATCTTCACCATACTTTCACCGTCTTCCAAAAGCTGAACAATATCTTTTTTGAAGTCATTGGGCCATTTGACGTGATATTTGCCCTCGAATTGGGACCGAATCTGTCTGCTACGCTCTTTTAGATCTTTCAATTTCATGCAATGAATATCGTCGATCTTCAAAAATTAAAAAAGAACCGCCCACAAGTTTGGGTTACGCATTTTGAGTGGTAGAGTTATGGTCAAAAGAGCGGGATGTATGAACTGAAATAGACACCTGTGGGTGCGG
>JBCCWR010000198.1:0-2811 GCA_039193385.1 Verrucomicrobiota bacterium | reverse complement strand
CAATTGCTGCGTTGCAGCAGTATGCAGCCTATCATTCGCTACTTTTCTCGATTGCGTCGCATTGTCAGGCTCGAAGAGAGCACGCGTCAGGCTTTTCTATACGATCCCGCAACGACTTTCGTACGTAAAAGCCCCCTCACTTTTGCCCGCACCATTGGATTAATCTTTAGCCTGATGCGTAAGTCTCTGGCCGTAGAGCTCGGTCACTTCTTTCGTTGGCGCAGCGAGCAATTAGTAACCAAGTCCGCCTTTTGCCAACGTCGACAACATATTAAACCACAGGTATTCAAGCTGCTTTTTGAACACTCCGCAACTTTGTTCTACCGCTGCTTCAAAGACTATAAACGGTGGAAAGGAAAACGGCTAATGGCTGTTGACGGCTCCGGACAAAGCTTACCGCGCTTCCACCTACTAGGTAGAATATTTGGGTACCACCAAAACCAGCACAATCGCAGGCCCTCCATCCGGATGTTGCTCACTTATGATGTACTCAACAACATCATTAATAGGGTCGATTTACACGATCAAGCAACTGCCGAAATTGTTCCAGCCTACCTGAATGTGGCACGCTTGCCCAAAGACGCTATTTATATCTATGATCGCCACTACGCCAGTTTTGCCCTGGCTTATTTACACCTACGATATGGTTCTGATTTTGTCATCAGAATGCGCACTAAATCAGGCGCTAAAATTGTCGAAAACTTTATGCAGTCTACTGAAAAACAGACAATTATTGAGGTAGCTCTGAATACTGGCCGTGCATTTTACAAGCTCCGCCAACTCGGGTTAAAACCAGAGCGCAACGCCCGATGTAAGATCCGTCTCATTCGGGTAGTTCTGGATAATGGAGAGGTTGAAATCCTGATGACTTCTTTGCTCAACCGAAATAAGTACCACTACTCCCAGTTTAAGTGGCTTTACGCTCAGCGATGGGGGGTGGAGACCGCCTTTCACACCTTGAAATCTTATCTACAGATAGCGCTGTTCTCAGCCAATACTGAGCCCGGAATAAGCCAGGATTTATGGGCCAGCTTTGCTTTTTACAATCAGCAAAGTGCACTGGTCGCGGCTTGCGAACAGGCCGTTCAAAAAGCTACCAAACACCGACTTTATGAGTATAGCATCAACCGGAACGTGACGGCCGGATTGTTGCACGAGATGCTCCACTCTATTTACCTCTGCGGACCAAATAGCTGGAGGGCAAAAACACTGGTGCTACTCAAGCTAATGCCCCGGTATACAGAACCCTACCGCCCAGATCGTAACCAGGAAAGGAAGCGTAAACACATACGGGCGAACGACCGCCATATCCACGAGAAGAATTATAGAAAGGCTATGTAGAACGCCCGTAAGACTACCGTCACAGTAGCACTCGTATAACGAGTGCAGGCCAAGATATTGTTCAATCGATAAGAAAAAATAGCTCAGTATCAGAATGCCAGAAAACACAGTTTGAGACCGTTGCATAAAGTGTGTCAGGAAGTAAAGCCATAACTTTCGTAACCACACTGAGTCATAATGAAAGATAATAAATTTGATATGGAAAGCTTTCGTAAGGAAGCGATTGCCAAATTACAAGCTGGAGATGGTTTGCTGGGAGAAGGTGGAGCATTTACGCCACTGCTCAAAGCATTTTTGGAACAAGCACTAGAAGGGGAAGTGGAAGACCACATCGCCCAAAGTGATGACCCAAACCGCAAAAATGGGAAGACAAAGAAAACAATTCGAACCAGCTTAGGTGAGGTAGAGATTGCTGCGCCACGCGACCGGCAGAGTAGTTTTCAACCCAAAGTCATCCCTAAGCGATCAAAGTCCTTACCAAAGGATATTGAAAAGCAGATAATGACGCTATATGCCCGTGGAAGTTCTCTTGGAGACATCCGTGATTTTCTTGAAGAGATATATGATGTAGAAGTTTCTCCATCGACTATTTCTCGAGTCACTGACAAAGTCATTCCGTTACTGGAAGAATGGCGCACCAGACCACTGGAGAGCGTTTACCCCTTCGTTTTCATGGATGCTATTCACTATAAAGTCCGTGAGGAAGGCCGAGTAATTTCAAAAGCAGTCTATGGTATCATTGCCGTTAACCAGGAAGGCTATAAGGATGTCCTCGGCTTATACGTTGGACAGAACGAGTCTGCTAAGTTTTGGATGAATGTCCTCACCGACCTTCAAAACAGGGGCATAGAAGACATTTTAATTGCTTCAGTAGACAACCTAACAGGGTTTATCGAAGCCATTGAGGCCATATTCCCCAAGACTGATATCCAGCTTTGCATCGTTCATCAGATCCGTAATTCAAAAAAGTATCTCGCCTATAGTGACACCAAAGAGTTCATGGCTGATCTGAAGACGATTTACCAAGCTTCGACGCGGGAAAAGGCAGAACACGCCTTGAATCGGGTAGAACAGAAATGGGGTAAGCAGTATCCTAAAGTGATCGCTAGCTGGCGCCGCAATTGGGATAACCTCAGCTTGATGTTTAATTATACTCCCATGATCCGCAAGGTCATGTACACCACTAATGCCATAGAAGCCTTTCACCGACAACTCAGACGGGTTACCAAAACCAAGGGCTCATTCACCTCTGATACCGCACTGATGAAGCTACTCTACCTTGTCCAACGGGACGTTACCGCTAAGTGGCAAAAGCCTATGCACAATTGGAACCGCATTCTGTCACAGCTCGCCATCATCTATGATGAAAGGCTACGATTGGACCTCTAATTCGACGATTCAGCGTTTCCGTTACCGGCCCAAGGGCCGGGGACGGAAACGCGGCCTAATAAAAAAATTATCATAATTATT
>JBCCWR010000197.1:0-2828 GCA_039193385.1 Verrucomicrobiota bacterium | reverse complement strand
TGGCAGGCAACGAAGAATGAAAATTTGCAGATGCCAGATCTGCTTTCTGTTTTACATGAGAAGAGCGCTAAGCCTTTTTAAAAATACACTTAAAAGGGTCAAACCTTATTAATGCCAACTAGTGCTATGCATGCTGAGGAATTTCCAAAACACTGTTCATTAGCGACGGACAAACTTCACTGTATCTCACCATCACATCCTTCAAGGAAGCTCTTAAAGACTCATCACTTATCCCTAATTATCACTGGAATTAGTCTGATTCTTGATAATAATGTCAGTATGAAAGCGGTTCTTGATTTTGGCCACATGTCTAAGCTTGAAAAAGTTCAGGCGATGGAAGCTCTTTGGAATGACCTTAGTGATCATGAAGAGGAATTGGAATCTCCTGACTGGCATGCAACTGTTCTCGAACAGAGAGAAAAAGATCTGCAGGAAGGTAAGGACGAATTTATACCTCTTGAGAAAGCTCAGGAAGTACTTAGATCACGCCAAGTAGAGTGATCAGACTAGTAACGCTAGAACCGCATTATTGAACACTTATTCCTAGACCACGTCCCGCGTCACTCTGGATAGCGGGGTGACAGATGATTTTGCCAAAATTCTTAACAATAAAAAAACGAACTTGTCATCTAGGAGCATTTGCTTTTCTCCCATAACCTAGATTTTAGAAGTGCTTATAAGAAACTTTTGCAAACGCCGTTCCCACCAGATGGCGTTTTTTATGATTTTTTGTAATGGTCCTAAATGGGAATGGCAAATGATTCAGTTATGGATAAAACCCGGTTTATGCAAGCATAAGGCTAGTCAAGCGTTTGGGTTAAAAGAAAAGCGTGCATGATAAAGACGTCATTATAGTTTAATGAAACCATGATAGATATTCAGTTAAAAAATCGCCTCAAAGGCATGGTGCTTGGCCAATTTCTTGGAGATGCAGCCTCTCTTGGTGCGCACTGGATTTATAATGTTAAAGATCTGGCAAATGCTTATCCCTCGGGGATTGCAGGTTTCGAAATGCCAGCAGAAGGACACTACCATGCAGGCAAACAGCCTGGAGAACTTACTCACTATGGCGATGCTGCCTGGGTGCTGCTACAGGCACTTGCAGATGAGAAAGTTTTTGATGTGACACATTTCGGTAAGTCTTTTGTCAGAGCTATGGATCCTGCAAAAGGATACAAAGGTTACTTTGATGCAGCAACTCGAGGGACTCTTGAAAACTACAAAAACCACGTCGAGGTATCAACTGAAACCTACAGTTTTCAAGAAGGCGCGGATGACGATCAGCTTGCTACTATTTCGGCTTTAGCTCCTTTCATCGCCTTTTATATTTGCCGTAACGATGGACTACCGAAGGACTCGAAAAAACTTTTCGAACAAGTCGAGAAGCTCACACGCTTGAGGCAAAATAATGATCGCGCCGTTGCTTATTGTTTGGCGCATACACGACTGCTCTTGCAGTTGCTTGCAGGTCGAGACATCCACAGTGCTTTCCATCATGTCGAAGAGACGATAGGAACCAATGAAAAGCTCGATGTTGAAGTGCGTAGAAAAATAAAAGACGCTTTTAACTTGAAACACAAAAGCACCATTGAGGCCACAGATACTCTAGGCCAAAGTTGTCCCCTTATTTGCAGCTTTCCCTCAGCTATTCAATCCACTGCGAAGCACAATGAAGATTTCGAAAAAGCAATCCTCGAAACCATCCGTGGTGGTGGTGACAGTGCAGGCCGCGCCGCGATGATTGGTAGCTGGATCGGTGCTAGAATTGGCTTTGATGCTCTTCCGAAAGCCTGGTTGGAGAAACTGGCTCTGAAAAATGAAATCTTAGAAATACTCGGTAAGTGGTAAGCTTCGCATCTGTCTTATCCATGTATCAGTTGAAGAGAATGACGATCCTATCCATCTTGTGTAAAAAATCCGCAGATTGTAGGAAATAGGTTCACTCATTAGGTCAAAGTTAAGCGTGAGCATAAAATGTTTAGCGAGGAGTATGACTCTCGAACTCTTATCGTCTTGCTACACTTATAAAATATTCCCTAGCTATTTGAATACACCTTATGTAGTGGAAAAGGTTTTTTGTCGTAGAAATCTTGCAGAGTCTTATTCATGGCTCCGTTTCGACTGAGTAGCTTATCTGCTATGCTGACCATGCGTTTTTTAGGCCCCGGCTACTCTCACGTGCAACCATCGCGTGCTGTAGAGAAGGCTTTGTCTTCATGCCTTTCTTGGGCTACATGTTTGAATTCTTTGCGGCTTAGCATGAATATTTTAAACCCAGATTATGCAGTAGAGACTCAAAGATGAGCTCAAGCAATATGTAGACGCCTCCTTTTTAAGCCATGAAGCAAAGATACAATTTATGAAGAATGTTAATGACCGGATTAAGGCTTTAAGTCAATAATATAGCTGATTTTAACTAGTTGGTGGTTCGAGGATGAATGAGCTGAGAAAAAGATTTGATTTAAAAGTTCTGTAGCCTGGCTAGTTTAAACTCCATATGACGTATTACACATTTACCATTACCTTTGGAAGCGGGGCAGATAAAGCAGTGGCTAAGGTTCGAGTCATCGAAAAAACGACACTTTATGATTTGGCCGATGTTCTCCTTTGGGCAATTGATTTTGATTTAGATCATGCCTTCGGGTTTCACAGCAATCTAAAAAGTCCGTACGATAAAAAAATGGAACGTGAATACACTCTTTTTGCTGATCAAGGAGATGCGCGTTTGGCTAGTGATACGGGTGTTGAGAATACGCTTATCGGCGAAGTCTTCGAAAAGAAAGACAAAATGCTTTTTCATTTTGATTATGGTGATGACTGGATGTTTA
>JBCCWR010000196.1:0-2860 GCA_039193385.1 Verrucomicrobiota bacterium | reverse complement strand
GTTTAATCTTCAATTTGAGACATTCCATTTTGAAAAAAGGTGTACCAGCAAAGTTGGAATATGACCTTAGGTCAAGGTCAAATCATTTTTTTTTTCACAAGTGACTTAGGGTCAAACGGACTTCAGATTCGAGTTTTTCGGCTCATTTTGAATAGGGAAATGTATCTTTAATGCATAATTCATCAGCTTCTGAGGGTTTTGTGTTCACCTAAAAAATGCACTGTAAGCAGATTTTCAAAAAATTCCTGAGGCAATAACTTCTAAAGTTTAACTCCGATCGAGCTAAAACTCTCAGATTCGGCTTTGGGGCCCATGAGAACCATATATGCCCATTTTAAAGAAAATCGAAGAAGTACCGTGTAGGCATTGGTCGATTGGTGCTGGAACTGCCCAGGTGGAGGGTTATGTGCTATTGTAAGTGTGCTGCAGAAGTTGGAGTATACATGTTCGTTACCATTAGTCGAAACATCAATCTATCTGAAACGTTGTCGAACTAAACTTGCTGGCTTAACAAGTTCATGTCTTTGGCGAGAGATGCAATGTTGCTACACTGTATGGTTCCGGGATATGACTTCTATCAATCAAAATCTACCATTGGTCATTCACGTCTTTGATCTGCACGTGCCCATTTTTTTGGGTCTTAAACTAATACCGTAGTAAATGGTGTCGATAATTTCCCAAAATGTAAGAGGACTGCGTGATAGAGTAAAACGTAGAACGGTCTTCCGGGACTTCCATTCAATTTATCCAGACCATATCATAATTTTGCAAGAGATACACTCGTGCTTAGAAGATGAAAAGATTTGGAGAATGGAATGGGGATCCGATATTATATTCAGTAATGGTACAGCGCATCAGGCTGGAACAGCAATATTATTACCACGGCGATATAGTGGTGCGGTGAAGGAAAATATTACAGATAATGAAGGAAGAATAGTAGCCATCAAAATGATAGCAAGTGGAGGGACAATAAGTATTATAGGGGTGTATGCCCCAGCTATTGATATTCAGTGTCACAAGATAATATTTCTAGAGAAGCTCAGAGAAATAATGATCAAGATGGTTGATGAATTCTCAGTACTTGCAGGAGACTTCAATATAAAAATTACGCCTCTAGATTCTGAAATAGATAAGTATAGGCGTACTTCGGCAAACAAAAAAATCACTGAGTTGCTTGAATAATTTTTCATGTCAGATTTATGGAGAGATAAAAACCCCAGTAAACGGGAATTTACGTGGCGCCGAGTGAATTCAATAATGCAATCACGCATTGATTATATATTTATTACCGAGGCAATGAGACAAAGCTTTAATGTTAATGTCAATAATGCGCCTGGAATATTGAGTGACGACAGTGCAGTAATAATGGATGCCGTTTGCAAAACAAGAGATCGAGGCCCCGGAGTATGGAAGTACAACAATAGCTTACACGAAGGTGATAATGAGTTTCGGAGTCTAATTCGGACTGAAATTTCGAGGTTTAGGCGATGGGGAAGATACAATACCATGGTTAGCATTGGTGTACGTGTAGAAATGCTCCTAAGCGCCATACGTCAGATAAGCATTAGACGTGGAAAAGACAGAGCTTCAGAATTAAGAAGAGAGGAAATTGATTTAAGTCAACAGATCAATAAATTTGAGAAGGATTTGTCAAAGTTAAGTGCTCAGCAGATCAATTCATATCAACTTGCAAGACAGAGGCTAGAAGCGATAAGAACAAGCAAGGGACACCACGCGATCATAGCGTCAGGCTCTAACTGGCTTGAGATGGGCGAAAAAGTAACGCGTTATTTTCTAGGTCGGAGCAAACAATTATCAGCGCAAAAGACCATCACTGAAATCAACAATAATGGAGAAATTATAACAGATAATGATCAGATACTTAGCCACTGTGCCAATCATTATAGCGAATTGTACTCTTCAAAAGGTATAAACCACGACAAAATGATTGAGTTTCTACAAGGGGTAAACATACCAAAATTATCTGATGAGGAGCGAGCACAGTGCGAAGGGCCCATGTCAAATGACGAGTGTAAACTCGCGCTAAGTAAGATGAACAAAAATAAAGCGCCAGGGCTTTCTGGTTTTCCCCGTGAATTTCTGTCTTTCTTTTGGGAGGAAATCAGGGACATCATAGTGGAGTATATAAATGATGCATTTCATAACGGCTGGTTTATCATGCAAAAACGGGGCCTAGTACATTAGTTCCAAAAAAAGGCGAGGCAAATCTATTACGCAACAAAAGACCAATATGTCTTTTGGATGTTATTTACAAGCTTGCCGCAAAAGTCATCGCAATGAGAATTCAAAGAGTGATAAAGAAGCTGGTTGCACCAGAGCAGACTTTATAAAAGGCAGGTTTATTGGAGAAAATCTTAGACTGGCAAGCGACATAATAGCATATTGCAAAGCAGATAGAATGGAAGGTGTTATGGTTGCCTGCGATTATAGGCAAGCCTTCGATTCGTTGGAGCATGAGTTAAAGAATGTTATGAATGTTATGAATTAAGTTATGAATTCAGGACTACGTCCAAATCAGTTAAAGTGGAGCAAGCTCGCACGAAGTGATTTGGCTCCTGAAGAAGAAGAGGCCATGGTGGAATTGCTGAGCGAGAACCCGCAAATGTTTGACAAGAAACTGGCCTCATATAAAGATAAAGGAAAGAAGGACTCACTCTGGAATGAGCAGCCCCGTAATCTGGGGAAGGATGCTGCTATTCTCAGGGTGTGGTACAAGTCCAATCGGACTGGGTACGGTACACTTTTGAAGTTGAAGTCTGGGCTGGACTGCCGACCGCACTGAGCGTGACCAGTGGATTCTGGAAAATTTATAGTTCTTGCAGTCTCATAGCCATCCGGT
>JBCCWR010000195.1:0-2957 GCA_039193385.1 Verrucomicrobiota bacterium | reverse complement strand
CCTTGGTCATTGCTATTCATCCAATAGGTATAGAGATTGCCGTCGATAATGCTTTCCGCGTGAAATTTTTCATGGCTCATTTGCGAAGAAACAAACTTGATCTTCATATTTTGACCATCAACTGAAAAATCGAACCAATGATCAAACATCTCATCTTTAAATGCCAGAGTCGGAGAAAACTGATCGCTATTCATATAATTTAGAATACTTTGCTTGAACTGCGGGACTGCCATGCGTCGGTCCGTATCTTTTTCCAAATCGGCGGTGCAGATCATTAGCTTGCCCTGACCATAAAGGCCTTCCATAAGCAGCCCGAGGCGCTTATTCCGGTAAAAGTGATCAATCGGTTGCACCAAGGGGCGGTAATCTGAAGGGAGCTTATCAAGAACCAGACTATAAGTATCAAATCCGCTCCACATCCACTTTGCCGACTGATATCTGCTTAAGTTCTCCGTAACCAGAATATCATACCATTGCCAGTCAGTATGAAAATCCGTAGGGAAGTCTTCAAAGACTGGATGTTGGGGATCAAGCAAAAGTCCCATTGTTGAACTCTGATCCGCTTTGAACAAAGGTGACCAGAAAGGAGGAAGAAATTGAGCGGGCAATGTACCCTGCCCTGCTTGGAGTTTAGGCATGAGGAGAACTTTGCCGCCTTTTTCCAGAGCCTTTTTGGCGGCATCATTCCATTCACGCGTTATGAGCACATCGCCTATCTTTTCTTCAATTTCTGGGAATGCCCAGATATTCCAGTCGTTGACTGTTTCTTCATTCACAGTCATACGAACTGACAGGCGACTGGCTTCTTTAATACTTTCAAGATTAGCTTCAATCTTACCCAGGGTGACCAGCTCTCCGGTGGCTACGTCTTTTGGCGCAAAACTACCAGCTGCAATTTTTTTACCTTCCTCCGTGCTGATACTCCACTTTGCAACAGCATCCTTTAGGGTCGTTTTATGGAAATGGATGAACTGAGCTTCACCAGTAAAGGTCTCACTGGTCTTCCATGTGCGCTTGGCAAAGCGAAGCAGTGCCACAGCGATGTTAGACGATCTTCGCCACTCTTCAGCCTCTATAAAACCCTTAGGTTCTCGGAAGACATTCAACATGCCGATGGTAGCCGTGCCTTGCCCGGGGAAATCATCAAGTCCCAGAAGTTGGAACCCTGCTGTTAGCGGACTGCGATAGACCGCTTCCATCTCCTGTCGATATAACAAGGCAGAGAGTTTTCCTGAAGCCATCATAAAATCTTTAGCTTGGTCCCCCATATGATTGTTCTCTAAGCTCTGCTTAAATATCTCAAAATTTTTAGCTCTCAAGATGCCCGTGTATTGATCCATTTCTCTAAAGTCCGGGTAAACACACCATTGCCCTGATTCGTGACTGATCAGCGGTGGATGATCGCCATTGGGATAGAAGTTGGCTATTTCTTTGGTATAGTCCCAGTCCGTGCCTGCATCATAGATTTGACGAATCCTGGTAGAAACGTGGTATTCATTTGAAGGTCGAAATTTTTTGAAGAGTGAAGTCGAAGCTGTGTGGAGGTGTCTGGAGTTCTTTTGTTGAGCGTGTTTCACCCATTTCTCAAGAACATCAAAGTCACCACCTCGAACGTTAAGTTCGTTGCCCATACAAAACAAAACTAAAGAGGCATGATTGCCATATTCATCCAGAATACGGTCCAATTCCCTACGTAGGTAAGCGTCTTTTTCTTTGTCTACTCCCGTTAGCCCCCAAAAAGGAAGCTCTGTCTGAAGGATAATGCCAAGTTCATCAGCCGCTTCAAAGGCTGCTTTGGGAGGTGTGTAAGAATGGAAACGCACATGGTTCAAGCCGTGCTCCTGATAAGCTAGAAAAATCCTTTTCCAATCTTCTATATGAGGCGAGGGATAGCCCGTCAGAGGGAATACACAGGTTTCAAGATTTCCTCTGAGGAACAAAGGAACGCCGTTAAGTGCAACACGCTTGTTGATCACAGTAACATCGCGAAGGCCAAATCGAACTGAGTGAAAATAGGATGTTTGCTTTGAAGAAGTAAGCTTGACTTCCAACGTATGAAGATTCGGCGAGACATCGTCCCAAAGCTTACTCTCAGGAGACAATTTCATACTCCAAGTGAATTGAGAATTCTTTTGAGCTTTTGCTGTTGCCGACTCAATACTTTGGGTAGCCCCCACTTTTAATTCGACAGCAATTTTTTGATCCGCATCCCACTTATTTCCAACTGTAACATCTACTTCTATCATTCTTTGCTCTGCGTTAGGATAGACTTGTACATCAGCTAGCCAGACCATGTCTGTAGCCTGCAACTCCAGACGCCCTACCATGCCATTCCAGTTCGTCTGTGTTTGGTCACTGTAGGAATGCCCCCCTAGATGGAAACGGATACTATTATCTACTGAGACGGTAATGGTGTGCTCGCCTGGACTCAAAAAATCTGTCAGATCATGGCGGTGCGGTACTGATAAACTTTCTTGCACACCTGGAACGGCTTGGTCATTGACCCAGACGCGTGTGGACCAGTGAGCCATCTCTATAAATAAAATAATGCGTTTAGATTCCCATGATTTTGGAATGGTTACTTTTTTCTGATACCAGGCAATTCCAGTGTATTCATAAAGACGGTTTAAATGGCGGGCAGTAGAGACTACTTTCTTCTTACCCTTCTTATTTTCATCCGTGGTGCCGGGCAACTGAACCGTCTCCTGCAAAACGGTATTATAAAATTTTTGTTTCTCCCCCTTATTATCAGGATCTAAAGTAAATTGCCATGAACCAGCAAGTGATATGGTATTCGTGTTCGAACCTTCTGAATCATTTGCTTGGATAATTTCTACAAAACAAAGACTAATTGTTAATATTAAAGGGCAGATAGTGCTGCATTTTTTCATCGAACCCAAAATTTTTATAATAATAGGGACACCAATTTAAACACGAAAACATCTATTAGCAATTAT
>JBCCWR010000194.1:0-3001 GCA_039193385.1 Verrucomicrobiota bacterium | reverse complement strand
AATACTTTTACTCGTAGCAATGGTCGGAGCATTGCGTAACTTCTCCGACTCCTTTTCCCGACCATTGACGATAAGGATATACAATAACGTCAGCATATTTAAACCTAGGCCCAACATAAACCATTTACGTACACTGCGTCCGGTATTTTGTGCCCATAGGGCGGCGAAAGCTCCATAAAGGAAAAGCAACATCGTAACACTCAGAGGTCTTGTCACCTTGCCCTTGCCTTTTTCTTTTTCCAGCTGCTCTTCAAGTGATGCTATTCTCTTGTCTTGATTGAATGTTACCTTTTTGGTTCTCGAGGCCCAGGACTGAGCATGAACCGGTGATGAGCTTAACAACAGCTCACCGCCCCACATAACAAGACATAACAGAAATATTTTCATGGCACATCAAGCGACACGTTCCGCATCTGGCATCGCTTGAAAAGTTTTTCTTGGAGTAAGAGTAAAGCTACACCTTCTTCAAATAGATATCGCTACCTTTATCCCGAAATTCCTGACTTTTTGCTTCCATGCCCTTTTGCAGAGATTGTTCAGCCGAAACACCGTTTTCTTCTGCATATTTGCGCACGTCCTCAGTGATTTTCATCGAACAGAAATGCGGGCCGCACATAGAACAGAAATGCGCTGCTTTAGCACCTTCCTGTGGCAGCGTTTCATCATGAAACTCACGCGCGGTTTCAGGATCAAGCGAAAGATTAAATTGGTCTTCCCAACGAAATTCAAAGCGTGCTTTGCTAAGAGCATTGTCACGATACTGGGCGGCTGGATGCCCCTTGGCAAGATCCGCCGCGTGTGCGGCAATCTTGTAAGTAATGACGCCGTCCTTAACGTCCTTCCTGTTGGGCAAACCCAGATGCTCCTTAGGCGTCACATAACAAAGCATAGCGCAACCATACCAACCTATCATAGCAGCACCGATACCGGATGTAATATGATCATACCCCGGTGCAACATCGGTGGTTAAAGGTCCCAGAGTATAGAAGGGGGCCTCGTGGCACCACTCAAGTTGCTTGGTCATGTTTTCATGAATCATATGCATGGGAACGTGACCAGGTCCTTCACACATTGCCTGCACGCCATGATCCCAGGCAATCTTGACCAGATCTCCCTGCACTTTGAGCTCGCCAAACTGCGCTTCATCATTGGCATCTGCTATAGAACCTGGACGCAGCCCGTCCCCGATAGAAAAGCTTACGTCATAAGCAGCCATGATTTCACAGATTTCAGACCAATGGGTATAGAGGAAATTTTCTTTATGATGCGAAAGACACCATTTGGCCATGATAGACCCTCCACGACTGACGATACCCGTCATACGCTGTGCCGTCATGGGTATGTAACGCAAAAGCACACCCGCATGAATGGTAAAATAATCGACGCCCTGCTCCGCTTGCTCGATCAAAGTATCACGGTAAATTTCCCAGGTCAGTTCCTCAGCCTTACCTCCCACTTTTTCCAGCGCCTGGTAGATGGGTACTGTACCAATGGGAACCGGAGAATTTCTCATAATCCATTCCCGTGTTTCGTGAATATTTTTACCAGTTGAAAGATCCATCACCGTATCTGCTCCCCACAGCGTGGCCCAGCGCATCTTTTCCACTTCTTCATCAATAGAGGAGGCCACAGCACTGTTGCCAATGTTCGCATTAATCTTCACCAGAAAATTACGACCGATAGCCATTGGTTCAATTTCCGGGTGATTGATATTTGCGGGAATAATGGCACGACCGCAGGCTACTTCCTCGCGAACAAATTCTGGAGTGATTTCATCAGGGATCGCTGCTCCCCAACTTTTGCCGGGATGTTGTTTTAACATTGAGTTGGATGGCACATCCACACGCATGGTCACTTTTTCTTTAGCGGACTGTAGTTTTGTATTCTCCCGTATCGCGACAAATTCCATTTCCGGTGTAATAATGCCCTGACGTGCGTAATGCAACTGTGTCACTGGCTTACCGGTGCTGGCACGCAGGGGATTGCGTTTCAGACCGGGATATTTTTCTAAACGTTTTTTACGGTTAAGATTTTGCTCCGCATATTCTTCATGCCCCCGCGAGAGGTAACCATTGTCTTCCGGCTTGACCTCCCGGCCCTTATATTCCTCAACATCCTCACGCTTCAAGATCCACTCGCGACGCAAAGCAGGCAACCCCTGCCTGACATCACCCTTAAAACCAGGATCCCCCCAAGGTCCACTGGTATCGTAAAGACGAATAGGCTCATTGACTTCTATCTTACCGGAAGGCGTCTTGGTCTTATTCAATTCGACCTGCCGAAAAGGAACCTTCACCCCAGGCTGTTCGCCTTCGACATAAACTTTTTTAGAATTTGGCAGAGTCACATTGCTGCTGTTTTCGACATCACTCACTTTTGCTATCATTTATACGATCCTGGTTGTTGATACGCTAGGGCTGAGGGAGCAGCAGACTCATTCGTCATATGCAAGATAATCACTCACATGCACTCCCTACGACGGCATAATCCGTATCAGGTTCAACGGGTGATTAGGCGCTTATCCTAAAATCTCAACCTGCTTCGGCAGGCTCCCCTTGCAAATGTTGAAACTAACTGGTAAAGCCCATATAGCAACAATTTAAATTTTATTGATTAGCTTTAATCTCTAATGGACAACCTAAATCAAAGAATTCTAGGAATTGATATTCTTAGAGGATACGCAGTCTCAATGGTTGTTATTTGTCACTACTGTATTCAGCTACTCCGGCCTGATATAAAGGAACATTATTTCGGGTTATTATACAAACTATTAGCATTATGTGTTACTGGCATAGATTTATTCTTTGTTATATCAGGCTTTTTAATAGGGAGAATTCTTTTAAGAATAAAAAGTAAACATGGTTTATTTTGTTTTTACACAAGACGAATCCTTAGAATATGGCCTTTGTATTTTTTGTTGCTAATAATAGTTAACCTATATTGTGAAGTTTTCTTTAATAACACTTTTTCAGAAATACCATTCGTAGCGTTTTTAACCTTT
>JBCCWR010000193.1:0-3002 GCA_039193385.1 Verrucomicrobiota bacterium | reverse complement strand
GCATTTCCACTCAGGCGAAAAGATACGACGTCGGGTTGAATTTGCGTTATCTTCCAATGGCATACACGACTGTAAATTGCGAATAACAGCAGAGTGC
Source organism: Verrucomicrobiota bacterium (assembly GCA_039193385.1). GTDB lineage: Bacteria > Verrucomicrobiota > Verrucomicrobiia > Methylacidiphilales > JBCCWR01 > JBCCWR01. Next base: position 2,905 of record JBCCWR010000193.1, on the reverse strand, counting down.
CTGAATAGTTTTCAAATCATAGATGTGATGACCGGACGGTTACATCTAAGTTTCTAAATCTGTGAGGCATTGAGATGTAAGCTTTTAATCCATGTATGGCAGACTAGAAGACAAACTGAATTCAAGCACCGTCTTTAATGACATTCTGTTTGCCGATGATTTTGTGATTAACGAACCATACTTACGCGATGAGCAACTTCCACTTCATTTCGGAATTTTCAAGATTGCAAGTTAAATCCACGCGCCTTCCATCTGCGCCTTGGATTTTCGAATGCTGGTCTTGATTTTTAGTATTTTATTACACGTAATTACAGGCTCAAATATTCGGCTTTACTTGAAAGTTAAATTTGTGTAAAAACAAGAATGCAGATAATCATGTCTGCGACAAAATGCGTTAGTATTAATTCACCCATGCCGTCACTCCTCTGTCTGAGGATCCCAAGCATATAACCATAAATTGAAGCTAAGATTACTCCCGAAAGCCCGCTTGGAAAACCTTGGTAATGCACGAGTCCGAATAGAAAAGACTGTATGAGATTAATCTTCACAGGGCTTGCGCAAACAAGTGATAATGAAGACCATGTAAAACCTTTTAGTAGAAATTCTTCCCAAATGGCATTGGCTAATGAAAATAGTATTGAAAAGCCTATGAAAGCGACAATACTCATCTTTTCCGGAAGCAGTTTGGTAATGCCCGAAACGTCTGGGTTGACGGTATAAAACCATACAAGCAAACCAAGGGAACTTAAAAAGCAGATGGCAGCAGCAGTCGACAAAGACTTTTTAGTTGGTTTTCCCCAGGTCGCCCATGACATAAATCGATATTTCTTTAAGGCGTAAAAATGCAAGACAGCACCAACAAATATGGGCAATACAAACATTAAGGGCCACGTAACACGGAAAATCACGAGTAGGCTGAATATACCCCAAAAAACAGCCTCGGCACGAAACCTACCGCCTAGTCTCCATTGATATATGACCAACATAGCAATGAAAGGAAGCAGCCACATCCAAAAGTCAGAGATGAAGACAAATGCTAAAAATGGCGTCAGTATCAATAAAAAATGAGAGAGGTCAGAGACGATACCTTCATTTTTTTTAGGTTCAGCGACTTTTAGCGGTCTATTAGATCTCATTCACATGCCTATAATCCAATTTAACTTTGCAACCCTTTGAGCTCTGTCTTGCTTGTTCTTTTTGATAGAATTAGTCTTCATATCATTTTTTCTCTAGCGCGCTCAAAATCCAATCGATGGAATGCAGAAGACTTGCTAAGAAATCGCTTGGACATTCATCTGTAGCACTTTGAATGCAGAACTCAAAACAATCCGATGATTCATCTACAAACAGAGCTAGAGGGAAGTGAGTACGTTCATCACTTTTTATCTGGGTGATCCCGAACTTATATTGTAGTCCCTTAGCACTATTGGGGGACAGGTCTTCGAGATCGTTGTGCCGATAATTGATAATGGTTGAAAAGGGTATTTCGTGTTCTTTTATACAGCTCACATCCTTTGCTTCACATAGCGAGCACTGTTCGTACTTTAATAAAGTGTTTAGTTCAAGTTTTGTTTCTTTAATGATTTCCTTTGCAGTTGCGTTTAAGTTGAATTTCATCGGAAGAAGGTTGATAAACATACCGACAGCACGATCCACGCTACTGCCGCTCTGCCCCCTTCCTGATAATATAGTACCTATAAAGAACTCCTTGCAGTCCTTTTGTTGGCCGACTGCTAGCGCCCAAGCAGCATGAAGAAAAACTGCCGGACTGGTCCCTGAAATTCTTGAAATATATCTAAGCTGGTTTTCTAGGCTTTTTTCGAGAACACACTTTGCTTCGCGGATGGTTTTATTTCTCTTAAATGTCCCGGCTCCAAATAAAGGTTTAAAGCCTTCTTGACTTAGACGCCTCGTCTGGAAAAAGGTCTCTTTTTCATGTGCGGATGATAGCGTTTCACTTATAAAGTCACTGTAAGGGACTGGTGGTAGCAATTCTTTTTCTCTACCCTCCATAATCATAAAACATTCTCGCAGCAGAATTTTTAGTGAGTAGTTATCCTCTATGATGTGATGATTTAGAATTGCAACAAAGCACTCTTTGGAGCCCTTGTCTTCAGATAAAACAAAGTTTACTAAAGGGGCCTGGTTAAGGTTTATTTTGATTTTGTTTAAGTTAGTTTCTATATCAAGTTTCGTTAACGCGTCTTGGCCTTCTTTCAGCGCAATTTCCCGGGTTCTTATTTGCGCACTTCTACTGACAACCTGAATTGGTTGCGGTAGTCCCCGCCAGTGAAAACTGGTCCTAAGGATGTCGTGACGCTCAATAATTCGTTGAAAGGCGGTTGCAAACTTATTCCAGTGACTCCGGCTGTCAAATTTAAGTAATGTACGTAGAATATAATAGTCCTGATCTTGGTGGAGACGATGCATTAGCAAGAAGCCATTTTGCAAAGGACTGAGGGGGTAGATATTATAAATACTGGAAGGCTTTAACGATGTTGCTACTTGGTCAATTTGAATTTGAGTAAGTGACACAAGTGGCAGCATTTCCGGAGTAATATGGGGGCAACCTTCCGGTATCAGGGATGGGGATGCAATTGAAGAGGGGCGCTCCAAGGTTGTAATCGAAGAGGCCATATCACTGAGAATTGGCGAAGAAAAAACGTCTCTGACAGTCAATGCTGATCCCAGCTCATTGAGTTTTGCTACTAGAGAAAGAGCAATGAATGAATGCCCGCCAAGTTCAAAAAAGTTATCCTGTCGGCTGACCTTGTCAAGGCCAAGAAGCTCGCACCAAATCGCCGCCAAGCGCTGCTCTGTCTCACTCTCCGGCGGCTGATATTCGACGGTTTTTCCGGCTTCCCAATCGGGGGCCGGCAATGCCTGCCGGTCCAGTTTTCCGTTC
>JBCCWR010000192.1:0-3009 GCA_039193385.1 Verrucomicrobiota bacterium | reverse complement strand
TGCGAACCACTGATGACTACCGTTGGTTCCCAGGATACCACAGGACCAATGACCAGGGACGAGTTGAAAGAATTGGCGTGTCTGGGATTTTCTGCTGACTTGGTAATGCAGAGTTTTTGTCACACCGCAGCCTATCCCAAACCAGTGGATAGGCTGCGGTGTATTGGATAAGGCACAGGCGAAGCAAGCTGCTGTAAACTTTTGTAATGTGTTGAACCTTCAGATCTATTCAGTCATGCTTCTGCATTATCTTTGGGTAGACAGATGGATCTTAAAGCGATGACAAACAAAGCTTGTCAGTTGGTCGATGAGAAGACAGCTTAGTTAAATGCCTGATGTGCCAACATTTATACGTCGAAATGCCGCTAAGATAACACCTTTAGTTGTAGAGGATCTGATGAGAAAGCTTCCTTTAATGAAAGTAGAGTTTGCTCAGATCAATGCACCGAAATTTCCTCACCTTGTCGATCAATTGGAATTTCTTGTGGATGTTGTGGAAGATTTTGGAGATGGAGAGGCTAATGATCTTCCTTATTTTGCTGTAGCGGAAGCAGCCTTCGCCATTATTTTTGCCCATAAAATGTTTGATTTGATTCCAGATCCTGAATCGAACAAAAAGTATGATGATGATTCAGATATTGTACGGACTGTGCTCATGCAATATGAGGTGCAGTTTGAAGAGTATGCCAAGCGCACTAAGCATGACTGGTCAAAAATAACCAGTGAACCCTGAGCCTGATCGACTACGGAATATTGTTTATGGAGCCTCCAAAATGGACGGATGGATGGGAAAGGCAATGGGGTGGCTGGGCTGTGCCACATATCGTGCGAGTTCTAGTAGCCTTCAATATACTGACATATCTGCTCATCAAAGTGGATCCTTCCCTCGAATTTGATCAAACGCTCTCATTGATTCCCAGTAAGCTTCTTGAAGGTGAAATTTGGCGTCTGGTTACGTTTCTTTTAGTTCCCAATACATCTGGAGGATCCTTCGAGGGTATTTTCTTTTTTATATTCTGTTGGTTCATGTGGTTTATTGGAGGGGCCTTGCATGAAGCTTGGGGGGATTTCAGACTGAACTTATACTTCGTTATTTCTATAGTAGCGATAGCTGTTGTTTGCTTTTTGCTTTATGGAGGTGTGGTTGGGCCGATGCCAAGTTTCATATTATTAACCTCATTAATTATCGCCTTTGGCACAATTTATCCGAACTATGAACTAATGCTTATACCGATACCCTTTCCCATCAAAGCAAAGTGGTTGGCAATCATAGATGCTGGTTTGATTATCTTAACATGTGTCAACAGTCCTGGGTTGATCCCCTTTGCATTAGCAAGCCTAACGGGTTATTTTGTTTTTATCCTTCCTGGTTTTTATGAGAAGTGGAAACTGCGTGAGGACTCTAAGCGACGTATGCGCAGGTTTCGCGGTGAAGATGATGAATAAATGGCGCAAAGCTTTTGCTGTCTTTTTTTTGGGGATGCTGGGGGTTTTACATGGCTCAGCCGATCAATTTCAAATTCCAGATACCACAAGGCAGTTGATTCTTTGTATTACTGATGATTGGAGCAGCTCAAAAGGAGATCTCACCTTATGGGAGCGTCAGGAAAATGAACCATGGAATGATATTGAGAAGGCAGATGTTCGCCTGGGGAAAAAAGGGATTGCCTGGGGTTTAGGTATTCATCCAGAACCGCTTACCAGCCATGTTAAACGCGAGGGCGATGGGCGTGCCCCAGCTGGGGTTTTTGAAATAGGCGGGGTTTATGGTTATGGCACCGGGGATTCTGTCGAGCGAAATGAGAGGGTTGCTTACAAGCAAGTGGGTGAAGGTGATTTATGGGTGGAGGATGTTACCTCGGTACATTACAACCGCTATCTGCGCTGGCCTGCTGATATGCCCATGAATGCGTGGAGCCGCAAACAGCAGATGCGTCTGAATGATGAGGCCCATAGTTTAAAATTATTTATTGGGCACAATGCCGGACCTGACATTGTGCCGGGTAGAGGAAGTGCCATTTTTTTTCATATATGGAGAGAAGAGGGACAGAGGCCCTCTATAGGTTGTACGACGATGGGTGAGCGCGCGTTGAGAAAACTAATTGCCTGGATTGATCCTGAGAAAGAACCGCTCTATGTGTTGTTACCCAAAGATGAGTATGAAAAGTTGCGCTGGACATGGCTATTGCCATGAATGTGATTAAAAGTTTGAAGCTAAGTTTGTCTGTAAAAATATGAAATTGAAAAAGGCCAGGGAGGTCATTGAGGATGGCATCAATCAAGGGTTGCACCCTGGAGCACAATTGAGTGTGGCGCAAGGATTGGGGGCCAGGCGGGAAGAGGTGAATTTAGCCTTCGGAGAAGCTACGGATGGTGTGGCAATGACAAATGATACGCTTTGTCTCTGGCTTTCTTGTTCAAAACCACTTGCGGCAGTGGCCATAGGCATATTGTGGGAACGAGATAAGCTTTCGCTTGATGATCAGGTGAAGCATTACATTCCTGAGTTTGCTCAACATGGTAAAGATGTCATTACGATACGCCATATTCTTACCCATACCGGAGGGTTTCGGATGGCAGATCAGGCAAGCTACAGTCATACTATTAAAGAAGCTTTAGAGTTGGTCTATGACTCAAAAATTGAACCGCGTTGGCATCCGGGTCAAAAAGCGGGTTATCATTCTGGTGGAAGTTGGTTGATTTTAGGCGAACTCATTCAACGTATAGATGGACGTGCGTATCAGACTTTTGTACGCCAGGAAATTTTTGAACCACTTGAAATGCATGATTGTTGGGTGGGGATTCCCCAAGACCGTTTGAATGAGTATGAAGATCAACTTGCAGTGATGTATAAAACAACTCAGGGAGACAAACAGCCTCACCCCCAATGGGAGCGTTCGGGAGAAATTGTATTACCCAAGCCTGGAAGTCATGGAAGAGGTCCAGCTAGAGAGTTAAGAAAGTTCTACGATATGCTTATGGAGGGAGGCGAGTTAGATGGAGTTCGAC
>JBCCWR010000191.1:0-3033 GCA_039193385.1 Verrucomicrobiota bacterium | reverse complement strand
TTCCAAAGTGCAATAGCCTGTTTTCGATCCTCAAATGGATTGGCATAATTCTCAATATCAAGGATATAAGACCAGACTAATTCTATTTCCTTAGCCAAAATTTTTGATTGAACAAAAAGCTTAGCTTCTGTCTCTAATCGAACTCTTAACTGATCCTGATTATCAAAAGGTCGGTTAAAACAGCAACTGTCCAAATATAGTCTCATGATTTCTCAATCTTCATTTTGCATTAAAGTCTAATAAGATATCAATATTGATTCTATAATCAACAAGTCAAAAGCTTAATATATAGCGAAGCAACCTATCTCGGATAAAACTTCCTGTGAGCTACCTTGATATCAGTAATAATCAGGCGTAGATACTTCTCAGTAGTGACTGAATCTGCATGCCCCAACCATTGCTGAACATGTCTTAAATTAGCATTATTTGTATTAGTTACGACATGATCTGACACTTGAAAAGAGAACCATACCTTAAGAGGCTCTTACCAAGATTTCTCCAGAACTATAGAGAACAGATAGAACACGATGAACGCCATTGTTATATAAAAACTTTTACTCCCTTCTCGGAAAAGAAAGCAAGTTTGATGATCACTTATGCAGTGCTACACGAATCGCTACACTTTTTGAAGTCGGTGTATTACTCTGCTCGGCAGTGCTTGAAAGAGGCACTAAGACATTAGCCTCAGGAAAGTAAGCTGCTGCACAACCTTTCGGGATATCATATTCAATGGCCTGGAAAATATTTGTTTTACGAGTCGTACCTTCAAACTCACTGGTGATATCCACTAATTGCTGATTCGTAATCTTACGCGTGGCCATATCTTCGGTATTCATGAAAAGAACCCTTCGTTCATTTTTGATTCCACGATAGCGATCATTCATACCATAGATCGTTGTATTAAATTGATCGTGACTGCGAATGGTCATGAGTAGAAGTTGATCTTCTGCCAGCTTCAATTCTCGTAGCACATTGATGGAGAAAGGGACTGAACCGCCAATTTTCTCAAAGTTTCCTTCACGGGCATGATTTGGTAGGTAAAACCCTCCGGGCTGCTGAACACGTTCATTATAATTTTCAAATCCAGCTATAACATGAGAAATGTCATCTCTAATTTTACTGTAATCTAAAGCCCACTCTCGCCAGGGAGTATGCCCATTATGATCAAGCAATTTTTCGGCTAGTTTAGCGATGATGTTCGGCTCTCCCAATAATTGCTCTGATGCAGGTGGAACCTTTCCTTTCGAGGTATGAACAATGCCCATGGAATTTTCGACTGTGAGAAATTGATAAACCCCATTCTCTGATCGATCAAGTTCACTGCGTCCTAAACAAGGTAGAATCAGTGCTTGTTTTCCCGTCACTAAATGAGAGCGGTTAAGTTTAGTAGATATGTGAACGGTTAGAGTGCATTGACGCAAGGCTTGTGCTGTGAAATCGGTGTCTGGAGTGGCAGAGAGAAAATTCCCACCTAGTGCAATGAATACTTTTCCAGACTCTTTGTGCATAGCGTGGATGGCATCCACTGTGTCATACCCATGCTTACGTGGCGCTTTAAAATGAAACTTTTCTTCTAACTTATCCAGGAACTCATCAGGCATTTTCTCAAAGATTCCCATGGTTCGGTCTCCCTGAACATTACTATGGCCACGGACTGGGCAGAGCCCTGCATGAGGCTTCCCCAGTGCACCTCTCAAGAGATGGAGATTGACGATTTCTTCTATCGTCGAGACAGCATTTTTATGCTGCGTGACTCCCATGGCCCAGCAAGTAATAATCTTTTCACTCTGAGCGAGATCCGAAACAACAGCATCTACCTCAGCTTTCTTGATGCCCGATATTCGCTCAAGCTCCTTCCAATCCTCTGCTAAGATAGAATTTTTATAAGATTCAAACTCTTTCGTATGTTCTGCTATGTAATCCAGGTTCAGGTGATCACCTTCTATCAAACCTTTAGCGATCGCTTTTAGTAAAGCATGGTCACCATTGGTCTTTACCTGTAGATAAGTAGAAGCCAGTGATGTTGCGTGACCTAGCATACCTTTGACCTCCTGAGGATGAGAAAAGGCTTGTAAACCTGCTTCTTTCAATGGATTGATGGCAATGATTTTACCCCCATTTCTCACACAGGTTTGCAAGGCACTGAGCATACGAGGATGATTCGTACCAGGGTTTTGACCTATGATTAGGACGACATCAGCCTTGTAAAAATCATGCAGTTTTACTGTTCCTTTGCCAATGCCAATCGTCTTGTTCAGAGCGACTCCACTCGATTCATGACACATATTGGAGCAATCAGGTAAATTATTCGTTCCAAATTGGCGAGCTAAGAGCTGGTAGAGAAAAGCAGCCTCATTGCTAGCTCTACCAGAAGTGTAAAAGATAGCATCATCAGCCGAGGGAAGGCTCTTTAATTCTTCAGCGATTAAAGACAAGGCTGATTCCCAGGTGATAGGTTCGTAATGAGTGCTCCCTTTAGACAAAAACATAGGTTCGGTCAGTCGGCCTTGCAGCTCATGCCAGTAATCACTTTTGTCGCCTAATTCCTGAATGGAATATTGATGAAAGAAGTCTCGCGTGATTCTTTTTTGGGTTCCTTCAGAAGCGATAGCTTTTGCCCCATTTTCACAAAACTCCGTCGGAGCTCGATGGTCATCAGGATCTGGCCAAGCGCAAGAAGGGCAATCAAAACCCCTTTTCTGGTTGATAGCACTGAGAAGTTGCGCGCCTCTGGCAAATCCAGTTTCTCTTTGAATATGCTTAAGTGAATTGGAAACAGCTAAAGCTCCACCTGCACATTTTTTAGGCGCACTCTGCTTAATAGCTGTCAGTTCTTCTGGGCATTTTTCCGTTTTATTTTTCATATGGTTTAAACGATGGTAGAGGCGTCTTGTAGAAGCCTAAATGAATGCGTGTAAATATTGTGTTTTTTAGGTGATAGAAAACCAACGAGGCAGATATTTAATTCATCTGCTATTTCTACAGCTAAGCTGGAAGCTGCACCAAGAGCAAGAATGACTGGAATTTTGGCAT
>JBCCWR010000190.1:0-3059 GCA_039193385.1 Verrucomicrobiota bacterium | reverse complement strand
TGCTGGCCGTCGTCGTTCAGACGAGATGAGCAGCCGCGGCTGGCTGCTCTTCTCTGACGTGTGCGGAAGGCTGCGCACCGTAGTTGGACTCCCAAGCAGGTATTGTGTAATACTAATTTTTCTACTCAATGTTTATTTAGTATTGTTGTCTGGAATGTGCAGTTTTTCTCTCGGTTAGGGTAAAGTAAATGTTGCTCTATCACTCAGAACAAGCAACTGTGTTGGGTCCCTCTTTCGACGATGACAAGTACCTTGTGAAATCAAGGGTGATTTATTTGGGAGTATAGCTAATACGAGTAGGTATTCCACTAGTGTGCGATTGAAACCCGTTTTCCGTTTCGCTTGAGGTAGTTTTTTTCACTGCGCACCCCAACTGCGCCAAGGCTACTGCAGTCATGCTTACTTTATGTGTTTATGTTCTTTGTTTTTTGCGCTACATTCGTGTATCCCTTATGTGGTGTGTTGACATGAATGCCCCACCTCTCTCAACTCTCACACAACATTCGCATAAGTACCACGGCTTTAGTTATCTCAAGACTGCGTCACACGGACATGTTGATACTTTTCATGAGCAGTTAATGCATTACGGCGTGTTGACCCAACCATCTCATGCCACGCAAAGATATAAAGGAGTATATTTACTTCTCTATTGCTTCTCATTCACAAGTCGCTGACACTACTTTGAGACTAGCATCACTAAACGTAAATGGCCTCCGGGCTCAGGTGGTAAGGGGTGTTCCTAAGCGGCGTAAGATTTTCACATGGCTAAAGCAATGGCAGTTCGACGTAGTTCTCTTGCAGGAAACACACTCTACAGCTGAAGACTGTGACAAATGGTTAAATGAATGGGGAGGCCTAGGTTGCTTTTCACATGGAGATAATAGGAGCCGAGGGGTATGCACGCTGATCAGGCCGAACGCGGGCGCCTCAATAAGTAAAACCTGCACTGATAGAGACGGAAAATTTGTAATTCTTGAATTAATTTTGAACGGTGTTAGCTTTACTGTCGGGAATTTTTACGGTCCCAGCACAGATAACCCACGTGTAATTGAGGACTTTGTAACTGAAATAGATGAATACGAGAATTCATCTGTCATTTTTGGAGGGGATTTTAATTTTTGTTTGGACATTTCAAAAGACAGAGAAAGCTCAGCAAGACGATTAGCTAATAACGATAAGTGTAAGGAGGTACTAAAAAGGTTTATGGAAGATAACGATTTAATTGATACTTGGCGAGAGCTCTACCCACAAAAAAGATGCTACACATATGTTAGAGCGAATCCACCGAGCAAGTCACGTATTGATTTTTTCGTTACGAGCAAGAACATTCTTCACTGTAGGAGCACTCCTGTTGTTGAGATAAGGGACGGATACCTATCTGACCACAAAATGATTACGATGATAGTCCAAGTACCAACGATTGATATGGGGCGGTCTTTTTGGAAATTTAACAACTGTCTTCTGAAAGATGAAAATTTTGTTAATATGGCACGCCAGAAAATACGAGAGATTATAGAAGATAATGAGGTTAGTACAGACTCAAGCATTGTATTGTTTGAAACCCTGGTCTGTGTGCTCAGAGGTCACATAATAAAATTCGCATCCCGCAAAAAACAGCAAAGGTGCGCTGCTTTCAATCATATAGAAGAAGAAATTTTGAGGTTGGAAAGTATAAGTAACGCGGATGAAAGCCTCTTATATACGCTAAAAAAGAAGAGGGAAGACCTAATGCAAGATATGTCCAGCCAAGGAATGTTCCTGTCTAAAGTACGGTGGCGTCATTTAGCAGAAACGGGAAGCAAATACTTTCATGACCTGCATAAAAGAAACAGATGCAAAAACGTCTGCAAAGCGCTCTTTGTTGAAGATAATCAAATTTATGGACAAAAAGTAATAACTAGTAGCACAGAGAAAATGCTTCAAGAAGGATGTAATTTTTTCAGTAAGCTTTACGAGAAATTACCGGTCACAGATGAAATAGAACCCTTTACTGAGGGACTCACGCGTCTGTCAGAGGAAGACGCTAGGTATCTCAACAGTCCAATAGACTTAGAGGAGCTTACTAGAGCGGTATTTTCCACCAATAACAATTCATCTCCTGGCCTCTCCGGATATACCGGGGAATTCTATAAATTTTTCTGGCCGGAGTTAAAGCACCTTGTGCTTCGGGTGTGCAATGAAATCTTTGAGCGAGACAGCATGCCAGTGGATATGAAACGAAGCGTAACAATCCTCATCCCCAAGAAGGGGAAAGATAGTCGAATGATCGAAAACCTACGACCAATAAGTCTTTTAAACACTTTGTACAAAATCATAACAAAATGCCTAGCGAGTAGATTAGGTGCAATTGTCTCCAATATCATTAATGAAGATCAAACTGGCTTTATTAAAGGCCGTTATATCGGAGAAAACATCAGGCTTCTGCTGGATTTCATGGACCACTGTAATTCTAAAAAGAAGTCGGCTCTTTTGCTGGCATGTGACGTCAGAAAAGCTTATGATAGCGTAGAGTGGCAATATATCAAGCGAGTAATGGAGTGGCAAGGACTGGGACGTAATTTCCTGCGATGGATTGACGTTTTATATGATGAAAATCCAGATTTCCCAGCTAAAGCCTTAATACAGATCAACGGTAAGCTATCTTCCGAGTATAAAACAAAACGCGGCTTAAAACAGGGATGTCCATTAAGTTGTTTGCTCTTTTTGATCGCTTTTGAGCCCCTCCTAGAAAAAATTAGGAGGACTGAAAGCATCAGGGGCATGGAAGTAGGACAGACTACTTTAAAAGTTACAAGTTACGCAGATGACGTCACCATTATAATGGACGGAACTTCTGATTCATTCATTGCATGCTTAAAAGTTTTTGATGACTTTAGAAAAATTTCAGGTTTAGAACTCAATGTAACGAAAACTCAAGCATTATGGATAGGACATGAAGCAAGCACCAAGCGGCCAATATGTCTTGACTACAATGTCCAGTGGCCGAAAGATTGTCTTGAGATACTAGGTATAAAAATATCAAACGATCCGAACGTTAACATTGCTGAGCTGAACTATGA
>JBCCWR010000189.1:0-3066 GCA_039193385.1 Verrucomicrobiota bacterium | reverse complement strand
TCATGCTACTACCCCTATTGATTCTAGAGTTGCTGAAAAGATCATATCCAGCATGACCCATAATTTTGGGAATGCCCATAGTATTGACCATGCGATTGGAGATTATGCAGAATCCACAGTCAAAACAGCAACTCGGCAAATTGCAAAACTTATCCAAGCTGCTCCAACAGAAATAATTCTTACTTCTGGTGCAACCGAAAGCATCAACTTGGCTATTCAGGGGACCATTAAGTATCTTCAAAAGTCCAGAGTTAAACCACACATTGCAATTTCTACTGTTGAACACAAAGCTGTTTTAGACACTTGCCATACCCTCGAATCACAAAAACAGATTCAGCTCACTCTTCTTCCAGTAAACAACAAAGGAAATCTGAACATATCCCAGCTAGACGCACTTTGTGCTGAAGGCATCAATCTTCTCTGTGTAATGGCAGCGAATAATGAAGTAGGCACCATATATCCAGTTAAGGAAATCGCTGCTATTGCTCAAGCTCATAATGTCCCATTCATATGTGATGCGACACAAGCCGTTGGTAAGATTCCAATCAAGTTTCAAGATTGGGGTATTACAATGCTTGCGCTGTCTGCCCATAAGTTCTATGGCCCAAAAGGGGTAGGAGCCTTAGTTGTCCGCAAAGATCACAATCTTGAACCTCTTTTTTATGGTGGTGGACATCAGCGTGGTTTGCGTTCTGGAACTCTGAATGTTTCTGGCATAGTTGGCTTAGGGGAAGCCTGTCGACTCCGACAACTAGAAATGGAAACCGATGAAGCAGCCATTACCATTAGGCGGAATAAACTTCAGACTCTCCTCTGTGAAACAATACCAGAAATTGTTGTTAACGGACATATCGAAAATCGACTAGCAGGCAATCTGCATATATCAATTCCAGGTATCCCTAACAGTGCCATCATCGCACGAGTTCGTCATAAGCTTGCCATATCCACTGGAGCAGCCTGTTCCTCCGGTGTAGAAACACCATCCCATGTTTTAACTGCTATGGGCCTACCCGAAGACATTATAGAAGGTGCTCTTCGTATCAGTCTAGGCAAGTTTACAACTGACGAAGATGTTATAAACGCCGCGAATATCTTATCAACTGAGATTAAAGCCATTCAAAATCTGATGATGTAAATTTTTCAGAATTCTCCATACTCTAAAAAAACTACTTTGCTCTCTTTTTTACTATGACATAATCCCTTTTTATGTCATGGTATGAATGTGCTTGAATCCGCCACACTGAGCGCTTCCAAAGGTTTCCATATGTCAGAACTCATCATTAAACCCGAGACAGCTCCTGGACTCCCTGGAACGCAGTTCATACTGCCTGAAGTCTTTGCCCGTTCCGGCAAACGCGCCACTTACCGCTTCGTTGAGTTCTTCGCTGCTGAGATACGGAACATCAATACCCGCCTTGCATACTACCGGGCACTCACAAAGTTCTTTGATTGGCTTGAAGAGTTTTATCCGGGGTTAGAAATCGACCAGATAAACTCAATTGTTGTTGCCAGATATATCGAACTCCATCCAGGTTCACCACTTACCAAGAATCAGCATCTCTCAGCGATTCGCTCACTCTTTCGGTGGCTGCTTTCTGGTGGTGTCGTGAGAGAGAATCCTGCCGCTGAAGTACGTGGCGTGAGGCACCGTGTGAAGATTGGAAAGACTCCTATCCTGTCAGATGAAGAGATGATGCAGCTTCTTGATTCTATTGATATCTCTCACGTAGTTGGGCGTCGTGACCGAGCACTAATCGCTACCATGTTCTATAGCTTTGCCCGTATTGGAGCTGTGCTTAAGATGGATAGGAAAGACCTTTTCAATAAGGGAAAGCGCACCTGGTTTCGACTCCATGAAAAAGGTGGAAAGTATCATGAGGTACCGGTACACCATAAAGCTGAAGAATATCTTGATGCATATCTTGAGGCTGCTGGGTTTGGGGAAGAGAAGGATATTCCTCTCTTTCAGACATCACCTGGGAGAGGCAAGAAGCTTACCGGAAAGCGCCTTCAGCGTCAGGAAGCCTGGGCAATGGTAAAGCGTCGTGCGATGGCTGCTGGAATTAGTACAAATGTATGCAATCACAGTTTCCGTGCAATAGGTATAACTAACTTTCTCCGTAACGGAGGAAGTCGGGATAATGCGCAGCGGGTGGCAGCCCATGAAGATGTTAGAACGACTGCCCTCTACGATCGCAGGGATGAGACTATTAGTCTTGATGAGATTGAGAGGATAAGGCTGTAGCCCTCTCCTTCTTCAAGAAAAGCAGCCAGTATCATTTTTATTCCAAAGGTATTTCTGAAACAAGCTGTTTCAGAAATACACTACTATGATTTTTGTATTCCACTGCTTGTGAACTGCATTGTGGAGTGAAGGTGAGATGCGATTTCAGAAATTAATATAATCAAACAATTTCTGCGACAAGCTGTCGCAGAAAGTCAGCAGTCTGATTGTCAATCACATAAAGCCTTTATTTGAAGCGCGCGATCGCAAACCTCATTTCCTCAAAAACGCTCTAGCTCATCCAAAAGTTTTTCGGCTGTTTTCCATTCTTCAACACGGCCATCCCGATACACCTTGGCAATAAAAGGAGCAGACAGCGTCTGAATAAACTGCTCCATTGCAGGAATCGCTTTGGTAAACGCAGTAGCCATATCGCTGCCAGAAAGATTTTGCGACACCAATACAAACATCTTGATACCAGCGTTTGCAACCGCAAGCCGTTCAAGATGCCGCTTTGCAATACGCTCATCTTTTGTGAGCACCACCCATCCCTGTTTTCCTACTTCTGGTAGCCAGTCAACATCAGGAGCATCTTTGACAAAATGATCATCATGAGTCTCAATAGAGACCCCTTGTTCTCTTAAGACGCTCGCCAGCTTCTTACCCAGACAGCGGTCAATAAAAAAGGTTGTAGTTTCAGATGATTGCCCTGTCATGCGGCCAGTGGCATTTCACAGCGAATGGCTTCTTCAATCTGCTGGGCTTCACAGTCGTAATCCTCTACCAGGTCCTGCACCGAATCCCCTGCCCTGGTAGAGGATTACGACTGTGAAGCCCAGCAG
>JBCCWR010000188.1:0-3073 GCA_039193385.1 Verrucomicrobiota bacterium | reverse complement strand
AAATATTTTGCATCTACTGAATCAAAAGCATAATGCAAAATGGCTATACATCCTAACTTATAGATAAATATTTATTAGTTAAAAAAAATTATTGGAGTATTGCATCTTTACTTAGTGTGTCAGACCAAGTGGCTCACAAGGGTGAAAATCTCTTGCTATTGGGTGTATTATGCACATGCTTTGATAAATGTTAGGTGTTAGCTGGATTAAGTTTAGCTGGAATCTTAAAAACCTCTCTGAAGATATTCCTCCGTCAGATAAAAATCTTAAGATCACAATCGGCAAAAAAGAAGATAAAGAAAATATTCTAAAAAATTTAGAAAGTTCTTATCGCATGGAGCATGCGTGGAGCATAGGTATTGCTGATCGTCTGGTAGAGCTTCGACGTATCGTGGATGAGGGGATCGATCATAAAAAAGTTGATTTCCTATTGATTCACGATGGTCCTCGCATGATCGGAACCAGTGCGCTTTATGTTAACTCTAAATCTGATAGACAGTTACTCACAGGTATCTGTGTGCTTGATGAATACCGGTGCCGTGGGGCAGGATCGTTTCTGCTCTACCATAGTCTTAAGCATTTAGTGAGCCGAGGTCTAGAGACTGCCTCTGTCGTTACTCGTAAAAACACGGCCGCTGCTAAATTTCTCTATCCTAAATTCGATGCAGAATCTGAGTCTGTAATTGAATGCAAGACGCCTAGTGATTTTGCTTAAAGATAAGCATAACGAGAGGCCGATTTCAGAATGGTTAAGTATTATTGATGAGGGAATATGATGTCATCGTTGTGGGTGGAGGTAGTGCAGGCTATGCAGCAGCAAGAACTGTCGCAACCTCAGGTATAAAAGTTGCTTTAGTTGAAGGTGCTGAGCAAACAGCAGGACTTTGCATTTTGCAGGGTTGTATGCCGACCAAGGCGCTTTTAGAGTCCGCACATCGTTTCCACGAGATGAAGCGTGCTAATGAATTTGGATTAAACGCTGATGAGCTTGGTGTAAATTGGGAAAAAATAGTTCAACGTAAGAATTCTCTTATTCGTGATTTTGCATCCTACCGTGAGCAGCAGCAGGCAAATGGGCAATTTGATTTTATTCGTGCTAGAGCACGCTTTATTGATGCTTATACACTGGAAATGACATTGCGAGATAGTAATGAAATAGAGTATTTAAAGAGTAAATATTTTATCATTGCCACAGGCTCACGAGTTAGAGCTAAAGATTTACCGGGCTTGGAAGAAGTGGGCTATATTACAAGTAATGAAGCATTAGAAATGACCACCCCACCTCGAAGCATGACCGTATTGGGCGCAGGTCCCGTGGCACTTGAACTAGCTCAGTATTTTTCAAGTCTCGGTGTGGAAGTGTCCGTTATACAACGTAGTTCACAGATATTGAGTTCTGAGGATGAAGACGCGGCTAAGGTGTTGGAAGATGTTTTGCGTCGTGAGGGGATGCGTGTTTTTACTTCCACTAAGCTTCAATCTTTTGAATGTGGTCATACCAAGAAAGAGAAAAAATTAATATTTGAGCATAATGACCAAATCAAATCTTTGCAGTCCGAGGAAATACTTTACGCGCTAGGAAGAGAACCGAACACAGACGGATTAAATTTGGAGCAGGCAGGCGTTCAGTTGAAAGCAGGCCGCATTGTCACAAACAAGACACAGCAATCTAGTCAATCTCATATCTTTGCCGCTGGAGATGTGTGTGGACCCTATGAAATTGTTCATATTGCAATCCAGCAGGGTGAGATGGCAGGTCAGAATGTATTAGCCCTGCTTGAGGCAAATCAAACAAATCCTGGATTACAAGAAGTAGATTATCGATTACTTCTAAGTGTGGTCTTCACAAATCCTGAATTAGCAAAAGTCGGCAAAACAGAAAAACAGTTGAAAGCTGAGGGTATCAAATATCTGAAAGCTTCTTATCCTTTTGATGATCATGGGAAATCTATGATCATGGGGGCGACGGATGGTTTTGTTAAAGTTCTGGCAGAGCCTGGAACTGGTAAAATCCTTGGCGGGCAGATTGTCGGTCCTCATGCTTCTGATCTTATTCATGAATTGATGACCTTGATGTATTTCAATGGGACCGTGCACGATCTAGCCTCTATGCCACACTATCATCCCACTGTGGCGGAGATCTTAACTTATCCAGCCGAAGACATTATGGAGCAGATGGCTAATGTTGCTTAATTGACTGGTATGGTTAGTGTTGGAGCTACAGTGGATATCTCTCCCGCTTGGAGATTGAAAAGTTGATTGAGTAACATGAAAGTAGATTTGGAATTTAAGTCTTCATCCTTAATGAAATACCAAGCGTTGCGATAACGAACACGCACAAAAGTATTTTCAGGAGGTAACGGCTCTGCGCTTGAATGAATTTGTAGTAAATCTCCCGTAACATCACTCCAGTTGAATATTTGACCATCGTCATATCGCGTTATAGTCACCAGACCTTTATCAATATCACGCTGAGGTATGTTAATGTTTTGGCCTAATAGGAAGAGCACGCCCATCATAGAACGTGTTTGTAGAATGATTTTATTTTTATTCAAGGGACCTCGTGTATCCGTAATGATGTAGTCGCTAAGTTCAGCAGATAGACCTAAAAGAGAACAAAACCTATTGATTTCATCTTGAGAAGCCTTTTGTTCTTTGAATGACAAGTGGACTTTGGCAGAGCCTGCTTGATCTTTCCGCGTTTCAATGATTAAGGCATCGTCTTTTTGGAAAGAGCGAAGCATGGCGGCCATTTCCTTGAATTCTTGATAACGTGGTGGGTATAAAGGCGTAGGGCCCGAAGCGCTGGGAGCATTGGCCACATCATTTGTTTTTTCACTGATTAGGCTTAACACCCGGTCGATCTTCCATCCAGACTGTGTGAGTATGAGCAAAGCTTCAAGAGGGATAGGAGCGAGAATTTTCTTAAGAAAGTCTTCACCTTGTAGAGGTTGGTAGGTAATCGTGGGAGTTTGTGAATACCCCATCCCAATATTCGGCGAGAGAACATCTGTGCCACCTGGTTCAACAAGTGGGACTGTGCTAGATAAGCCTGCACTACCGCTGAGTGTTT
>JBCCWR010000187.1:0-3131 GCA_039193385.1 Verrucomicrobiota bacterium | reverse complement strand
TGCAAATCCCGTTTATTTGGCCTACTGTGAAGCATGTGGAATGGATGCTCCACCTGCGAAATGGCATCAATTCCCAGCGCTTCCCGTCAATGCTTTCCGTCATCAAAATGTCACAAGTCATTCTAATGCAAATTATGCGTATAGCTTTCGCACCAGTGGAACAACCTCTGAGCAAACAGGCCGGCATATGATGCTAAAGCCGGACTTCTACTCTCTTTCGTTACGGCAGTCTTTTGCAAAGAATTTTCCAGATATTTCCAGACATCATTGGGTTTCATTTATTCCGAGGCTTGATCAATGTTCACATTCCTCACTGGCTTTTATGATATCTGATTTGCAGGGATATATTGACCCGCCATGTATCGACTGGCTTTGTGATGGTGACTTCAATGTTGACTGGAAGGCGTGTCTTAAAGTTTTAGAAGAAAAGTCTAAATCATGTATCCCCACAGCTATTTTCACTACATCATTTGTTTGGGCTGATTTGATTGATTATCTTGAAAAAGAAACACTTACATTGCCACTTCATGAAGATTCTGTCTTATTTGAAACAGGTGGATACAAGGGGAGACATGTAAGAACTCGAGAGGAAATAATCCATAGACTTGAAAAAATTTTTCATATTACGCCCGAACAGATTTATTACGAATATGGTATGACGGAGCTCTCATCCCAATGTTATGCTAAGGCTACGGATGAATCCTATATAGCACCACCGTGGATGAAGGTGCAAATAATTGACCCATCTACGAATAAGCGCGCACTACCTGGTCAAATGGGGCTGTTGCATTTTTATGATTTGGCCAACGTTTATTCCTGTGCCGCTATTGCTACTCAAGATTGTGGTTATTATACTAAAGATACAGGTCATTTTATTCTTTCTGGGCGTACGCCTTCTGCACCTGCCCGGGGCTGCTCCCTTGCATACAAAAATAACTAACTTTGATGGCAAAGATTTTAAATACAAAGGAGCGTATTAACCTTATTGCTTCGACATTTCCCAGTCTAGTGGAAGAGATAGATGTGGGGTTTTCATCCGCAGAGGATCTTAAGACTTTTTTAGAAGCAGAATTGGGAAGTATTGATGTACTGGAATCCTTTGTATCTCATGGTACTGCTAAGAAGAAAGCCATTGTGCCTGAGAATATCTACCATGTATGCGCATCTAATCTGGATGTCTCTGCACTGACTAGTTTGGTTATAGGACTTTTGCTCGGAAGCAAACTTACTTTCAAACTCCCATCTTCAGATTATCACCGTTTTACTGCCGTTGTTGAAAAACTAGATCCTTCCTTAAGAGATAAAGTTTTGTTAATTCAACAACATGAGACGGATCTTATGAATCAAGCTGACGCAGTGGTTGTGTTTGGAAGCGATGAAACTATTGCCAGTTTGCATTCACAAGCACATTGGAGACAGCGTTTTCTTGGCTATGGGCACAAACTCAGTTTCGGCCTTATTCCTGAAACATCTGCGAGCGAGCTTTCATGGTCTCAAAGAGCTGTTATGGAGATCTCCGCCTACCAACAGCTAGGTTGTCTTTCACCGCAAGCCTATTTTGTCGAATCTAAAAGCATTGATATCTTTACGGCAAATCTTGTCGAGGCTTTTAAAAGCAAAATGTATGATCTAGCGGATGATTTTAATACTAAGGCTGCAATCTATATGCAGCGTCAAGAATTTCGCGTATCTGGCGTAGAACTTATCACGCCTGGTGATTCTCTACAATGGACTATCATTAAGCATAATAGTATTCCAAGAACATTTGTATCAAGTCCAGGCTATCGTTTTATTCAGCTCATCCCATTTGCTTCAGTTGATGTCTTAAATGCATTTCTTGCCACATTTCATAACAATCTCTCAGCACTCTCTATTGCCACAGAGGGTGACCTAGGCCTCTATGCAGAACGTATGCCTCAATTTAAGCGTTATTGTAAAACTGGCCATCTGCAAATGCCGCCTCTTACATGGCTTCACGATGGGCGGCCACGATTAGCAGATCTAATTTCATGGAAGTATTTAGATGCGTAAGATCAGCAACTTTCCCATTGAGTCAAACAAGTAAAATTTTATAAACTCTAGGTAAGTGTAATGCCACTGAGATCATTAACATTATAGTTTTAAGATGACTGAAAAAACACCGGATCATAATTCAGAAGATAGCCTGCGGCCCTTTCCAGCAGATGCTAGTCCGGTACTGATTAGTTCTATTGAAAAAACGAAAAATAAGGCAGAGAGTTATGCGCGTGATCCAGAGAAGCTTGAAAAACTAGTTAATGAAGCACAACACAAGTCAAAGCACATTAGCAAAGGTCCCTTAGATGCTTTATGGAATTATCTAACGGCCGTTTTTCGTCTACTCAAAGCATTTCAAACGAAAGCCTATACGGATATCCCCTGGCAGAGCATTGTTATTTTAGTTGGTGGGATTATTTATTTTGTATCTCCCGTCGATTTGATTCCAGATTTTATTCCTATTTTGGGATTGATGGATGATGCTTCAGTTTTAGCTATCGTGATTAACACGCTTAAAAAAGATATTGAAAGATTTATGGACTGGGAGAAAAAGCAAGCTACTAAGGAAGCAGAAACGGCCTCCGTTGAAATAGAATCTAATAAAAGTAGGGAATCGTAAAATACTATGCAAGAAGGTTGGTTAGGAAATGAGTATATAGTTCTTTTTGAAGAAGACGAAATTTCTCAAAAAAGTGTGGCCTATAATGTCGAACAACTGTTGCCAGGACATCGTATTTTAGGTCTTATAAGCTGGGATGATTTTCTTGTTGTGGACCAGGCTACAGAGCAAGTTTACCGCGTTCCAACCATCCCTGCATCTTTGATGAATCGTAAAATCTGGACCGCAGATATCAAAACAGATGAGTTTTGTCATGACCAACGTTATACCGGGAAAGTTAAATGGCATGTTCGACCTACCGCATTAGGCGGTAATCCCGAGTCGAGCAAGAATTTAGTCTGGATTAGTCATGACGAACATCCCGAGCTCGTAAAATATTGGAATGAGATGCATTCTTCACCTCATTTTAAGTCAGACAGCTCAATAGAAAAGAATGTTGATTCTGAGATCTTAACGACCAACTAATGGTTCCTTAGATTGGAATTTTTAAATTTTC
>JBCCWR010000186.1:0-3174 GCA_039193385.1 Verrucomicrobiota bacterium | reverse complement strand
GCGATTTCGATCAAGCAGTCGAAGACGAAGGCGACGAAGGAAATTAATTTGTATCCAGAGCTGAGTGAGGTGGTGAAGCAGCTGGTTCCGCAGAAGGGGACCTATTACTTTCCCGGTCGGAGTGGGAAAACGCACATCACGTTACGGGCGTTTCAAAAGCAGCTCGATAAGACGTGTGATTATTTGGAGATTAAGGGGGCTTCGTCCCATAGCTTTCGACGTTCTATGGCGACGCATCTTTATCGGGCTGGTGTGGATTTAGAAAGTATTCGCCAGGTGACGGGGCATAAGTCGTTAGATAGTCTCACTCTATATATAGATATTCCTCGGTTGGAGGCGCAGAGTAAGGTGGCAGCTGCGGTTGGGAAGTTGTGGAATCGGTTGACACCAGTAGCATAAAGCAAAAAAATTAGGGTTGAACACTGCGTTCAACCCTTGAGTTAAATATCTATTGGATAATGGTTAGACGTTTCTCGCCGTCGTTTGGGGAGATTGGCCCTCAACGGAAAGAAACTTTTCATGCTTCGAAAACGGTTTATTGCATCGTCTGCAAATTTTCTGGTCTAGTTCATCTAAACTAATAAACCTACCGTTTTCAATGTTCATGTGAACAATTCCTGAGCCATCAGGGCAAAGCAGTGTCACATACGATGTGTTTGTATCGAGCTCCTTTTGCTTCCCCTCGAATTGCTTCAAGTTTTCTTCAGCTAGCACCGAAATATGCTCACTTAAGTAAGCACGGAGATCTTTATCTTCTGAGAAAAGTTGATCACCTTCAAGGCATGGTGGCCTTAGGTCATCAATTAACATCAACGCTTCGATAAGTGGTCTGTCATTCTCAACTTGCTTCCAAAGATTACCAAGTTGATAGGCGTCAGAAGCAGAAAGATGAGTTTCATTCACTAGTCGATAGTACTCAGATACTATGACCAATTGTTCTTCAGATAAGGACAATTGGTTGAATGTTTCTTTTTGAATATCCGAGAGGCGACTCCAATATTGCTTGTTGTTCATGATAAAGTTCATGAATCCTTCTCCTCGTAATGCATTCCCGCGCATTATCGCTATTACATTAAGCAGAGTAGGCAACATTTAAGCGGTGGGCATGTATCTTCATTGTGAAGAAAAGTACCGGATTTTGATGTGTCTCTGTAGTTCAAGAGAGGGCTTCAAATGTTGCCTGTATCTGCATGTGTAATGCGATATGAAATCACGCAAGTGTGGATTAGTGGTATTCTTCTTTGAATTTTGCTCGAAGCCTCTGCAGAGCCCGTGATTCACGCTTTCTAAGAGTTGACGTTTTTATCAGGACAGACGTTTTTTCAAAATAATGCCGTTGAATGTCCTTATATTGTCTACCTTGATAAAAACGTAGGCCAAGAATTTCTTGATCTTCTTCTGACAACTGTTTAAACGCTTTAGCAAGTGTGGTTCTCTGTTCGTCTGACTCGATTTTTGAGAATGAGTCTGGGACTTCAAGCTGATAGGTATTCTTAGCTTTTATCTCCCTGTTTTTTTTTCATCCTTCACCATGTCATACAAGATGAAGGTACAGACTTTTCGAAGCCAAGCGTGAGGATTTTTAATTACCTCCCCTTTGAGATCTATGCTAGCTAAACCTCGCATAGTAGCTTCGCTAATCAGCTCACTCACTTCAAAGTCTCGAATATTAAGCTGTTTGGCTGTTCTTTGCAAGTAGTTTAGTAACGACCTACCTTGTGGGTTTGAAGGTTTTAGAAGGTGACTAATCTCGTTTGAAAAATCAGTTTTTAAGACTTCTGTTCGCTGATCAGAGGACCATGGACTGGTAGTCATGAAATTGCTCCTTGGATCTTAAAATGAGTATTGCCCGGAATTTCTGGAAGTAATGTGGCCCAATGGGTCCATCTAACTTTTCGAGCGTCGGCATCTACGGAAACAGGAACACACCCTAAGCGAATGTCTAAGACATCACTCTGATTCGGTGGTGAGAATAGATTGTTGATGAGTTTTTTCCTTTGTTGATCAAATATTTTGGTAGTCTGAGCGTGATTATCGCCTGAAATAGAAATACTGCTTGCTAGAGCAGCTACTAGTTCGAAACTGCCAAAAATGAATATCAAGTGCTGAATGAGATATGTTGTGTTGACTGCGGGGCGAGCAGTTGCATCATCTCCTATCGGATCATCATGTGTGTCGGTGATGGCTGTCACGTGTGAGTCTGTAGTGACTGTTACGGTTGTCAGTGCCATTGATTTCTCCTATTAACTAATGATTTGGATTGATGGGGGCATTGTGAAAGCTCAATAATGCACTAATACAAGAAAAAAGAAAGTACAGCATTGGAAATCACTATGGTGAAACATTGATGATTAAGCTGATAGTTTCAAATTTCTTCCTGTTCGGCATTAACGTGAACTTTATTGCTTACATGGGTTAGTAGAAAATCCGTCTTAAACGTGACAGTCTGATTTGATTTTTAGAAAAGTTGTTGTAATGTTCAGTCTGAACAAAATGACTATTTAAAAAAGACCTCTCCCTGTAGGGAGTAGGTCATAGAGCTTGTGTGCATCTTGGATTAAGTAAGTGTGCAAAATTTCTTACAAAAGGCTTTGACAGAATAGTCAAGTTTCAGGTAGCTATCCAGAATTTGTTTTGTAACTAATTCTGAATAAGTACTTACTACTTGGGCTCAATTATGAGTTGATTGTTTCGACGTCCGATAATATTGACCAACTCGTCGGATGAAAAGTTAGCGTTGGTCAACGTTATGGCGCGCCAATACACGCCACCCTCTGCTTTCACACGCCACATTTTTCCTGGATTCAAGACAGCGTCGATAACACCTTCTTGAATCTCGTCTTGTTGACTTTCTAACGTACTGGAGCTGCTAAAGTAGCGCATACTGTTTGTCCCTGCCACAACCTTTAGTTACAAGTAGATTGCGAGTGTCTAATGTGACACATTCAACTTTTCCGTAATGAGAGATCACCAAGGCCGTTTTTTATGGCTAGCTTTAGCCATAAAAAACGGCCTCACGTAGATGAGGCCGTAAACAAGGTGAGGAGAACCCTGCTCTACCACTGCACACACCAGTTAGTAGAACAGGAGTTGAAAGTGTGACTAATAAAACTTGTTCTGTTTAATACTCCTGTCGAAATATTTGCTCTGACGCTACTAAAAGATAGTCAGGGG
>JBCCWR010000185.1:0-3355 GCA_039193385.1 Verrucomicrobiota bacterium | reverse complement strand
TACATTTCGAGAATGCAATATTATCATGAATAATGCGGATAATCATACAATAAAGAGGTCAATTTCCTACTTTGAAGAAGGCGGGCAAATAAGCAATATAAAGACAAATATTGATAGCGCACCAAATATTAGCGATGTGGGGCGCGAAGAGTTTGTGGAGTTTTTTCTTTTTTATTGCCTGCATGACATCTAATTTGGTATTATTAATATGTGTACAGATTAAAAGATTTTTCGAAACTGCTGAGAACCGCTAATCACGATGAGATCATGACAGTAATTCGGGCTAATCCGAAGCTTTTAGCCACAGAGAATTCGCGCGGACAAACCGGCTTCTGGACGATAGCGTTTTTAGGGTTGGATACAGTAACTCGATCTGTTTTGACGGACGACTACTTAAACGAATTTGTTTCTTTGGATAGACGCGATTTTGCGGGTCGTACCGCCCTTGATATCGCAAACATTTGTAAGCATCAAAGTATCGTAGACCTAGTAAACGCCTATCTTTCTAGGAAAAGTTCAGTTCCTAATCCCCCCAGCCTATAGACAGCTTTTCATTGCCCAGTGAATATTTGAAATATCACGCTTATTTAAAATTGATTCTGCAAGGGGCCAGTTTGATTCACTTCCAGCGCCTACAATGGGGCTGAGAGACAGTTTCAAATTGTCTTGTTCCAAGAGATCAATCCAAAAACTATCATTCAATTCTAAGCTAATGCGGTCGTTCCAATATTTTACGGCCTCCGGCGCAGTAACAATAGTATTGCCATTAATTGTAACTGCCCAGTGTGCGCTAGGATTTTGAGAGTAGTCTTCTGTTTTCGTATGCATCAGTTCCAAGAATCGTCTAAATTTTCCGTCGATGGATAGGCAGTAGGCAGATATCCTCAGCAAACCACCATTTGGATCAGGGTTGGTTGCAGCGGCTGAAAAACCGACACCTGATCGAATTATATGCCAATTGGTAAGCGCCTGATCATTAATAACTCCGAGACGTCTTGCTTTATCCTTATCTACAGAATGAATCTCATCGTTTGGATAAAGACTTGCTAAAGAAAATACCTTTCCGCTATCAACACCCATTTCATCCAAATATTCAATCAATATTCGATTTATGCACTGACCAATTTCTATTTCACTTTCAAAGCTACAGGTTTCCATCATTCCTGAGTTTAAACTCTCTGCCTCCAAGCGTTTTACTTCCTTATCTGCTCCCTGGATAGAATCTGAATAACGATGCAACCCAATTATCCCATCGTCATTTGATGGTTCATGGTCTGCTTCATACGTAAACTCCAACCTTCGATGAACCCCTCCCATGAAGGCGTATGCGCAAGCACTAAAACAACGCCCTCGAGTGGCTATATGGCCATCGCGCTCTTCTTCAGCCGAACTGACTGCTGTAGACAGTCTAAGTTGCCTTATTAATCGACCTAATTCTATTCCAGCTGCTAGATCCCCACCTTGGCTATTCAGAGTTATCGTATGGATGCCTTTGCTAGAAAAATCGCACTCACTAAGTGATCCGCATACCTCTTTGACAAATTTAGTAAACGTCTTTGCCGTTTCAGGAACGATTCTTCCTTCTCCGAAAATCCAACGCAGCTCCATACCCGCTTGTTCTAAGCGTTCATCTATCTCTGGGCTTATGGATGGTGACTTAACAATGCGAAATGACATCGGCTCAAGGACGAAACTTGCAGGTTCGTCCGGAGGAAAGGCAAGATCACCGCGTGCTCTCTGTTGTACGAGATACTTTTTCCTTTTGACGGCATATGTACGCGGATCAATATTAAAGTCCGTTATTGCTATTGATGCAACAGGGGATAGTTTATCCAACTCTTCTTTTAAAAGAACGTTATATCCCTGCTTATTCTTTGTATCGTCCAAATTATCATTGAGGTGTGCTATGCTGCCAAAATACTCATTCCAAAGCGGCCACTTTAGAGTTTTAAGCAAATCAAAAAGATACTCATCTGAGGCACCGCCGCCATTCCAATTTTTAGCTCTATGATCATGAACAAATGCAAAGTAATTCTCAAGCTCGTCTATCAAAAAATCATAATATGATTCATTAATCAACAGTTGTCCGTTAATTATTCTACTGATTGATCTTTTTACAATCATTCTTTGTTTGCTTTGGCTAAGCCGCCGCACAGTTTCTTTTGACATTCCGAAATTGGATATAAAGTCTTCGTTGCTCATTCTGCGATGTGCGGACTCTATATCTGGTGTGATATTAAGCTCTCTCAATGCAATAAGAACCTGAGAAAAGTCACTGTGGTCAATTTGACTAAGAATACGGGCTTGCTTCGATGAATTCATCGGATCAGTAGCCACAGCAGCACTAGCTCCGCCCAACCATAGCCCCAAAAAAATCAGTGTATACTTCCACATTGCGGTCTCCTAGTATCGCCTTGGTTGAAACTGGATCGGTTATCAGCTAGCTCTAAACTGCAAAAGGTGTACGAGAAACTTACAATGAAAAAAACTATTATCAGATGTCTTTTTGCGATCGTCAGTTTTGCTTTCTCTGGACCTTCTCATGCAAAGACAGATACCGCGCAGGACGTCTTACATCAATGTGCAGCTTTTTTTGGAATTCTACATTCCCAAATAGCTGGTAAAGACAGTAACTCGCCCATATCCCCAGAAACTGCAGCCACATGGATTAGTGAATACTCAACATGGAGAGCAGTAGGCTTCGAAATACCTCCTGAGGAAGATGCTCAAACATTTTCTTTTGCAGCTGGTACTCTTTTGGAAGCCTTTGAATACTCAGCATCCCAAGGTGATCTTTCTCCACGAGCAGACGTTTTTATCTTCCGGTGTTCGGTTCTTGCAAATCGTCTTATTGAGTTTGTCGGTACAGAACAAATGCATTACAATATCATGCTAATGCAGCAAGATGAGTATTTTAGAGCAGCATTGCGGGTGGATGAATGGGTTGGTCTTGAGGAACTGGCTACCAGATTTGATATATATGATCCGAGCCATGAAGCTTGGGGTTTTGCCCTAAACTATGAAAAAGACGATCTAAACCATAAATTCTATGCTTCAATCGCAATAGATGCTTACAACACTTGGGTGGAGGTCGGCACGCCTTTTCCTATGAAAGATGTTGACACGAAAGACGTCATTAGCCGCCATTTTGAATGACAAAATTTTTGAAGTGAGTATTCAAGCCAATGCTCATTGTTTGCTGTATCGCTCACCCCGCCACATGAGGCTATGAGAAAAATTCTGATTGCCTTAATGAATTCCTAATAATAAATCACTATACTGAATGTATAATTTGCCATTCTACTTGGCGGTGTGAACTTACTGATAAAACGGGGACTACATGAATGATGATTTC
>JBCCWR010000184.1:0-3445 GCA_039193385.1 Verrucomicrobiota bacterium | reverse complement strand
CGCTCCCGGTTTAATTTCAAATGGTAAAGAACCATTTGAAAGTCCTTGGGTGAAAAGAATATGGTCTAATAAAATATGAGGGTTTCTGTTGGGTTCTATAAAATCTTTGAATTTTACAGACCAACGTAATTCATCCGGAAAGTCAAAAAGAGCATGGTTTAGAAATTTATTTGCTTCAAATATGCTTCCCTGAATATTTGAAATCAGATCAAAAAATAGATACTGGCGCTCAAAATACTCTTTCCCGGGGCCATCATTTAAGTCGCCTAGTACAAAAATTGCCGGATTAGGTACTTGAGAAAACTTTTCATTAATATAGTTCCTCACATTCGCAGCTTCCGTCGTTAGTTTAATTCTAGCAGTAAGAGCTTCACGTATAAATTTCTGCTTTTTATCTCCTCCAGCATTCCAATTCGACCTTCCGCGATTCACATATTTACTCTTAAGGTGCAATCCAATGAACTCTATGCGCTGTCCGTCGATTTCTAATATCAAAACTTGAGGGTGTCTATAGTGAGTGTGATCTTTGACCTCAAATTGTCCCCACAAATTTACAGGCCACTTAGATCCAGCAAAAGCATCATAAGTGGAAACTGGTAACAAGCTGCATTTCGTAAAATACTTAGGCTTAACTAAAAACCAAATCCACTGGCGGCCTCGAATATTATAATAGCCATCGGAAGCCTTAACAGGGACCCAATCACCATTTAACAATTCTGTCGAGACACGATCAATAGCTACCTCACCTTTGGGGCCTTCTAAAATACAGAGTATATCTGCATTAAGCCTTTGAATTTCTTCTATAACAGCATCACGGCGATCTTCTTCTACAGGTGTTAGATTATTACCTAACAAACGATCTAGGTGTTCAACATTCCAGCTCGTCACTTTCATGGATGCTGAAGCTACTTCACAAGTGATTTAGGAACAATTTCAATATTGTTACAATATCTCTACTATCCTCTTAGATTAAGAGCGTATAATGTGCTCCTCTACCTTTTCCTTGCTGAACGATGAGCCCTCGTTTGACAAGACCTTGCAGGGAAGCCTTAACCGTATTTCGATTGGCTCCTGTGGCTTTCACGGCTTCGGCTACTGTGACTTTTGTTTTCGTTTCAAACAGGGCAATGATGGAAGTCGCCAGCTCGGAGAGATCCATCAACACTTCCTGTTCTGTGGCTATTTTCCTGGAAAGACGCTCTTTCTGCCGTGCGAGGCATCGCAGGAAAAAAGTTAGCCACGTTTCCCAGTCCGGTTGCTCGGATTTGAGAGTTTGCTGTGTTTTGCGGAGAGCGGTGTAGTAACCACTTTTATTCTCTTCGATAACACTCTCTAAACTCGAATATGGCGCATAGGCATAGCCAAAGCGCAGTAAGAGGAAGGTAGTGATAATTCGAGAGAGTCTGCCATTTCCATCCTGAAACGGGTGTATGGCCAGAAACCACACGATGAACATGCCGATCATCAATAGCGGGTGTAACTGATCCTCTTTTTGCGCTTTCTCCCACCAGTCCATCAGCTTTTCCATTTCAAACGGTGTTTCGAAAGGAGTTGCGGTCTCAAACACAATGCCTACTTGCTGACCACTTTCATCAAATGCAGCAACGTTATTGGGGTTCTTTTTATAATCCCCACGGTGTCTTGCATCTTTTGTAGAATACTGCAATAGCACCCGATGCAACTGGTGGATTGAATTTTCCGTGATCGGCATAGATTCCCAGGAATCAAATACCAGATCCATCGCTTCCCCATATCCGGCGACCTCTTCTTCATCTCGATTCTGGAAGGACTCGATTTTAAGATTGGCGAGCAGGGCTGCTACCTCTTTGTCTGAGAGCTTAGCCCCTTCAATACGAGTGGAAGATCCGATGCTTTCTATGGTGGCGATTCGCCGGAGTTGGTTGAGCATTTCGGGTGAGAGCGTCTTCAGCGCACGCCATTGCCCCTTAAACTCATCAATTTCTGAGATGAGATTGAGTATTTCCTTGGTGATGATGGGTTCGCTGATCATTTTGCTTCTCTATCCATTAATATATCCATTTTTATCCATTAATACAACCCCCTGGGATATCCATTTAAGTATCCGTTTTTATCTATTCTGAGAGGTTGGGAAAAACTTTTTCGTAACAAACGGTTAGCGCAAAAACTTCATATCCTTTTTCACACTTTTTGGAAAAAACACTGCAAAATGATGAAAAATAGTGAAAAGTAGATAATGCCGTAAGTCTTTAGGAGTGAAAAACTTGTAGCGCTATGAAAGAGGGTGAAAAGCCATGAAAAATACCCTAACAAAATTAAGAGTCACCTGCTCTACCGCTGAGCTAAGGAGGCGCTTATGCTTATACAAACGGAATCAACATAAAACGCCTTTTACAAGCATCGAGCAAGAAAAAACACTCTCATTCAATGGGATCATTTTCTTTCCCAATAAACTTTTATACTTAACTCTTGAGCTTCAGGGCATCACTTAGGCGTCACTTCTTTATCACTTAAAGAAATAATTGAGAGCTTCGGTCACACCGGCGGCGTGGGTTTGCTGGGCGATGTAACCTTGCTGGTTTGCGACATGTTCTTTGACCACTGGCATCGCATTGCCGGGGCAGGCAATGTGATGGGCGTAGTCACGGTGAAGCATGGGAATGTCATTGAGATTATCCCCTACGGCAAAGCAGGCTGAGGCGGGGAGCTGGTAATGATTCGCAATGGCTTGAAGGCTTGTGCCTTTGGTGTAATCCCGATGTGCGAAACGGAAGTAAATGGTGTTTCTGACAAGGATAAGCTCGGGAAACTGGTTGATGTAATGGCGGATGGTTTGCTCAATTTCATGGGCTTGCTCAAGATTAAGCGCTATGAGGCCAAAAGGGCTATCATGGTCATCGGTAATCTGAATGCCTTTAAATGCCTCAAGGGCTTTGCGAAGATGATGAAAAACAGATCTGCTTTTTTCAAAGAGTTCTTTATGAGCGCGGCGGCAGTGATGGTTCCAATCTTTGAGCTCATGCGGTTTGTTATCTTTAATTTGCAAGACTTCCCGCTCAATGACAACAGCCCAGTCCGGGTAGCGCGGTGCGGCAATTTCGCGAAGACTTTGTTCAAGAATTTGCCAATGACGCCCTGTGTTGATGACCCATATGACATCGTTCTTTTTTTCAAGTTCATTTAGTTTGTCAATGAAACATGGAGCAAAGGGCGCGGTTTCTGGTTGAGATATAAGGGTGCCATCGAAATCCGTTGAGATAATGAGTTGGGCCACGATGGTAAAAAGCAGTCGCTAAGTATGTTTGTTCTGTGGATGGTATAGTCTCTATGGAAAAATTTATAATTAGTTTAAGACGAGACGATCTGTGAAAACGACCTGCTCTTGTGGTAAGCGTCCCGGGAACTGTGGTATTTCATTGGCATAGCCGCATGGAAGAACAAGAGCTATGGCAACGTCTTCTTCATG
>JBCCWR010000183.1:0-3611 GCA_039193385.1 Verrucomicrobiota bacterium | reverse complement strand
TTGCACTACTACATCCAATACCAAGCAATGCATCCAAAGGCGCATGCTTGTAAACTAACGCTTCAGCCTGATAGCGGTCACATTTGCCTGGGTCTTCTTCAGAACGCTTGAAGTCTCTAGCTTGTAGTATTTTCCAGTCTACCGCATGCAAATCATTAGATGTGCCAAAAAACTGTGTTCCCGCAATGTAGGCATGTTGATCTGTGAATACATAGTTCACGTCTAACTCCTCAAGTTTATGAATAGACGATACAAATAGAATGATTTCAGAATTTTTTCTCTTGGTAATACCAGCAAATCCTGTGTGAATATTATACATCATCATCGAGAAAGGTGTGAAGTAGAACGGCACGTAATCGCTCAGTGTGCCTTTTGGTTCTATTGGAACGGGGTAGCGTGAGCGTTTATCAATAAGTTCCTCGCTACCAATATTTACAAAGTTAGGATTGGGATGAGAGCAGTTAGGGCAATCAATTCCTCCTGCATCCAGAATCCACTCTAGATTATCCACATGTACAATGCGAAAAATCAGTGCTTTATCTGGGTTTAGCTTATCGACCATGTTTTTTGAACCTTTCCATCACGATAAGTCACAAGTGGTGTTTGCCTTTTCTTGCAAGCTTACTTGCTTTTAACACTCATATGTTCTGCGCCCCAATCTCGCATGGAGAGCATGATGGGTTTCAAAGTTTTGCCATAGTCTGTCAGGGAATATTCCACTCTGGGGGGAACCTCAGCATAGACTTTGCGATGGATCACTTTGTCTGACTCCAACTCTCTCAGCTGGTTGGTTAGCATACGTTGCGTTACGCCATCGATAGCTTTCTGAAGTTGCCCAAATCTCAGCGTATCATTCTGCATGAGGAGAAAGATAATGATGGGTTTCCAGCGCCCTCCGATGACCGCCAAGGTTGCTTCCACGGAGCAACCATAGGGTCGATCACAATTTTTTTTCTGCTTCATAAGCTAGTATCTATCTCATTACATACTTTTTTGTTAGTACCTGAATAATTTGTGCATACTTGTCAATTTAAACCTTGGAATGATAGGTTACCAACTTGATCGAGGGTATCAATCAAGATCAATCCTTGAATCGAAATGGAATCATAAAAATCATGAAATACGAAGGCTATCAAACATTCCAAGCCCAGTTCAACGAAGGTGTGCTCACAGTGACCTTTGATTTCGGCCCTGTTAATGTGCAAGGCCAGGAGATGCTAGCCGACTTAAATAGCTTGGCCATGCGGCTGGAGCGGGATCGCGAAACGAAGGTGGTTATCTTCCAATCGGCCAATCCCGAAATATGGGTTTGTCATTACGACACGGAGCTGCTTAAGGATATGTCGACCGAAGCAGTTTCTCGCGACGAAGCAAAACTACTCGATCTCCAATCCGTCTGCGAACGCATCAGTAAAGTGCCCCAGGCAACCATTGCCAAGCTGGAAGGGTTTGCTCGTGGTGGTGGCCATGAACTGGCACTGGCATTAGACATGCGCTTTGCGGCGCGCGGTAAGTTTAAGTTTATGCAAATGGAAGTGGGCATGGGCATCCTTCCCTGTGGCGGGGGAGCTTCGCGAATGGCACGTCAGACGGGGTTGGGTAGAGCCTTAGAAATCATCTTAAGTGCACGCGACTTCACCGCAGATGAAGCTGAAGCCTATGGAACCATCAATAAGGCATTGGATCCAGAGGAGATCGAGGCCTATGTGGATACTCTGGCCAAACGGATCGCCCAGTTTCCAGCGGAATCCATTAATGCCTGCAAGCAAGCGGTCTATGAATCCATCGACAAACCCATCGATGAAGCTCTCAAAGCAGAAGCTTATTGGCTGTATCAAGCAACGAGTCAGACACCTGCTATCAAGCGCTTCACCCTTGCAGATGAAAAGGGCCTGGAGCATGACATAGAGAATCAGCGCAATTGGAATGACCTGGTCATGAAGGTGCAGGAAATTAATTAATTCAAACAATCGGCCCCTTACAATTTTAAAGATAGGAATACGGTTATGAGAGCAATGCAGATCAAAGCCTATGGCGAAAACGCGACCTTCGAAGTCGCCGAGGTAGAAAAGCCTCAAGTTAAAAAAGGCCATGTTCTGATCAACATTAAAGCGTCCAGTGTGAATACGGTGGACACGATGATTCGTAAGATGGGTCATGACCTGCCCTTATCCCCGACAACGCCAGCGATACTTGGGATGGATTTCTCAGGTATCGTTGAAGAAGTAGGCGAAGATGTGGAAGGCTACTCCGTGGGCGACGAAGTCTATGGCTGTGCAGGAGGACTGGTTGATTTACCAGGAACCTTGGCTGATTACCTCGTCGCTGACAGTCGCTTGATTGCGCATAAGGCCAGTAACTTGTCCATGCGTGAAGCAGCCGCTTTGCCACTGGTCGGCATCACGGCCTACGAAGGTTTAAAACGTGCGGGAATCCAGGCTGGGCAAAAGGTCTTAGTGCATGGTGGATCTGGTGGAGTGGGACATGTCGCTTTGCAGTTAGCCAAACACTTTGGCGCAGATGTTTATGCGACAGGTGGAGGTGAAAAACAATTGGCTCTCATCCAAGAACTCGGTGCAACGCCCATCAACTACAAATCCGAAACGGTTCAAGATTATGTCACAAAATATACCAATGGCGTTGGCTTTGATGTGGTCTTCGATTCGGTGGGCGGAGCCAACATGACCAACTCCTTTGAGGCCGCTGCCTTGAATGGCCAGATAGCTTCAACGGTATCCATGTGTAAGTTAGATCTGACCACAGCCCATTTCAAAGGTCTTTCCCTGCACGTTGTCTTCATGCTCATACCTATGCTGCATAACCATAAGCGTGAAGACCACGCGGAGATTTTACGCAACCTGACTCAGATCGCTGAGTCCGGTGGACTTAAGCCCATCCTAGATGAAAATCGCTTTAGCTTGGAAGAAGCAGGTCAGGCTTACGCACGTCTAGAAAGTCGAAAGGGCATGGGTAAGGTCGTCATAGAGAACGGATAAAATACGTAGAGCTTTGATCTTATGATGGCTAACCTTTTGTTCTTAGTCAGAAGCTCATTTTCAAACGAGACAACAACGCGTCATATCGAGGTATGACAGTGCGGGCACTTCTACCTAGAGACTAAGCAGCTACTAAAAAGAGAATGAGATCGCACCGTGAATCTGCATACAACTTAGTAAAGGGTTTAGCCTATTTCTCTGGATTACCCACGGTATGAGATTCAATGACAAGTTGACAAAATTTCGAGTAAAGGAGTAGAAGACAGAGCGTCAGAGAGACTACTGAGCCCAGTTTCAGACGAAGCAACAATGCGTCATACCGCAGCTTGACCGCGGTATGACAGTCTCCATCGGACTGTCTAATATATGAAGACGTAGGAACTCTTTTATCTACACGCATTCTGTAAATCCTGTGCCCTAAGAATTCGTTCATCATTACTCTAATCAAAAACGTGCCATGCATTCAATAAAGGGTGATATACTTCAAAGGTCTTTTCCAGCAAGTCGTCTTCATGCTAATACCTATGATACAAAACCATAAGCTCTTGCAGGTAGGCAGGCATAGGACATGAAAAAGAAATTTTTAGATCTTACAGTATTAGTCTTATTTAAAAT
>JBCCWR010000182.1:0-3612 GCA_039193385.1 Verrucomicrobiota bacterium | reverse complement strand
TGATCAGGGAAATGAGGTCTCTTACCAGGTAAAAGAAGGTGACGTCGCCATCCAAAGAAAATTTTCCCTGGCCAAGCTGGCCTGGCTTCGATACGACGGGCCCAACACAGAAGCTTTTCCTCAACTCACAGAAGAAGCCATCAAGCAGTCTTTTGGTCTCAAATGGAATGATGAGAAAAAGCAGTGGGATTATACATCCCCAGATGGAAATGAACCTGCTTCCAGCATAAAGGACATCATCAACTCGCCGCCTCAAGACAGAGAACCGGACTTTTTTGAACGCCTCAAAACCGCTTTCTATAACTTTGATCAAGACGCTTATTCTGTCGGCACCACCATTTCCAACAATTTCAGCCCAGACTATAACATCTTGGACAGTTCCGTTGACCTCCATATCCTCCAGATAGGGTCCAACATCATTGACAGTGCAGACAGGGACAATGTTCC
Source organism: Verrucomicrobiota bacterium (assembly GCA_039193385.1). GTDB lineage: Bacteria > Verrucomicrobiota > Verrucomicrobiia > Methylacidiphilales > JBCCWR01 > JBCCWR01. Next base: position 3,165 of record JBCCWR010000182.1, on the reverse strand, counting down.
CACACAATTATCCATGAAATTGGCCGGCTTCGACATAGCGGCTCCCGGCGTCGAAGACCTTCCCTATGTTAAAACCTTAAATTTTGGTAGAACCCATGAGATAACATACGCGGGCACTCATGACGCCAATAACTACAATGAGTATGATATGGAAAAAATGCATTTGGTTTGTATCCCCCTTTTGTTCAACCCCCATAGAAAATCGCTCGTCTCTGACCAGGAAGATGATGTCGTCACCCACATCAAACTCGAAATCACCTCTGGTGTGCTCAATGATATCCGAGAAATTACGAGTGACCTTGTTCCTGTGGATATCACTAATGAACATCCCTACCTGGATGAACCGAGTTTAAATTTACCAGCAGACTTATCTTCTCCAAGTGTAAGTCCACCCATCATCATTGCCGCTGCTGATTTTGAGTCTTACCGCTACGTGCATAGAATCATAGGTGTCGGGCATAACAAAGGAACCGCCGACACAATGCGAAACCAGAACGTTCAGACGAAATGGTATGAAGATACCTATGGCTGGATTTTATATGATTACTCCGATGATATAACAGGAAGTCCGGACTATATTCACAGTCCAGGTCGAACTCAAGACTTGCGCTTTAGCGTCGATCTCAAAGATTTTCAGGTCATGGTGAGTTATAGCATTGATGGCGGCAACACCTGGCAGGCCTATAACTATCTGGGAGGCCCTCCCGGTCTAGCCTCCCTAGGTGGCATGCAACTCAAGGCGGATACCCATGTTATAGGAGCTAGACTGCCTATGCTCCTGACCACTACTTCAACAAACGATGACGGAACAAAAATTATAACTTCGAACAATTTGTACACTACTGTTGGCGGCAACTTACAAGCACAGCAAAGGCGTCATTTTCACCTCTTAGATCCTCGCACCGATCGTTTCGGCCCCGTCTTTACTAGCTGTAATTGGTATTATCGATATACTGTTCCAGAAACATCCGAAGAAGTTGTAACAACACAATCCTATATTAGCACGATCGACTCCATCAACCTCAAACAACTCGCTGTTCAGGAGCAGCCCGGATTTGGCGATCCACTGAAGCACAATGCCAAGAATCTAGTCTTGGAAAACATGATTGGCGGCAACTTTGATGAGTTGCACTTTGCGGATCCGGATGGCGTCACTCGTATACCCGATGCCGCACTCAACGAGGCGGGAAACCCCTACTCTGAAACCAACTACACAGATCCCACACACCCCGGTCGCCCTTTAGTACTCAACCGCCCCTTCCGGAGCGTCGGTGAACTCGGTTATGTCTTCCGGGATGTCCCCTGGAAAACATTGGATCTTCACAATGAAAACAGTGGAGACGCCAAACTAGTAGACCTTTTTGCTGTTCGCTACGAGCCTCCTGTCAGCCGCGGTAGACTCAACCTAACATCCCTCAAAAAACGCTGGGGCAATGACACCTCTATCTTAGAAGCAATCCTCCAAGGCGCTGGCAGAGAGATGTCTCTGGATGATCCCACGACTGATACGATTGATGGTGATCTATCCAGCCTTGCAGCAACACTCAAAACGCAGCTCGATACGATCGATGATTTTGATGCTATCATGGAAGCCCTCGGCCACAGTAATATCCAAACCAACATTGACGAACTCGCCCAAGGCGAGATCTCCGGCAGCCAATTCTCAAAAAGCAGGCGTGAATTTCTGGCTAGGGCTCTTTTTGATTCCGTGCAGGACTCCACCTGGAATTTTATGGTCGATATCATTGCTCAATCTGGCCAACAACTCGGTAACCGCTTCATAGCACAAGCCGAAAAAAGAGCCTGGCTTCACGTAGCTATTGATAAAGAAAACGGAAAAATCATTGATAGAAAAATTGAGTATATCACTGACTAAAGAAGATTGAATATGATGATAATTGTTCTTGAAAAGTAACCTTAAATTGTTAACCTTTTAAAGTAAGTGATACAAAAAATGTGCTATGTAAATACATACACCCTTAAAAATCAGTCGTCTCGTGGCTTTACCCTCGTCGAATTACTGGTGTCTAGCTCTGTGATGACAATTATGCTCATTGCTGTTTTTCAAATGACTAATCAGACAACTGAGTCCATCTTACGCTCCGACAAAAAATCACAAAATGGTCTCACTGCCAATACGGTTCTCAACAGAATGGCTTACGATATCGATAAAGCTATTCTCGATGGCGGTAGCACTATGCTTGTTTACAATCAAGAGAGCTCTCCCAGCAGCGGTTTGGCCTTTTTGTCAACAGGACGAGCTCCTATCACCGGTAGTTCGAAAAATTTAGAGGATAAAAGCCATAATCCCTTGATTATTTACCGCGCGCTTCCCGTTTCTTATTTTGCCGAAGATTACAAACTAGCTACTGAGAATGCAAAAGATGCTTACCTGCTTTGTAGAGGTTCGAGCCGTTCCACAGCAAGTAATGTTTTGACTGATAGTTCCTCCCACTTGCCGGGAGACTTTAATCTTATGGTCCAAAACCTTCAAAACACTTCGAATGCCAGTAACATCGATGACTGGCAGCCCATGGGACTTGGGATCGTAGCTTTTGATGTGCAATGCATTCAAAGCGACGGGACGCTTACTCGCGACCCTGCTTCCTATGTAATGCCATCACCCACAAACTTCAAAGATAGTCCCTTTCTCGGAGGCACTGTTTCTTTACCAGGTGCTATTACAGCTTTAGCTACGCGAGAAAATCAAACACAGTCAAGCTATACCATAGGCCTTCATATCACCATCGCCACACTCAATAAATCTACTTTGAACTTACTGATTTCAACATCTCAAGCTCATCTACTGGACGAGGCATTACCTAAAGTTACTGGACGAAAAAAAGCCTATAAAGAATGGAAAAATAGTATAGAGGAAATTGATTTTCTGCCATTGAAACAAAATCTCACCCTGGCCCAAAGAACGATCTATCTAAGATAAGGACTAGCTGTCATGTCATCGCATCCAACAACTACCAGGATCAACGCTCAGACTAAACCTAGATCTAAACCTAAACCTAAATCAAAGGGCTTTGCTCTAGTCATAGCCTTGATTATGATCCTGCTTCTCACCGTTCTGGTGCTTTCCTTCTTTACCAAGGCAACGGGCAGATTGTGGATTACAGAGAGTCAGATCAGAACCATGAACGCCGATATCATCTGTCG
>JBCCWR010000181.1:0-3636 GCA_039193385.1 Verrucomicrobiota bacterium | reverse complement strand
TCATAAAAGAGTTACGTCAAACATACAGCAAGTGGGGCATTGACGGAAATTATTATATCAGGTATTACAGTTGGGATAAAATTTACTAAAACGAACGTACATATCTTTTTAGTTAACTATGAGCAAAGACGAAATAACAGTTAAGAAAATAACAATCGGTAGTAATGATTTATTGAGTGCTGCAAATTCGCATATACTCGATGATGAAGTCAACAGAGTGCTGAAGGATTTGGAGACTTGGCAGTGCTTAGTTGTTGATATCACGAATATCAGATTTTTGGATTCAACTGGTATTAATAAAATTGCTGGCATGTATAAGGCGATGAGTCAGTATGATAAAAAAGTAAAAGTGTTGACGTCTTCGCCGACGATAATCAAAAGTTTTTCTAGAACTGGCCTTGATAAGCATATAGAAGTTGAAGTTTCGTAGCCTCTCTTAATCATTGTTTCAACTGGTGCTCTGAGTGGTTTGCTGCATGGGTGGTTGATTCGCTCTTTTAATGTAGCTTTAAATCTGGCTTAATCTGCAGCTACGTCTAGTAATCAATTAGCTATGCCAGAGAAGTTAACGCCCATGATGCAGCAGTACCGGCGAATCAAGTCGGAAGTTCCCCAGGACGCTCTGCTTCTCTTTCGTTTAGGGGATTTTTATGAGATGTTTTTCGAGGACGCCAAGCTGGGCTCAGAGCTGATTAATCTAACTTTAACCAAGCGTAATGGCACCCCCATGTGTGGTGTGCCGCACCATGCGGCGGAGAGTTATATCAGTAAGCTTGTGCAAGCAGGGCGACGGGTTGCTATCTGTGATCAGATTTCAGAGCCGAAGCCAGGCCAAGTCGTCGAGCGGGCGGTCACACGCATTTTCTCTCCGGGTAATATCATTGATCTGGATCTGACGCAGCCCAAGGAGAATCGTTTTCTGGGTTGCATTCACCAAAGCGGAAATGCTTATGGGTTTGCGTACCTTGATATGTCGACGGGTGAGTTTCGACTAACAGAGATGCCTGAACTGCGAGGGGTGCAAGATGAGCTGCTTCGCCTACAGCCTAAAGAAATTATACATGCGTCAGACAAGGAGAATCCTAAGCTTCCCGATGGACTTACGACCACGCTAACGCCTTATGATGACTGGGTCTTTGAGCAAGAGTTTGCTACCACAAAATTATGTGATCATTTCAGGACGCAATCGCTCGACGGTTTCGGTTGTCGTGAAATGCATTCAGCTGTGATCGCAGCAGGCGCCCTGCTTCATTACGTCACGGAATGCTTAAAGGGAGCTGTGGGACATATTCTGAATCTACGACCCTATGCCAGTCATGATTATCTTATTCTCGATGCAGTGACACAACGTAACTTGGAGCTAACCAAGCAAGCGGGTATTGCAGCAAGTGATACAAGTTTGTTGAAAGCTATGGATCATACGATCACCGCCATGGGAGGACGTGAGCTTCGCAATCAACTGCTACACGCATTGAGAGATAAGGTGGCCATCGAGGCCCGTCAATTGGCGATCAAGCGCTGGCTGGAGGATGTCGGCCGTCTGGAGTCTTTTCGAGGGGCACTTCAGTCAGTCAGAGATTTGGAACGGTTGATAGGACGTTTTGCACAGGGCTCAGGCAATGCTCGTGATCTTCATGCCTTGCGCCTTTCATTGGAGCAAATCCCTGTGTTGCAGAACATAAGTAGCAGCCTGGAATGTTTCCTTGCGGATCAACTGGCAGATGAGCTGACCTTGCAGCCGGCATTGGTTAAACGGATCGAGGATGCGATTCATCCCGAGCCTCCCTTATCCTTAAAAGAAGGGCACCTGATTCGCGAAGGCTATAATCAGGATGTGGACGAACTGCGTGCGGCGACCCGCGAGGGCAAGGCATGGATCGCTACCTTTCAGGCTGAAGAGCAAGAGCGTATAGGTGTTAAGTCACTCAAAGTTCGGTTTAATCAGGTTTTTGGATACTACATTGAAATCACCAAGACACATCTTGATTCCGTGCCACCGCATTACATTCGTAAGCAGACGATGGCGAATGCAGAGCGCTTTATCACACCGGATCTCAAAGAGATTGAATCAAAGATCCTTGGAGCAGAAGAGCGCGTTAAGCAACTGGAGTATGAGCTTTTTCTGGAAATTCGTGATGAGGTTATCGCTGCTACAGCCATTATCCAAGAGACTGCACGAGCGATTGCGCGGTTGGATGTACTGGCATCAATGGCTACCCTCGCACGGCTTTATAATTACCGCTGTCCGAAGATATCAGAGAATGGACGTTTGGAGATTAAGGAAGGGCGCCATCCCGTGCTGGAGCAAATCCCATCCGCAGATAAATTTGTTCCGAACGATAGCTTAATCGATGATGAGAGCCAGCGACTCATTATTTTGACGGGGCCTAACATGGCCGGGAAAAGCACCTACATTCGTCAGGTGGCACTCATTGCTTTGCTCGCTCACACAGGGAGTTACGTGCCGGCAGATAGTGCGTCGATTCCATTGCTTGATCGTATCTTCACGCGTGTCGGGGCCAGCGATGATTTATCACGTGGGCAGTCGACCTTCATGGTGGAGATGAATGAAACGGCAAATATACTCAATAATGCCACAGAGAATTCTTTGGTCATTCTTGATGAAATAGGACGGGGCACGAGTACCTTTGATGGACTTTCCATAGCTTGGTCGGTGGCAGAACATTTACATAATGAAATCAAAGCACGAACGCTTTTTGCTACGCATTATCATGAGCTTACAGAACTATCTTTGCTTTTAAGTAGTGCCAAAAATTACAATGTAGCTGTTCGCGAATGGCATGATCAGATCATTTTTCTCCGTAAAATAGTGCCTGGTAGCGCGGATAAGAGCTATGGCATCCAGGTAGCGCGTCTGGCAGGATTACCAAAGACAGTGCTGGATCGTGCCAAGGATATCCTTCGTAATCTTGAAGAAGGAGCTCTGGACGTGACAGGGCGGCCGCATCTTGTATCGAGTACTAGCCGGACATTCCGTGATTTAGAGGAGCAGGAAAAAATCAAAGGAGTCGCTAAGAATAAATCACCTAAAAAAGCCAGGCCATATCCACAACTTGATCTTTTTAAACAATAATTTTGATGCTCAGTTTTAAATGTACTCCACATCAACGATACTCAGTGCGACCTTACCCATTTTCATGATCATGGGTGTGGGCATGCTCCTGAGACGAAAGAACATTCTCACACACCAAGCAGACAGCAGTCTCATGTCGCTATCCGTTAATGTGTTGACCCCCTGCCTTATTTTTAGTGCCATCATCGGAAATGAAGCTCTCAATCAGCCGGAAAATCTACTTATCCCACCCATTTTTGGATTTATCACCATCTCACTAGGATGTTTGTTAGGGCTGCCACTGGCGCGTCTGGCTGGACTCAAGGAGTTTAAAAGCATCCATTCCTTTGCGTATGGTATGGGGATTTACAATTGGGGATTCATTCCCATCCCTCTGGTTATTGCCATTTTTGATATAGACACCACGGGTGTTCTCTTTGTCTTTAACCTTGGAGTGCAAATAGCCATGTGGACGGTGGCACTTTTGATCCTCACCGGCTCCTACAAAGATTTTAAACAGACCTGGAAACTTTTGCTAAACCCTCCCATTCTCTCTGTTCTTC
>JBCCWR010000180.1:0-3650 GCA_039193385.1 Verrucomicrobiota bacterium | reverse complement strand
TAAAAAAGATGGCCTCGCTTTATGAAAAAAAGCAGGACTTTGATACGGCACTACAATGGTATGAATATGCTTCTGGCCTCTCCAACCATACAGACCCTGTCATTCAAAAAAACATCCATGAAATTCGTCTGCGTCAATACGATGTTTGCATTAAAGGCTATGAAGATGCCATAGCTGCCGCACTAAGCCCTGAAAAGGAACAATATATTCAGGAGCTTGAAGGAATTAAACAGCAGCGCGCTGAATTGGAACTCGAGTCATCAAGAAAGCGTGCGGAGAAATACCCCAACGATCTGGTCTATCAATTTGAATTCGGAGAAGCCCTTTTCAAAGCATCTCGTTTTCAGGAAGCCATTCCTGTCTTACAAAAAGCCTTAAAACAACCCAACGTCCGCATCAAAGCTCTGAATATGATGGGCTTGTGCTTTTGGAAGGGAGAAAAACGCATGCTCGACTTTGCCGAAAAACAGTTCAGATCTGCAGCTGAGGAAATTCCAGGAATGGACGACCTTAAAAAAGAAATTATATACAATCTTGGATGCGTTCTGGAAGAAGCTGGGAAAAATGATGATTCTCTCGAACAGTTCAAAGAAATATATGACGTAGACATGCAATACAAAGATGTCGCACAACGAGTCGAATCTTCTTACTAATCTTTGAAAATTATTCCCGAAGTAATATTTTACATTTTTATTTACTGGACCTCAGTCCGTTAATACTTATATCCGATGCATGAACATCCACATACTGGGGACAGCATCTGGGCATACCTCTTACCAAAGGCAGCATTATTCTCTATTCTTTGAAGAAAAGAACCAAACCATGTTGGTAGACTGCGGATGTCATGTTTCCCAATGGTTACTCAAAAACAATATCGATGCAGACGTTCCAGATGCCCTTTACCTGACTCATGCACATAGTGACCACATAGGGCAATTTCATAACCTTATACAATCCTTATGGCTTCGTAAGCGTAAGAAACCTCTCTTTATTTATGGCCCCGGCAAACTCATAGATTTTTTACAAAAACATATGGCCATGCATCTTCTCTTTCCGGAGATGCTTGGCTTTGCCATAGAATGGAACCATCTCCATGAATCCGAAACTTGTGCGATCAATAGTTGGAGATGCACACCTTTCGCAACGAATCATCTGCAAAGTTTTCAAATGCAGTTCGCCACAGCTTATCCAGAAGTTTGTTTTGAATGTTTGGGGTTTTCACTACAAACGCCTCGTTCGACTATCTGCCTTTCTAGTGATATCAAAATACCAGTCGATCTCGCACCGACTCTTCAGAGTAAATCACATGATATCTTAATTTGTGAAATGGCTCATTTTGAAACAGAAGAACTTTTTAATACACTGATGCGCTTTGATTTGCGGAAGCTCATTCTGTTGCACTATGGAGATGAATTTGTGGGTAAAGAAGCCATGCTTCGAGATCAAGCTAAAGATATTGGCTGTTCGTTCACTTTACACCTGGCGACAGACAACTTCAGCCTAAATCTAACTGAGTAATTATTTATTAATAATGAAAATCACGTTTGTGCACTTTCTATTTAGAGAACATTTTTAACATTTTTCTATGAGGAGCTGGCAAAGGAAGCTGACTTATTTCATCTTTATTGATCCAGCAATACTTATCGGGTATTTTTTTAATCGAGAGTTTAGCCACGGAGAAGCTAGCTTTAACTCTATATTTTGTTATAGAAAAAGTAAGAGCCCCCACTTTTCTATCAAGTTGCATCGTGGCATTATCGAATTGAGGAAAGCGGTGAAACCCCTGCCAACGCCCCTCTTCTTCAGCCTTCTGCATAAGAATCTTCTCATTTTTTTCTATCAACACAAAAGCTGCCTTTTCCTCAATGATCTTCGCACGTGGTTTAAAGGGTAGAGAGAGAGGATCTTTAGCCTGACAGATTTTCTTCAAGGGGCAAAGCAGACATTGAGGAGATGCTGACGTACAAACAAGCGCACCAAGCTCCATTAAACCTTCATTAAAATGGCGTGGATTCTCTTGAGGTAAAATGCTTTCTGATAGAAGCCATAGCAATTTTTTATTCTCTGTTTTTGTAACATCAAAACTCAAATTAAAAACACGACATAACACGCGCTCAACATTACCATCTACAATGGGTGCAGGTTTATTAAAGGCCAAACTAGCCACTGCTCCTGCGGTATAAGGACCAATACCTGGAAGCTTCTCAAGATCTGCAACCGCTTGCGGCACTTTTCCATCTAAATCATCCACGATGGTTTTTGCCAACAAATGAAGATTGCGACATCTTCGGTAGTAACCTAGACCCTCCCATAGTTTCAATACATCTGTCTCAGAGCCTAGAGCTAATGCTTGCCAGTTCGGATACTTTTTAATCCACCGTTCAAAATAAGGAATAACGGTAGTGACCTGTGTTTGTTGCAACATTAATTCACTCACAACCGTATGATAAGCACTGCGCTTACGACGCCAGGGTAGCTCCCGTTGATGCTCCAAAAACCATGCTATAAGATCTTTATGAAATCCTTGGAGGATTTTTGCGTCGATCTTTGGGATGGCTGAGTTGTAGTCTTTAGGCATGGCGCAACCTTCTTCGTATACGTTTGAAATCAATGAGGCGCAAGGCCAGCTTTTGCGTAACGCTTTAGAACAAAGATATTTCGAGTTTAAAAATTTGCCTTACGGACACTTTTCCGCAAAGAAGGGAAAATGCGGCGTAAATTATTATCATAGTGGCAAACTGGTGGTAAATGGAAAGGAAGCCCAGGCATTCGTAGAATTCTGCCTGGAACCAGAAATTCTTGGAGAAGTAGTCACCGGATATGATATAGAACGAAATCCCGAAATGTTTGAACCTCACTTTGGCATCGATGAAGCTGGCAAAGGTGATTTTTTCGGGCCACTTGTTATTGCAGGTGTTTTTGTAAACAAAGAAATCGCCAAGCGTTTCTTGGATGCCGGGGTCAAAGATAGTAAAAAACTTACAGACAAGCGTGCCGATGATCTTGGTGAGCTCATAGAAAAAGAGTTAAAAGATGCTACAGGCAGTTTAACGGCATGTGAGATCATTTCCATTGGCCCCGCACGTTATAACGAACTCTATAATCAGTTTCGTAACCTAAACTCCATGTTAGCTTGGGCTCATGCCAAAGTTATAGAAAATCTAAAAGGACGAATCCCGGATTGTCCAAGAGCTCTTTCTGATCAGTTTGCTCGCCCTCAGCTCATCGAAAGCCAACTAGAGAAAAAAAATGTGCAAATCCTTCTCCAGCAAAGAACTAAAGCAGAAAGTGACATAGCTGTAGCTGCAGCATCTATTCTTGCCCGACGTCGATTCCTGCATGAGCTGGATAAACTCGGAGAAAAACCTGGAGAAAAACTTTTAAAAGGTGCTGGTGCTCAAGTACTTAAGCAAGGCAAAAAGATTTTCAAAAATCAAGGAATAGAAGTACTAGCAACTGTGTCAAAACGACACTTTAAGACCTTTCGTGAGGCAACGGAACCATCACTGATTTAATAACTTATGTAACTAAATGGTGACAAGATTCAATTTTTCGTAATAATGCTTGCTTAAACATCCAAATAGCTATAAGCGACTTATTATCAAAAGTATGGCAAATTTAACGAAACGGGATCTAGTTATCCGCATCAG
>JBCCWR010000179.1:0-3665 GCA_039193385.1 Verrucomicrobiota bacterium | reverse complement strand
TGCATCGTTTCCTGAATATGGATGGTGTCACCTGCCTGCGCTAAAAATTCAGGCCCAATTTTATCTTTTAATGTAGCGTTTACATGATCCGATGGATGCCAAAGCCAATAACCAGGAACAGTTTTACCTTCGTAGCCTACGACATTATCCAGTTTCACTTTCATATTCTGAAAACGCTGAAACCACCAGTAAATCATTTCTGAAGTTACCTCGCGCAACAGCGAATGGTTCAGAACACAACAAAATTGCCCATTGTCACGCTGGTGTATATCAAATCGTGTGGAAGATAGCGGTTTCAACTCCCATCCATAATCACGTTCAGGAGGCATTTCCATATTTCTCATGACTTGTTTATCTTAAACTACGTAGGCATTGTAATGAGTTTTATAGAATTCTAATACAGAACAGGCGGTTAATGTAACTGCTTAAAACGGTAAAGCATCTCCTCTAATGTTCTTTCTACGCGTGGTATTCCTGTAGCGGTTTGATGGATAGACCTTTGTCTTTTATAGCTGCAATGGCTTTGATAGAGGCCTCCGCTGCTGCCATAGTCGTCATCACTGGAATGTGATTGTAAAGTGCGCTAGTGCGAATTTTTACCTCATCTTGTCTGGCCACAGGACTAGCCGGAGTGTTAATAACCAAGCTAATTTCGCCATTTTTAATCAAGTCGATAATATTAGGACGTCCTTCGGCTAGTTTAAGCAGTGGGGTTACCGCTATGCTTTGATTAGCGATTGATCTGGCTGTGCCATGCGTGCTACAAATTTCAAATCCCAGTTCGGTCAATGTGCGAGCCATTTCAATAGCTTGTGCTTTATCCTGATCTCGAACACTTATAAAAACTTTTCCTGATGTGGGCAGAGAGGGCTGAGCAGCCATCTGTGCTTTGCCATAAGCCAAGCCAAAGTCAGGATCAATGCCCATAACCTCCCCAGTGGATTTCATCTCAGGTCCGAGGAGAATGTCGACTCCGCGGAATTTTGCGAATGGAAACACAGCTTCTTTGATACAGAAATAATCCGGTGTGACTTCCTTATCAAAACCAATGTCTGACAATGATTCTCCAGCCATGATACGTGAAGCATATTTTGCTAGAGGAACACCCACCGCCTTACTGACAAAGGGCACTGTACGTGATGCTCGTGGGTTTACTTCAATGACATAAAGTACATCATCTTTGACAGCGTATTGAACATTCATGAGACCTCGCACTTCCAGTTCCTTAGCCATAGCTAGGGTAGCGCTGCGGATGGTCTCGATCATTTCCGGCTTTAATGAGTAAGGAGGGATGGTGCATGCACTGTCACCGGAATGAACGCCTGCGCGTTCGATGTGCTCCATAATAGCCCCGATGGTGGCGTTCGAACCTTCTGCTAAGCAGTCAACATCAATCTCTGTAGCATCATCTAGAAACTGATCCAATAGAATGGGGCGCTCTGCGGAAACTTCCATTTGGTTCGTTCGCATATAATCAAGCAACTCATCATCGTTATAAACAATCTGCATAGCGCGACCTCCGAGAACGAATGAAGGTCGCATTAGAACAGGGTAACCGACTTCATGAGCAGCTTTCAAAGCAGCTTCATAATCAGTCGCTGTCGCATTGACAGGCTGACGCAGGTTTAACTTATGAAGCATTTCTTGGAAAAGCTTACGGTCTTCAGCCCGAGCAATGGATTCAACAGATGTTCCAATAATTTTTACACCACGCTCTGCTAGTCCTGCAGCGAGATTTAGTGGAGTCTGTCCACCAAACTGAACGATGACACCAAGCACGGAGTCATTCGCATTCTCAGCCTGATAAATATTATAAACGTCCTCAACAGTCAGAGGCTCAAAGTAGAGCTTATCGGAAATATCGTAATCTGTAGAGACTGTCTCAGGGTTTGAGTTGATCATGATGGTTTCAAATCCCTGCTCCTGCAGGGCCAGACTGGCATGCACACAGCAGTAATCAAATTCAATGCCCTGACCTATACGGTTAGGCCCCCCGCCGAGAATGATGATTTTTTTCTTTTCGCTGAGACGGTGTTCATCATCACCACGATCGTAGGTAGAATAAAAGTAAGGCGTGTAAGCTTCAAATTCAGCTGCACAGGTATCTACCAGACGATAACTGGGCTTGATGTTATTTTGCTCACGCCATTTCATTAGGGCAAGGCAGGCATCACTCAAGCTTTGATTTTTAAGCGTTAGCTCAGCTATTTGTTTATCTGAAAAACCGTAAGACTTGGCTTTTTCCAAAAGTGGAAGTAACTCCTTATTGTCTGTAAATTTTTTACCTTCGATCTCAAGAGAGAGATCAAAAATTTGTTTCATATTTTCCAGAAACCATCGATCAATGCGTGAAAGTTGATGCACCTCCTCAACAGCAAATCCGTTTTGGAAAGCGTGCATGACCCACCAGAGTCGTTGATTGTTTGGGGTTCGTAGTTTAGAGCGAATGAGGTCCTCGGGCTCATTTTCTTTAGCTTTACCAAGATTACCCAAAGCGAGAGTTCCATCCCGCCCTTTAAGATCCAGTGAGCGCACCGCTTTTTGAAAAGATTCTTTAAACGTCCGGCCGATAGCCATGGCTTCACCAACACTTTTCATCTGAGATGTTAGCACAGAGTCAGAGCCAGAGAATTTTTCAAAGGTGAACCGTGGAATCTTTGTTACGACATAGTCGATAGTTGGCTCAAAAGAAGCAGGGGTATCTTTCGTGATATCATTCTGAAGTTCATCTAGTGTGTAACCAACTGCTAATTTTGCAGCGATCTTTGCAATGGGGAATCCGGTTGCTTTGGACGCCAGGGCAGAAGAACGTGAAACACGCGGATTCATTTCGATGACAATCATGCGTCCCGTATCTGGATCAAGTGAGAACTGGATATTAGACCCACCTGTTTCTACCCCCACTGCACGGATGACCGCAAAGGACGCATCGCGCATGTATTGGAACTCTTTATCTGAAAGCGTCTGGGCAGGTGCCACGGTGATGGAGTCGCCTGTATGAACGCCCATAGGATCAAAGTTTTCGATGGAGCAGATGACAATACAGTTGTCATTTTTATCGCGGACGACTTCCATTTCATATTCTTTCCAGCCCAGCAAAGATTCTTCGATGAGAATTTCTGTTGTTGGCGAAAGATCCAGACCACGTGTTGCTAGCTCTTCAAATTCTTCCCAGTTATAGGCTACCCCACCACCAGTTCCACCTAGAGTGAACGCAGGGCGAGTGATTACAGGGAAGCGACCGATCTTCTTGGCGACTTCGATAGATTCTTGCAAATTATGTGCAGTTCCGGAGAGTGGAACGTCTAGTCCTATCTCAATCATTAGGTCTTTGAAGACCTGCCGGTCTTCACCTTTACGGATAGCATCTGCTTTAGCTCCGATCATTTCTACATTATGCTTTTCGAGAATGCCTTTTTCATAGAGCGCCATTGCAGTGTTAAGAGCAGTCTGTCCGCCAAGCGTAGGAAGAAGAGCATCCGGTTTTTCTTTTTCAATAATGAGCTCAACGGCTTCTGGGGTGATGGGTTCGACGTAGGTGCGGTCTGCAAACTCGGGGTCAGTCATGATGGTCGCAGGGTTGCTATTTACCAAGATGACTTTGTAGTTCTCCTCTTTGAGAGCTTTACAGGCTTGAACTCCGGAGTAATCAAACTCACAAGCTT
>JBCCWR010000178.1:0-3713 GCA_039193385.1 Verrucomicrobiota bacterium | reverse complement strand
TTGTGTTTGGTTCCATTCTACTGTAGGTACCCGATGCAATGTGCAACTACTGATAGTGTGCTTTATTCTTCCCAATCTCTACTTTTTACACCCAGATCATAGCATTTCTGTCAGTTGCGTCAGATCACCCATCCATCTTACCGACACCAACAACCGCATTTGGATCATCGCCACGAAATGCTACCCTGCATCTCAGCACCCACGATAGTTTGTGGCGGCATTGCGTACAGCCACGAAATAATAATTCGAAGCGAGCAAGGAAGGGCACGTGCCGGTCCGTCATCAAAGCTCTTGTTCCGGGTAGAACTTATTTTTCGTTAATTTGTTGCAGCATTTTAAACCTCTTTTATTTTATTATCCTCAGTCTGACCCGAGTCAGTACAGTAGCTGTCCATACGCAAGTTCTGTAATATCACGTGTGTCTCTATGTTGGATAGCTTGTTCCGTAAGCTATTCTATAGCTTTAAATGCACCAACATAATTCGTACTTTTCTCCTCTCCTTGCCTTCTCTCGCCTGTGACGTACGGCTCTGATGTTTCCATTACGATCCACCCCCGGCAATGTATCACACATGCGATTTTAATGTTTTAATATTCCTTGCACACCCAAAACCAGGTAGTTTTGAATATTTCACCATCGTTGCTTTTTCTGAGCAGTGCGTATTCGTACGTCGCACAGCGAAAATTGAAATCACAGTGCACAAATACATTTTTGTCACCGCTACCGTCTTTTCCTTAAATCTAACCAATGCTGTTACCCAGAACGACCCACCCTTGTCGTTCTCACGATGCCGGACAACTTTTCCTCCCCGAAAAGGCCATATATGTACATTTATTCATACAGCCGCAATGTCCCGATTAAGTCTAATTGGAAAATAGATTGCATGCAGTATCCAGAAATGAGACTCCTGAACAATTCCCCAGGAAAACAATACAGGCATATAACATAACATTACGGGTTTCATACCGTAAATTTTTCTGGAAGAACTGGAAAGAAATATACTCATTATGTAACACGACCCCCTTCCCAGTTGTATCAGTCTCCTTGTTTTATTCAAAACCCACCAGGTGTGACTTCAATCAATTCAATTAATATCTGTTAGTTCACATTTCAAAATATTGAACACACCTCGGAGCAGATATTTATGTACGGTGAGGTGCTGTATAATGATATAAAACAGAAAAATATGTTTCGAGGTTCGAGGGTTTCCACAGATGTGTGGACGGCCATTTCCAAAGTATGCCTTTTCAGAATGCCAGAAAATCTTGGGTTCTCCATGTGCGACGTCGAGTCGTGATCTGTACGTCGGTGATTTGATTGAAAGAAATACACTACTGGAAGTAATTTATTTTAATTTTTTCAGTTTTTGTCTTTGATTTCACGCTGCAATTTTATTAATCGTCTGATCCGCCAATAAATATGCATCGAGAAGAAATAAATACACTCCGTGCTGTGATCAACACACCACGGCAGGGAATTGCGTGATGTAAACTTCGTCTGATCCGCCAATAAATATGCATCGAGAAGAAATAAATACACTCCGTGCTGTGATCAACACCCCTCGACAGGGAATTGCGTGATGTAAATTGTTCAACACCCCTGATGGACCGCGGCTGTGACGCACTGATCGAAGGAAGATTGAACCCTGGAATATTCTTATGCCTACATCTAAAATTGCTAGATCCCTGAAGACGTTGCTACCCACTCTCCAAACAATTCTTCATGCCTCGCAGAAAAGAACCATCTGTACAGGCGCGCGAGCATCTTCAAAAATGGACAGCAAAGTGTACAAACTATCACTCCTGTCTTCGCCCAGATTTTCTTCCGATGTCAGTTCAATTCAGGGTGATGAACAGTGATGAGCGGCTGAACGCTGTTCGGTTCATGCTTCTTTCATTAACTGCGAGCATTGGCGTGCCGAATATGTTGCAAAGATCATGTTCATCATGCAACGCCACAAAACACCCTAATCTGGCTCGCACTGTGTTTTCAATCCGAGGGCAGCGACTTTGCAAATATTGCTTTTCAGCTATTGTGCAGCTTTCTCCATTCACTGTAGAGCGTCATGCTAGAGAGATAGCTACATCTAGTTCTGTCACACCGTATGCTCCGTCCTTCGGGCAACGACGTTATTCTATTCCGACCATTCAAACGAGAGTTGCCGTTGCATTCTTGACAAGTTACGCTAATGAAGTTGGAATGGAGTGCCCTACTGGTCGCGGCGCCTCATCATCTCGACCACGCACTTGGCTGCCTATGAACTCTACGCGCTACTCTATTCACGAAGAATACACTAAGCGGCATGGAGATTTGATGAACCACTTGCTTGCTTCAGAACAGAATGCAGTACAGAGCACTGATGTTCGAGGGATCGCTCCTCTGACTAAAGACAGTTTCTGTCGTGTTTGGAAGCAAAAGCTTTCTCATATCAACATAATGAAGTCTGGGTCCGATTTTTGTGATACGTGCGCTAACCTGCGGCATCACATCTCTGTGTGCTCGGACACAGTACTGAGCGCCAAACTAATCCGTGAGCTCGAGGACCACCGGCGTGATGCACGTTCGGAGTTTAAAAACTACAAGGCAATGATGCAACAGGCGAACGAAGGGTGCTTTGACGGGTCACTTCACTTCATTTTCGACTTTGCTGAGAAAGTCATGCTTCCACGTCCTCTGAGATTTCCCAGTCAGCTACACTTTGTCACAGGTCTGAAGTTCGATCTCTTCGGGGTCAACGTCAGTAATGTCAATCAGTGTGATATTTTTTGCCTCGTAGAGGGCCACTGGCCAGGAGACAAAACAGCGAATTCTGTCTGCTCCATGTTGCATCATTCAATCCGCAATGCAAAAAAAGCTGTTGGTCAGCCAGTTTCAAAGTTGCGTTTGCACGCCGATAACTGCACAGGGCAGAACAAAAACAGATACGTACTGTGGTACTTTGCTTTAAGGGCCATTATGGGGTTTGAAACATGCATCGAACTGTTTTTTATGATCGCTGGTCATACAAAAAACAGGTGCGATGGCGCGTTCGGCTTTGTCAAACGAAAGCTGAAATCCAGAGACGTCATGAACCCTGTTGACATGGTTCAAGTTGTTCGTGACAGCTCTACGACAAATGTACCTGTACTTGCTGATGACGTCCGATGGACTCGTTGGAAGGAATTTCTCTCGGAATACTTTAACATACCGACTACTTTCAAGATATCAACTTATCATGCTTTCTCTTTCAACGCTGCAAAACCTGGTACTGTATCTGTGAAACGGCTTTCCACAGACCAGTCTGCGTCGGAATATAACCTGGTGAAAGCATTCATTTCAATTACAAGTATTCGGAAAGCTGCACAGGATTATCTCTTCTCTAATGCTTCTCGCGCTTTTGTTGAGCCGCTCGAAACGGTACCATCTGCTCATGATGGTAACAGGTTGGCCTACTTGATTAAAAACGTTGTGGAACAGTACTTCCCTGGGGATGATGATGCAAAGAAGGTGCTTTTCTCTTGTGGTCGTCAAAGTAGCACGGATCAGTAATGAATAAAAATGCGTTGCCAATCTTTAAACATCCGTTTCTCTGCAATTAAAATATCTAATTAAATTGCATGATTATTTTAGAAATGGCCGGTGACACATATGATACATGGTATATGATAACAAATTTATGATAACTAATAAATGAGAAATAAAATTTGATAATTTATACTTGAGAAATGATATA
>JBCCWR010000177.1:0-3734 GCA_039193385.1 Verrucomicrobiota bacterium | reverse complement strand
GGAGCTAGTTAGGGCACAACCTAAACATAATAAGACAAATGTTCTTATGATTGTGATTGATGATCTAAGACCTGAGTTAGGCTGTTATGGCGTAGAAGAAATTAAGTCGCCAAATATTGATAAACTAGCAGCCAAAAGCATGCTCTTCGAACGTGCCTATTCTCAATATCCTGTCTGTAACCCCAGTCGAGCTTCCTTCCTCTCAGGCCTGCGTCCGTATGAAGTCGGAATTATTAGTAACCTTGTTCCCTTTAGGCGTTTACATCCAGATATGGTGACCTTGCCTCAGCTATTTCGCAACAATGGTTATTATACTGCTGGTATTGGTAAGATTTATCATCTTAGCGTAGATACGCCTCCTGATAGTAAACGTGTGCTTTTTAAAGATCCTGCATCCTGGGATTATTTTTATGATGCATTAGGTGAAACCAGTAAACTAGGGAAGAAAGGGGAAGGTAGGAACTTAACAGAAGGTCGTTTATCTTGGGCCCACTGGCGAGCGGCAGAAGGTGATGATGTAGATCAACCGGACGGACTTGCGACAAATGAGGCAATTCGTATTCTCGAAGAAAATCACGAAAAACCGTTTTTTATGGGTTTTGGTCTTCATAAACCCCACGATCCTTTTGTTGCACCTCAAAAATATTTTGAACTCTATCCAGAAGGAACGACTAAGCTTGCTGTTCAACCTGAAGATCAATCACCCACTCTTAAATATTCTATTCCCAATAAAACAGATTTTGAGGCTTTTACAGATAAAGAGCGTTCCGAATTCAAACGTGCTTATCAGGCCTGTGTCAGTTTTGCGGACGCTCAAGTTGGAAAAGTAATGGATACTTTAGATCGTCTTAAATTGTGGGATAATACCATTGTCATATTGATGGGTGATCACGGTTATCATTTAGGAGAGCGCAACTGGTGGAATAAAGTGACTGTATTTGAATTAGGGTCTCGTGCTCCCATGATCATTTGGGCTCCTCAGGCTAAAGGGATGGGCAATTCGACTAAAGCTATCATGGAGTTTATAGATCTTTATCCTACATTGATAGATTATGCAGGCTTGGAGGCACCCCATAAACTTTCAGGAGTCAGTTTACGTCAGGTTCTTGATGATCCTGCAAATTCTGGCAAGCAAGCCGCTTATTCACAAATTAATCATGGAAAAAAAGGGATAGGCTTAAGTGTGCGGACAGATCGCTGGCGGTATACGGAATGGGGGAAAGATGGCAAATTCGGAGTGGAACTCTATGATCATGATAAAGATTCTGGTGAACACTATAATTTGGGTAATAATCCCGAGTACGCTGATATCCGTAAAAAATTAAGTAAATTGCTGCTGGTGGGTTTTCCTAAAGACGAATCACTGTAAAATTTTCTGAGACATAATCAGGAAGTTTTAAAAAATCCATCTTGTTAGTTATTATGCGTATAAAAATAGTATCTTTCATTATCCTTTCACTTTTTAGTTCATTTCATGTTGCTAAATTATATGCCCAGCAGCCTAATATTATTTTCATTCTTTGTGATGATTTAGGCTATGGGGATTTAGGTGTCACGGGACATCCTTATATCAAAAGTCCAAATATTGATCGGATTGCTCAAGAAGGTTTGCGTATTGAAAACGCCTATATGTCAGCTGCGTGGTGTGCACCAAGTCGTGCAGCCTTGATGAGTGGTCTCTATCCAGCCCGTTATTTTAACAAGACCAAAGAACTGGCCGTCGACAAGCCCTCACTCACTTCTATACTCAAGGAAGTTGGTTACACCACGGCTCACTATGGCAAGTGGCATATGGGTGGTAAGAAAGCACCAGCTCCCAGTCCGGCGGACTATGCGATAGATGAGAGCTTTATCGCTAATGGACATTCTGGAGATCATCCGACATGGGACAAGACTGAGTTAAAAGATCCTCACTGGCGTGAAAAGACAACCGAGCGCTATGTTGATTTGACCATTGAATTTATTAAGAAGAATCAGTCCAAGCCATTTTTTATTAATCTGTGGGTTTATCCAACACATTCTTATATTGACCCCACACCGGAGATGCTTGAGGTCTACAAAGATCTTAAAGTAGATATTAACGATTTTAAAAACCCTCTGCAGCGTGAATTTCTTCAATGGATCAGCGAACAGGGTGATGTGCAAGAGGCTATGCGTGCTTATTGCTCAGATGTTACCGAGCTTGATAACCATGTAGGCCGTGTCATGCAAACACTTGTCGAGTTAGAGCTTGATCAAAATACAATGATCATTTTTTCCAGTGATAATGGACCAGCTCCACTCGGAGGAGCGCGAAATGATCATGTTAAACGTATGGAGACAAGACCAACCTTGATTAATTGTGTGGGCTCATCGGGTCCATTTCGCGATCGTAAAATTTCCCTAAATGAGGGTGGCACCCGAGTGCCATTTTTCGTGCGTTGGCCTGCAAAAATTAAGCCAGGTTCCATTAACCATGAAACTGTCTTCGGTGGGATTGATTTGTTGCCCACTTTGGCTGCTTTAGCTAATGCCAGTATTCCAAATGGATTTGATGGAAAAGATCTCAGCGCTGTTTGGTTGGGATCAAACGATCAGCGTCCTGGCTCTCTCTTTTGGAATGATCGACCAGGCTGGTCAACACTCCGTTACCAGCAATGGAAAGCCCATTTGCAGAAAAAGGAGTTTCGTTTATATGATTTGAGTAAGGACCCCTCTGAGTCAAATAATGTCGCTGATAAGTTCCCTGAAATTGCTGACGGTTTCAAAAAACAAATCGTCAATTGGGAAAATTCACTACCTCTTACTAAAAAAGCGAATTAGCTTATACATTCCTCGAATGTAGATAAATCATTGTGCAAATGGCTATCAGCATGAATGCCTATGATGGCTAGTATTATTTGCGGAATAAGAAATGACTATTAAACTCTAATAAAATATGAAGTTTAAAGAAGCTTTGGGGATATTGGGTCAAGGACGTATGTGGGCTCCAACCATTGGATTAATTTTTGCGGCACTATTTGTTTTATCCATGACCTCTCTGAAGAATCTGCAAGCATCTGAGGATAAAAAAAGACCATTAAATAATTCGGAGAAGAGTATGAGTGATGAAGCAGTCCGTGAATTACTAACACCTGAGCAATACCGTGTGACGAAGAAGAATGGAACGGAACCTCCCTTTCGAAATAAGTATTGGGATAATAAAGGGAAAGGCCTTTATGTCTGTGTTATCTCCGGCGAGCCTCTTTTTTCCTCAACAACCAAGTTTGATTCCGGCACAGGTTGGCCCAGCTTTTATGAGCCAATCAATAAAGAAAGTATCGAGGAGGTGCGTGATATTTCACATGGCATGGTACGCGTTGAAGTAAGAGGCAAAAAGGCGGATTCCCATTTGGGGCATGTTTTTCGTGATGGGCCGAGACCCACGGGAATGCGCTACTGTATTAACTCTGCCGCCCTTAACTTTGTTCCAATCGAACAACTTGAAACAAAAGGCTATGGTGAATATAAAAAGCTGTTTGATTAAGGTTAAGAAGAGTCTTTGATCTTTGAGAATAAGCTTACGCAAAATTCTTCCAGCCTAAGCTTGTTGATAAAGAACAATAAAAAAACAGCGAGTGGTATGCTCGCTGTTTTAATTCATAGAAAGTCTGTCAGACTAGAAATATTACTTCTTGTCTTTCTTGAGCAGAGGGAGTCCGGTGCGAGCGTTCTCTGATACGATGTAACCTTCAGGAAGTGCATCGAGAGCACCT
>JBCCWR010000176.1:0-3791 GCA_039193385.1 Verrucomicrobiota bacterium | reverse complement strand
TTCTTGCCTATCAGTAAGTCAAAAGTATGTACGAAATAGATGAATTAAGGAAGAAAATTGAAGCACAAGACTATATTGGCGCTTTGCAAATTATTGACGAAATAGATGAAATGTCAAAGGAAGATAAGCTTAATAAAATCTATAGCTATATGGTGATTCTTTTACTTCATCTAATTAAACAACAGGCAGAACAAAGAACAATTAGTTCCTGGGATAGATCTATTTTTAACTCAATTGACAATATTAAGTAGGTGGTTGGAATTATTTATAAAATGGAAAATTGCTGGAGGACATATAAGTATTTATAAATAGGGCAATTCTATCTTATATTTAATTACGCCTTGCTACTTAATCGTACAAACAAGCGAAGAAAGTCGGGTGGTTATTATGCAAATAGTGATGTCTTACAAGAAATAATTGACGAAGTATATCCACGAGCAATTAAAGAGTCTTCTTTTGAAGCATTTGAAGGAAAACTAACTGTTGATCAGCTTGAAGAAAGTTGATAGTTTGAGATCGAGCTTTCAATCTTGAGTTATGTAAAAGTTGGTTGGTTTGAGAGGGTTCGATCGGTTATGCTGTGAAAAGTTTAGTGTTTAGAAGTCCGGCACTGTTTCGCTTTTAACTTGGCGTCGTAGCGGACGGACCGACATCTCTTGTTGCTTAGTGGAAGATCTGAGCTGACCTTAAAATTAACCGTTATATCTACGATTTATCTATGGCAAAGGAAGTCTGTCAATATGTGGAGTAATCTAAAGCTACTTTTTCGGCAAAAAAAGATAAATAATCAGGCTATTTCTACCACTGAAATTAAATCTAAAGCTTTGTTTGTAGGACGAGAGCAGGAACAAAGAAGATTTCGTGAAATTATCAAACAAATCACTGAAAGTAGACAAAAGCCTAAGCTACCCAATGTGATACTAGTTTGGGGACAAGGTGGTATTGGCAAATCATCTGTATGCCGTAAGTTACGAGACATCAGTGAACAAGAATTTCCTAGTGTAAATTGCTTATTTATGGATTGGGAAGACTATACCAGAATTGTGCCCGGGTTGAGTGAGAACCGAGAGGCCATGTCCGGTGAGCGGATGCTAAGGATATTTTCAAGAGAGTTAAAGGACGTATTCAACTGGAATCAGCTTGTACAAGAGTATGATCGTCTTCACAAAGAACGAGATAATCTCAATTCAAAAGGACGAGATTTTTATGAAACCTCCCCTGAGTTAAAAAAAGCTGTAACTGAATTAGTTAAGGCAGGAACTATTAGTTTGTTAGGGGGTTGGCTACCTGCTCAAGTAGCTCAACCTGGAAGTGATTTTCTTGAA
The DNA here is from genome assembly GCA_039193385.1 of Verrucomicrobiota bacterium. GTDB lineage: Bacteria > Verrucomicrobiota > Verrucomicrobiia > Methylacidiphilales > JBCCWR01 > JBCCWR01. The sequence goes on along the minus strand of JBCCWR010000176.1, from coordinate 2,466 downwards.
TCCGGTACAGAACAAGCTTGGGATTTTGTGCAAACTCGTTACCAAAGTCACTTACAGCGAATTTCTAGAACCAAGATTGAATTACTGCTGACGTTTGATCTGGAACTTGCAAAAGCCTTGGGGAAGAAACTTGCAAAGCTGACACGTAATCAACCATTTCTAGTGATTTTTGATACCTACGAAGTTGTAGATCGACGAGATAGAATTGTTCGTGAATTAATTCGCTGGTCCGGCAATAATGTAGTTTGGATTATTTCCGGACGAGATAATTTATTCGAGAGTCGGGCCTATGGAACAGAGCGCAGTTTTCTTGGCTACGCCCATGAGGAGGGATCTTGGTTTTCTGTTGAGAAAGTGTCTTTGGGTGAACTTGCTAAGCGCGATATTATTCAGTTTTTTCAAGGTAAGGCTCAGGAACGAGAGCAAGAGATCCCCGATCTAACTAATGCAGAAGTTGAGAAGATTCTGCAGGCCACTTGGGGCGTCCCTTTCGCTTTGAAGGTAGCTGCTGATATTTGGGTAAAGGAGAAAAGTTTGGACTTTCTTTTAGATATCACAAATACGAATTCTAAAAAAATTGTTGGCGATATGGTTGATCGTTATCACCATCTCTGCGTTCGGGACGAAGATCAATATGCCTTACATGCCATCGCTTTAGCTGGAGGAGATCGTGAACTTCTAGATTCCTTACTTGTCAATATTCGGCAATTACCATCTGAGGAAGTTAGTCAATACTTAAAAGAGTTAGCACGAAACTACGCGGTTGTGTATCTGGAAAACAATCAACTACATGATGCACCCGCTTATTTCTATAACCAACGCCTTCAGGAATTGCGCCATGAAACTTGGGTACAGAACTTGCATCTGGATACAGTCGATATCTTACAGAAGCGATTACAAAGATGGCAGAGCCGCTTTGAAACTCTAGCCGATCGGTGTGATGATGAGGACTGGCAAGAAACAGTCGTACAAGTTGCTCAGCATTTTCTGGCCATTGACGAAGATGAAGCCTTGAGATGGATTTGGCCCCGTTGGTTAGAAGCAAGAGCTTATAACTCGGAGCTTTCTGCCAATCTCTTAAGTGTTCTGGAAGGAGCAAAGGAGTATCTGACTGCTTATGCCAAACGTAGGCATCGGTGGATGAAGCAAGACAACAATTCTTGGGATAGTGAGGAGGAGCGCCATGCTTGGGAAAGAGAACTCAATGTTGTTCTCAATCAGCAGAGATATTGTGATCAAGTTTTAGAAGATGATAGAGATAAAGAACGTCGGGCAATTGTACTGTGGCGGATAGGCCAACTGGCATTTGATGAAAAACATTGGGCCGTAGCCGGAGAGCTTTGGCAACAGGCAGCCCTTGCGATTGAAGATCGAGCTCCTCGTTTGGCCGAGATTTTGAGTGAAAAGTTCAGGGACTTAGGATGGGCTTTTAATGAAAGATACCAGGACAAGGCATCTCTTTTTTATGCTCGACTTGCGAAGCAATTAAATCTCGGCGATCGCTATTCCTATATGCTTTTAGTCCTAGAACTTATTCTTCTCTGTCATTATGACGAAGCAATGGAAACTTATCAGGAGCTAACTGATAAATTTCCCACATTTGCTCGTGGTTACTGCTCAATGAGTTGGGCACTGATGCAGCAAAGTCGCTACAACGAAGCAGTAAAGGCAGCCCATAAAGCTGTTGAATTAGAGGGGCCTGATGACCCCCTAATCTTGGGGGTACTGTGTGATGCCCTCTTAGCATCTGGAGACGCAGCTGAAGCTTTGAGAGAATGCGATCTCGCTATTGAGCGAATGTCACAATCATTATTTCAGAACCCATGGGAATTACAAAAGAAAAAGTTAGAGATCTTGCGCAAGCTGAATCGTAGTACAGAAGCGATTGAGTTGTGCAATTCATACCTTCAATCAGGACTTTCACAAAATCAAAAAGTTGAAGCTTACAACTGCTTAGGCTTAGTCTTCGAGAACCAAGGGGACTACAAAGCCGCCCTAGAGGAATATGAAAAAGCCTGCCAGGGAGACCCATCTGAACCGGTTTATCATACCAACCGTGCGGATATTCACCGACGTGAGGGTCGCTACGATGAGGCGCTGGCGGCCTGTGATGAAGCCCTGCGGGTGAAACCTGGCTATCCGATAGCTTATAACGGTCGAGGCTTAGTCTTCGAGAACCAAGGGGACTACAAAGCCGCCCTAGAGGAATATGAAAAAGCCTGCCAGGGAGACCCATCCGAACCGGTTTATCATGCCAGCCGTGCGGATATTCACCGACGTGAGGGTCGCTACGATGAGGCGCTGGCGGCCTGTGATGAAGCCTTGCGGGTGAAACCTGGCTATCCGAGTGCTTATAACGGTCGAGGCTTAGTCTTCGAGAACCAAGGGGACTACAAAGCCGCCCTAGAGGAATATGAAAAAGCCTGCCAGGGAGACCCATCTGAACCGGTTTATCATACCAACCGT
>JBCCWR010000175.1:0-3793 GCA_039193385.1 Verrucomicrobiota bacterium | reverse complement strand
TTCGATTTGGAATTTTTTATTCGCCGTAATGGATTTTTTATAATGGAATCATAGATAATAGAATACTTAGGTTAAAATTGTCTTTTTGAGAGTTTTTGCGTAAGGGCTGTAGAGCTATTATTTCAGAATTTTGATTAGGTAAAACCCGTTATGGCACGGTTTGGGCAGAACGCTTTAAGAGTGTGTTAGTAGAAAATAGCGAAGCTGCTCTAGCAGCGATGGCGGCTTACATTGATCTTAATTGTGTGAGAGCCAAGTTGGTTTCCGATCCTAAGGATTACCGTTGGTGTGGTTATGGGGAGGCGGTAGCAGGTAGTAAGAAAGCTCAGTCTGGTTTGAAAGCTATTTATGATCGTGTGAGATGGGATGCCACGCAGAGAGCTTATCGAACCTTACTGGTGATGAAAGGTGCTCAGGTAACCAAGGCTCAAGTTAAAGTCAAGGCCAAGGCCAAGAGAGGTATAGGTGGTGAGTGGTCTGCTGGATCAGCTGTGGCTTCTTATGATCCTGAACAGGTGAAGAAGGTTGTTGCAGAAGGAGGAAGGTTGTCTTTGCCGCAGGTGCTGCGATGTCGGGTGCGCTACATGAGTGATGGTGCTGTGTTGGGCAGTAAAGAGTTTGTGGATGCGTGGTTCAGGCAACTCAAAGCGCAAAAACAGAGAGATAAGGAGCAAGCAGCAAGAAAAGGTGTCAGCCAACAAAGGCTCAATGATATCAAGTTATATCCTACGTATGAAAAGAGGACTTCAGCTTCCAGAAAGATGATAGGTGCGGACTGGGGTGAACTCACTGTCTTTCGTGATCTTAAAAACAACGTTTTTGGCTGAGGAGTGCTCGGGCTGCTCAATAGGTATTCTTTAAGATTATCTCAAAATAGCTTTGGAGTTTCATCATTAGTGTGAAGTGAGGCAGCGTCTAAATGTCCAGAACACACTGGATGGCGTAGTTCAGTTCTATTCGGTGCCCATGACAATAAAATAGATGATTCTTAGCAATTTCTTAGAAATAAGGTTGAGCAACTACACTAACAAAGACATGGGAAAAGCGGAAAAGTTAAGAAGCACGTCAGGGGCTTGACCAAGCCCAATGATGCTGTGAGTGGATTGATTCATTCTGAGCAATTTAAAACAGCTTGCAGGTGCAGTAGAGGTCTATGTTGGCTTGCTTTTATGACCCCAAGATGAAAGGGGTTGGGGAGAAACGAGATGGGTGAGACGAATAAATGATCCTCACTGGGGCATGGATTCTAATAGGGTATAGATCTTGCTTGCCTTTCGCTATCAAATTTAACCTGATTGGAGAATGAATACGTATGAGACATGGCGATATTTCAAGTAGTTCAGACACCGTGGGGGTGGCTGTGGTCAATTATAAAATGCCTCGATTGCATACCCGCGCCGAGGTCCTGGCCAATGCGCAAAAGATAGCAGATATGATTTTGGGCATGAAAGTAGGCTTACCGGGAATGGATTTAGTGATTTTTCCGGAATACAGCACGATGGGCATCATGTATGACAAAGATGAAATGATGGAGACTGCGGCTGTCGTTCCTGGTGATGAAACAGCCATCTTTGCCAAGGCTTGTGTAGAAGCAGACACTTGGGGGGTTTTCTCGCTAACAGGGGAACGCCATGAGGAGCACCCTAATAAAGCCCCTTATAACACGCTTGTTTTGATCAATAACAAGGGCGAGGTGGTGCAAAAATACCGCAAGTGCATTCCCTGGTGTCCCATTGAGGGATGGTATCCTGGTGAAACCACCTATGTGGCGGAGGGACCTAAAGGACTGAAAATCAGTTTAATCATCTGTGATGATGGCAACTACCCTGAGATCTGGAGAGACTGCGCTATGAAGGGGGCCGAGCTTATTGTGCGTTGTCAGGGTTATATGTATCCCGCCAAGGAGCAGCAGATTATGATGGCTAAGTGCATGGCCTGGGCCAACAATAGCTACGTCGCTGTGGCTAATGCCACAGGCTTTGATGGTGTTTATTCTTATTTTGGACATTCGGCGATTATTGGATTCGATGGACGGACGCTGGGGGAATGTGGCGAAGAAGACATGGGCGTGCAGTATGCACAACTCTCTGTGAGCCAAATCCGAGATGCCCGAGCCAATGATCAATCCCAGAACCATCTCTTTAAACTACTGCACCGTGGTTATACGGGAGTCTATAATTCCGGGGACGGTAACAAGGGGGTGGCCACCTGTCCTTTTGACTTTTACCGCAGTTGGGTTATGGATGCAGAGAAAACCCAGGAAGACGTTGAGAAAATAACACGAGCTACTGTTGGCACGGCGGAATGCCCCGTGGGAGAGTTGCCTATGGAGCCCAAGGAAGCCACTGCGGGTTAGGCAGATCCGTTAGATACGTCAGATGCGTTAGATAAAGCAAGTTATGGGTTAGTGAGATCGACTCACATCATTCTAGAACCGAGGGTCCTCCATGCCTTACATCAATGATGTGTTAGAAAACAACAAAAACAAGCTTGAGGAGAGCAAAAGGAAGAAGGCGGGGCACCGAATGTCCCGCTTTCTATTTGAGCCTGAGCACGTCATTGAGGTGCTCTCTTCTCGTATCATAGGCCAGCAAGAGATGGTTCAGGCAGTGGGGGATATGCTGCATGTGGTCAAAGCTGATTTCAGCTCACCCGAGCGCCCTTTGGCTGTTTTTTTCTTCTTGGGCTCAACTGGAGTCGGCAAGACTGAAACAGTGCGCATCTTATCCGAAACGATCCTTGGGGCTGCAGATCAGCTCTGTCGAGTTGACATGAATACCCTGGCACAGGAGCACTATGCGGCAGCCCTTACCGGTGCGCCTCCCGGTTATGTGGGAAGCAAAGAAAATAACACTTTATTGGACAAGGAGCGTATAGAAGGGAGTTATAGCCGCCCGGGCATCGTTTTATTCGACGAAATCGAAAAAGCGAGTAAGGAAGTGATTCGAACATTACTCAATGTGCTGGATTCTGGCAGGCTAGATCTCTCGGGTGGCACCCAGGAAATTCACTTTCGCAATGCTATGCTCTTTATGACCAGTAATATTGGAGTCCAAGCCTTAGCGCAATATCGAAAAAAGTTTCAAACTGGATGGCGGTCCTGGTTGGGAATGAAACCCGCGAAAAGGCGCGAAAAAGCAATCTTGAATGAAGCGCTACAACAGAAGTTTGATCCCGAATTCATAAACCGTATTGACCGTATCGTTTTTTTTGAGCGTTTGGATGCGAGCTGGCTGGAGCAACTCCTGGCTATTGAACTCACCAAGCTAAACAAACGCCTCTCCAAACGCCAGGCGACCTTGGCTTTAGCTAAAAGCGCTGAAAGCTTTTTACTTTCACACTACGATGAGCAATATGGCGCACGTCATCTGTTGCGGACTCTTCGCACCCAACTAGAACCAAGACTGGCGAGAGCGCTCCATGACTATGCCGATCACGGTGACTTCATAGCCGAATATCAGGAGAATCACTTACAAGTTCTTCCTATAAAAGCTTAAAGAGAATATTTCATCTCCATAACGCTCGCTCTTTCTCTCTATCAATTTTTTTTGCTTAAAAAAGCATAGGTGAAAAAAGCGCAATCTTCTTCAGCCTCAGGTATTTAGCTGGATCTGCATGGGCCAGGTTCTTCTTATTCGGCAAATTTTTGCTTTACATCAATAAACAAGATTTTTATTACTGTCCCATAATATTGGCGCATTAATACAATTAAATGTCTCAATTATAATCCTAAAAGGTTAAAAATACTTATTATTATGAAATACAAACATGGTTTATGCATCGTATCGTTGGT
>JBCCWR010000174.1:0-3794 GCA_039193385.1 Verrucomicrobiota bacterium | reverse complement strand
TTGAATTTAGATCTTAATGATACAGAACCTATAAAAGTAATCAGAAAATTTATTAAGAAATTTTTGATCTCAGCATGAACTGAGCGGTGAATCTCAGCCATGTTATGAGTGTTCTTGTCTTTGATTCCGTCTTAAAATATCAACTTCGATATCATCTAAACTACGTGTGTTATATTCGCCTCTGTCGAGAGCTTCAAGTGCAGGATCAATCTCTGCTTTAAGACGGCTAAGCTTGGCTTGGTATTCTTCATCTTGGCGAGAAAGAAGGCGAAGATCCTCGCGGACAACCTCGCTGGCATTATTGTAATGACCACTTTGAACCTTACTGTTAACGAGCTCTTCTAAGGTAGGTGTAAGCGAAATATTCATGATGATTGCCTTTTTAATTTAGCTTAGATTATAACTGACCACTCCAAAACTATCAAACTTTGCTAAATATCGTTATTATTGGAGCATTTAAAACAGACTTATTCTGACGGTTTAAGATAGTTCTGAGTTTATAATAGATTGACTGATCTGACTCCGCAAAAATAGACGTTTTGAAAATATGGTTCTGTTCTGACAAGAAAGAAGGACAGAACAAATGAAAAAAGAATTGATTAGCGAAGATCAAATATAGGATTGAGCAGGTCACAGAATAGGGTAGGTGAGCCCAGGAATGCTAAGTGGATGACTCCGCTTTCTTGGCTTCTTCGAGCAGGTCTTCTTCAGCATCTTCCATGGTGACACGCAGCACTTCTTCAATGGTAGTCATGCCGCTTTGTACTTTGATGAAGCCTGCCTGGCGTAGTGTTTTCATGCCTTCACGTATGGCAACGGTACGGATTTCACTGGCGGTGGCATTGCCTTGTATGAGTTCCTGGATGGCATCGGTTATACGACAAACTTCAAGAAGGGCCGTCCTTCCCTGATAGCCGGAAAAGCGGCATTTTTCACAGCCTTCGGCGGCGTAGGCCTGGTCCATACCATTGACGGGGAAGCCAATTTTATCCAGATAGTCTGCGGAGTAGCTTTGTGGTTTTTTGCAGTGATCACACAAAATGCGAACCAGGCGTTGGGCGATGAAAGCGCGCACGGATGATGAGACAAGGAAAGGTTCTACGCCCATGTCGATGAGGCGGGTGATGCCTCCTACAGCATCATTGGTGTGAAGGGTGCTGAAGACAAGGTGGCCGGTGAGTGCAGCGCGGATGGCGGTTTCGGCAGTTTCAACATCACGCATTTCTCCCACCATGATGACGTTGGGGTCTCCGCGCAGAATCGAACGTAAGCCAGTGGCGAAGGAAAGGTTGATCTCTGGTTTTACGGCAATTTGGATGACTCCGGGCAATTTGTATTCCACAGGGTCTTCGATGGTTACGATACGTCTGTCCTTAGTATTAAGATTGGAGAGAAAGGTATAGAGGCTGGTTGATTTTCCACAGCCTGTGGGACCTGTCAGAAGGATGATTCCGTTGGGCAGTGCCAGCAATTCCTCCACGACATCCTTGTCATGGTCACCCAGACCGAGCTGTTGCAAGGTAAACTTGCGACTGCCCAAAAGACGGAGACTGACGGATTCGCCAGCGACAGAGGGGATGGTGGCGATACGGACGTCGATGGCCTGTCCTCCAAGTTCCAGGTTGATGCGTCCATCTTGTGGTAGACGGCGTTCGGCGATGTCTAGGTGCGCCATGATTTTCAGGCGTGAGATCAAGGTTGCTTTAAGTAATTTAATTTGTGGTGGTACGGGAACTTCGTGCAGTACGCTGTCGATACGATAGCGAATACGCAGATCTTCATCGATGGGCTCAATGTGAATATCCGTGGCGCGTTGTTCAAGTGCTTCGCGTATGATCTGGTTGACGAAACGAGCAACGGATGCCTCAGAATCATCTTCATCCAGATTGGTTGTTTCCTGCGTCACTTCTTCATATCCGGAGAGCCCTCCACCTTCGGCAAGGATCTGTTCAAAGGTATCTGCTCCAACACCATAGCATTCTTTGAGACAGTTGATGATGCGTGAGCGGCGGGCGATGCCCCAGCGAAGCGGGCGATTGATCTGTCGGGAAACTGCCTGCCGTGCGGAAATATTGAAAGGGTCGCAGGTAAGTATGGTAAGCTGTTCCTGTTCATCTTCAAATGGTAGAAGGCAATGTTTGACAGCCAGGCGTATAGGAAACTGTTCCTGAAGTTGTGGTGAGATGACGAGGGTATCTTCATCCCACCAGGGAAGCTGCAGGTTGGTGCTGATGGAGAACATGAATTCTTTTTCTTCCACAAGGTTAGCTTCCAGCAAGGCCATGATGGCAGACTGCTGCTGCTGAAAAGACTGCTGTACGACTTCTGCACAACGCTCTTTATCAACGGCGCCATTCTGATGAGCCAGCTCTAGAATGAAGTTTTGTAGAAGCATGTTTCTATTAATTTAGCGATTATAAAGCTTTTGCCTATTTTTTTATGCTTTGTTTATCGGCCTAGTGTGCTTGCAGATTCATAGTTTCAAGGCCAGTATAAATAAAGATGATGCTTTGGAGAAGAAAAGTAAGACGGTCTTCTAAAGGATATATCCTACTTGAGGTCATGCTGGCGACTATCATCTTTGGTTTTATTATTGTCGGAGCAACGAGGAGTTTTCAACAGACCGTTGCTGTTCACAATCAGACGACACGTCAAGCTGTTTTGCGGGATAAGCTTCAGTCACAACTGTCTATCATACGAGTGCAAAGAACCTTGCAGGAAGGAGAGGAGACAACAGAGCCGGATGATGATGGGATTTATTTTGAAACGAAGGTCGAACCTCTGGAGCAACAGGATCAATATGGTGAAAATATTGATAAGCTATACAAGGTGGACATCCGAGTCGTCTGGCCGTTGACGAAGTATACCTTTGATGAAGCATCGTTGGAGGTCATTATTTATAAGTAGTGTCTATGGCGGAATGACCATGAAACCATTTTTAAAAAAGAACAATAAAGGATTCACCATTGCCGAAGTAGTTCTGGCCCTGGTCATTATGGCACTCATTCTTCCGACGCTTTTTATGATAGTGAATGTGATCGTGCGCTCTTCTCCATTGATTCATGATTCGCGAACGCGCAATTCCCAGGTAAGAGGTTATATTGATTTATGCCGGAATACCTTACTAAACCTGCCGCCGACTTCCTTTGTCAGAGGAGGGATTGAAGAGATTAATTCTAACAGTTTTCCCACGTTAAAAATTATCAATCCGCCCGATAGTTTATTAGTAGGGAACCGCACTGCTTCGGCAGAGGAGTTGCATTTTACGGTCAGGCCTCGACAGGGTGGTGGGTATCATGCAGGCATTTTAATTTTGCTGCCCAGTGAAGAGGTTGATGCAGATGAGGAGGAGGAGAAGTGGCTGCCTTTGGTGACAGATGTTTTTGATATGGAGTGGAGCTACTATGATGCGAATACTCAAAATTGGAATGACAGATGGGTGAATTCTGCGCGTCGTCCCAGTTTGATCGAGCTGATTTTTACGCCGATGGAGTCTGAGAATTCTTTGTCCACTGTTTTTTGGATTCCTGCGTCTCGCACAGCAGAGCAGAATAGCCTGGTTGCAGAAGAACAGGAGGAACCTGTAGATGGTTCTACCGTCCACTCCGTCAAGAAGTGTTTGATACCGGCGATGATGCTGACGACGATGCCGACGACGATGCCGCAGACACGCGCGGTAGCGATGAAAGTCGTACCGAGGAAGGCGACGAAGAAAAGACCACTGGAGGGTCCGAAGCCGCAGCCACAGATGCGCGCGGTAGCAACGAAAGTCGTACCGAGGAAGGCGACGAAGG
>JBCCWR010000173.1:0-3828 GCA_039193385.1 Verrucomicrobiota bacterium | reverse complement strand
TTTCTTTTCATGTAATTTTTCTAGACCACTGGCTAATTTAAAAGCGCATTCTGCCTGGCATTTAAATCTCTCGATTTGATCCAAATGGTACGTCAAGAGATGCTGATGATCTTCATTATCTTCAATGATTAAAATATTCAATGTTTCAGATGTCATAGCGCTAAACTTTATTCTGTATTCAATTTGGATAAATCTTCAGGCTTAATATCACGTATGTTTTGGTTCCAGTTCTCCCAATAATCAAATATTAACTTTGTCAGTTTGGATAGTTCTTCAAAATCCATTGGTTTGGTTATGTAGCTGTTCACATGGTTGGCATAGGCTTTCACACGATCCACTTTAGCATTCGATGTGGTCAGCATGATGACAGGTAACAGCCTGAGCATGGGGTCTACTTTAATTTCGCAAAGCACATCTAACCCATCCACGCGCGGCATTTTTAAGTCTAGGAGCAATAAATCAGGAAATTCAGCCTCGTTATAAGGTGCTTCTTTTCTCAAAAATTTCAAAGCTTTCTCTCCATCAGCAACACGGTCAATATGGCACTCGAAACCATTATTACTCATAGTGTATAAAATTAACTCTGCATGGTTATCATCATCCTCAGCGAGTAAAATTTTAAATGCATTGTTTTTAATGCCCATTGGCTATTTCTCCATTCAATTTAGGAAAATTCACAATAAAACGAGAACCTTTATTCACTTCCGATTCAACATGAATAGAGCCATTCATGGATTCCATAATTTTGGAAACGATGGATAATCCAATACCTGTACCTTCTTTTTGAGTATCCAGTCTCTGGAAAAGCTCGAAAATCTTTTTCTGATATTCTGCGGGTATTCCCGGGCCATTGTCTTCCACTGTATAGATAATTTCATCTTCTTTTTCCTTGGCATAAACTTTGATGAATTGTTTCGTATCCGTGCGAGAATATTTGATAGCATTCGTAATAAGGTTATCAAAGACTTGGGTGACGCTTCCTTCATTAGCATAGATCGATGGAATGTTAGGTTCGATCGTTAGACTTATATTCGATTCTTCAAGTTTAGGAGTAAGTTGTTCTTCCAGTGTGGCCAAAAGCTCCTGCATTTTGATCTGTGTTTTATCATCTTCAACGCGACCCACACGGCTGAGATCAAGTAGATCCGAAATAAGTTTGCTCATACGGTTGTTGGCTTGCTCCAGTCTACTGAGCTGAGATTTTGCCAGGTCATAATTACCTTTACTCATCATATCTCTAATAATGCCAATGAAGCCCATGCTCGTGACGATAGGAGACTTTAAATCATGTGAAACCGTGTAGATAAACTGCTCTAGTTCAGAGTTCGCATTCTGTAGTTCCTTGCCCTTTCTATCGAGCTCACCAGTTAATTTTCTGGATTCTTCAAGTAATTTTTCAGTCTGTCGGTTTTTATTTTTAAAGATATTTGCGGCCTTGGCCATTTCACCAATCTCGTCTTTATGATCAAGCCCCGGGATGACAGCCTCCTGATCTCCGAGAGATAATTGAGTGAAGGTTTTAGTCATATCTGTAATGGGTTCAGTAACACTTTTGGCGATGAGAATAGATATGATGACACATACAATAATGGAGGTGATGAAGACAAAAGCATTGGCTTGAATTTGTTTGGCAGCCTCTTGAGATGTTTTATCTTTCATTTCAGTTTGTAGCTTATAAATACTACCCCGCATTTGGTTGGCATGGTATTTAAACTCGTTGGCTTGTCCGGCCATAACCACATTCACCTGGTAAAGATAAGCTCTGGCTGCCTGAACTGCGCGGAGAAAGGAAGTTTCAAATTCCTCAAGATCTTCAAGGGTTTTAGAAATTTCCGCTGTTTCTGATAAGAGGCCTAATTCAGAACGCGTCATGTTGATTTGTTCTTTAGTTTGTTTAACCAGAGATGAGTCCAGGCTAAGAAAAAATCTGGCAGCAAATCGTTCCGCTTTGAGAAAGTGACTGATAGCTCCTTTAACATGGCGGAAGATTTCTTTATTTGCATCGCTATGGGTTTCAATCACTTCTTCCAGGTCAGCCTCAATTTTCTGGCTTAAATTAGACATCGTATACTGGGTCAAATTGTTATACAAATCTCTTTCCTCAGCTACTGTGCTAAAGTTATCCATATGGCTTTGCAAATGCTCTTGCATACGGGTGAGGTGATTACGGGTGCTAGGCTGCTTTGTTGATGTTCTTACTTTTTCAATTTTATAGTTTAATTTTTGACTGATTTCATTGACACGGGCTTTACGAACTTCATGACCAGAATGAATGAAAACTTGTACATTGCGTGAAAGATCAATGGTATTGCGGTCGATTTTAGCTATGAGAGCAGCCTCTTGAGAGGCCTCACGCACTTGATGAAAATTATCCGAAATATTTTTAAACCCGATAGCCCAAATAGCTCCGGTTATTAAAAACATAATCAATAAAATACCAAAGCCTATATACAGTCGAATACTAATGGGGTAATTATTGAGTAAATTATAAAAGTAGGTCATGGCGATATTACCTTGAGATAAATTCTCCCCAACGCATCAGAGTGTATTCATAGGTATCCATAACAGTGTTCCATACTGCTACGTTGCTAAATCTTTTGGTATACGAGCCACCATTACGCACACTGCCACCTTGGACGCTGATTTTGCCATGTGTTCCTTTTAAGGGAACCTCTGCAGGCTTACCGTCATACCAATAGTCCCACTCATGATTCGAAAGGAGGGGACGCGAACGTTCCGGGTTGGATATGTAATAGCCTTGACGGGCAATGAATGCCCCTGGCCAGCCAGAGAGCCACCAATTCATATAGTCATAAGCAGCATCTTTTACATAATCTGTTGTAGAGCGTGAAAGACACATGACGCCATGCCAAGCGCGATACCCCTCTTTAGGTGCTGCAGAGATACAAGGTACAGATTGACCATTCAGTGAAGACACTGCAGGTGAAAACATGCTTTGTATAATAACCTCATGATTCTTCATGAAGTGAATGGATTCCGGCACAGAGTTCCAAAAACCGCGAAAATGACCCTGTTTCTTCAGATCAATGAGAATATCAAAGAAGGCATCAACTTCGGCACGCGTCATGTTGCCAATATTTTTAAATTTGATTAACCCTAAAGACTGTGCGGCAAGTGCTGCGTCGAAGAGACCGATCGTAGGCGCATTAATCAGCGCTACTTTACCTTTATATTTTTCATCAAAAAGCCATGACCAGCTTTCTGTTTCATATGCTTTGCCACGTGGTATGACATCGGAATTATAACCAAAGGAGTCTACATTATGCACGTAGGGTAGAAAGCTGATGGCGTTTGTAGGACTAGAATCTAGCGTTTCATCATCTTGAACATAGAGCAGTTTGTAGGGAGCATCGCCATAGCCAATTTTTGCTTCGGGTACAATACGCCCTGTTTTAGTTATGTTATTAATTTCATTCCAGTGCGTCAGTCGAGAGATATCAATCGGTTGTATGGCTTCTGCCTGCCAAAGAACGTTAATGCTATTGGACCACTGTTCATAGAGGTCAAATGATTCCGGTTGTGTGGATGCTTTATGAAGAACGGCAGCACTTCCCGCGGCTTCAAAATTTATTTCAAATCCTAGATCCTTTTGTGCACGCTGTCGTAATTCCTCTTGCAACGTCACGTGTGTACCCATAACGCGTAGTTTGATTTTGGGTTTGGCTATAATGTATGGCGCAGAAGTCAAAAATGTAGACGCTACTGCACCCTGGCTCAGATTCCTCAGAAAGGCTCTTCTTTTGATGAATGACCGCTTCATAATATAAAGGGGCACTGCCGACAGCAAGGCAGACAGTTATCTGTCTA
>JBCCWR010000172.1:0-3845 GCA_039193385.1 Verrucomicrobiota bacterium | reverse complement strand
CAATCTTATAAATCGAAGGAAAATGTTTTTCATTCGTATGAATGCAATGAAGGAGAATGAAAATGAATTTTCCTTTGTGTTTTTAGTCACGATTGTTAGGCCTCATGCAATTCTTGCATGCCACGCATTCTAAATAGTATTCAAGTTCTTTTGTCTTACGAAGCTCTTGTTCGTAACATAGTTATATAAAGAGGAATTCAGTTATCAAGTTCAATCCAGGTTATCGCCTCTCAAGTACCTAGATCGTTTTACGGTTAACTTTTAATTATTCCATGATTTCTAATGTTTTGTTTTGTTTTTCTTTCATATCCTCGGCCCAAGGCTATCGAACACCTCGTCCATCCGATATTTGCTACACCTGCGGCTACAGAGGCCACTGGAGTTCAGAATGCAGACATTCCTCCGTGTCCTACCAGTCCCGCAAGAACGCCTACGACGGCCAGTCCGGTTTCAAGTCTTCCTCCACCGCTACAACAAGAAAGTGATAGTCCAGAGTTGTCTGACGATGAGAATGGTATTGTAGAGGTAGACTATTTCATGAATGATTCAAAATGTGAAATAGATTCTGAGTGTAAAGGGAGTCCTAACGTTCGAGGAAGATTATTAATGCACATTGCTTTTTGGCAGCAAATTGGTGCCCCTGATTTCATCCTGTCTACTATAAGTGAAGGTTATAAGATTCCGTTTGCGACCACTCCCGCTTCCTTCCAACAAAGAAACAACCGTTCTGCACTTGAACATAGTGTTTTTGTGACTGAAGCTATTTTAGAGCCTTTCCAAGGGGAACGCATTTCAGAAACTACTTACGAACACCTTCACAACATTAATCCTTTATCAGTGTCGGTTCAATCGTCCGGAAAAAAGAGACTCATTATTGATTTAAGACTGATTAATCAACATCTTCGACAGTTCAAGTTCAAATACGAAGATTATAAGAAAGCACTGGAATACTTTGCCAAGGGAGTGTATGCCATTAACTTTGATCTCAAGAGTGGCTATCATCATTTAGACATATGTCCTCATCACCGAACGTTTTTGGGGTTTTGTTGGACTTTCCCAGATGGGGTAACCCGTTATTTCATGTTTAATGTACTTCCTTTTGGCCTTTCCACAGCGCCTTATATTTTTACAAAACTCTTAAGGCCCCTAGTGAAAGTGTGGAGATCGAAAGGTATCCAATGCGTAGTCTACCTCGATGACGGCATTGCTCTAGAGAGTTCATGCAAAGAGGCTGAGGCAGCCTCTTGCATGATGAAAGGAGATCTTGAAGCGGCGGGATTTGTTATAAACCATGAAAAAAGCAGCTGGACTCCAGTTCAGGAGATCACGTGGTTGGGTATTGTATGGAATGGTAGCGCGGGCACTATAGCGGTTAGAATTTGCTATCTAGCCAGCAGGTCTCGGCACGCCAACTCTCCTCGTTTGTAGGCTCTATTATTTCCATGGGAGCAGTTTTGGGTCGTTTGGGGCGCATCATGACCCGACATTGCCAAATTACTATTGCCTCTAGCTCTAGTTGGGACCACGCTTTTGAACTTGATCGCTTTTGTTCCCTGGAACTTGAATTTTGGCACGCTAATCTGGCCCAGCTGAACGCCAAACAATGCTGTAAGCCTTTGTTGAGTTATAACAAAATCATTTATTCTGATGCCAGCCAGAATGCCTGCGGTTCCCTCATTTTAGGCCATGAGAGAACGGTGTCGCACAGAATGTTTACTGAAGCCGAGCAGGGCTTAAGTTCGACCCATCGTGAACTCCTCGCTATTTCTTATAGTCTTGAAGCCTTTGGATCGCAATTACATAATTCCTGTATTAAATGGTTCACTGACAATCAGGCCACTGCGCGAATAGTAGAGGTCGGGAGCATGAAGTTAGTGCTCCATCAGTTAGCCTTCCAAATTTTCTCGTATTGTTTATCCAACAACATAGATCTTCACATTCAATGGATCCCAAGGGAACTGAATGTAGAGGCTGATACCATCAGTAAAATTCAAGACTGTGACGATTGGCAATTGTCGCGCAAGTTTTTTGAACTTCTCGAAGCCAAGTGGGGCCCCCACACTCTAGACTGTTTTGCTTCGTTTTATAATGCCAAGATTGCACGATTCTATTCCCGTTTTTGGAATCCGGGTACGTCTGGGGTTGACGCATTTTTTCAGCCCTGGGAGGAAGAGAACTGTCTAGTGGTTCCCCCAGTGAGCCTCATTTCCAAAGTTTTGAATTTCATGAGCCACTTGGTCGTCCGTGCCACCTTGGTTGTACCCGCGTGGCCTTCCTGCAGTTTTTGGCCTCTATTATGGCAGCGCTACTCCCGTTGTATAGTTGAGTACTTTTACTTTCAAGGCAATGAAGCTTGTATTCACGGAAGGAATAAGAAATCGATCTTAGGAGCGTCTGAATGGAACGGACGCGTCCTTGTCCTGCGCATGAACACAGTAGACCGGTCAGAAATGCATGATGTTGATGAATGAATGTTGCTGTTGATGAACAGCAAGTGAGTTTTGCCGATGGGCTTTCTCAGTATGCTTTGATGATCATTTAATGAAGTGCCAATGGGCCAAGAATTGTCTGTCTTTATAGGGGGCAGGGCCGTTGAATCCATCAGTGTAAACCTAGAGCCAAAAAAAAAAAAAAAAAGAAGAAGAAGAAATAAAGGAGGATATGAAAAGAATGAAAGACAAGATACAACGAATGAGAAATGTCATCTTTCTCGATCCTTTATTAATCTTTTTGCGTTGTCTTTCAGGTTCTTGTCAATTCGCATGCCTGGCCTCGTTCAACGCCCATTTCTACTCGGCGTTCTCTGATTCGTCACTGTCTGCTTTCTAGAGCTCAGTCGACCATTGTGAAATACCTGAGAGAAGTGAAATTGTTTTTGAAGTACCAAGCGGCGCAAAAGCGTCCGTCAAGCCTGCCGGCGACTTTAATGGACGTCTCTACGTATTTGGCTCATATTTTAGACCAACACAAGGTTTCGGCTGTAAGTATGGCCCATGCCGCCTTGAAATGGGTACACAACCTCCTCCCCATGTCGTCGAATCCTCTTGATGCTGCTCTTTGCACGACTCTGGTGGAAGCTGAGAAACGCCGTCGTCCGGGTCCAATACAGAAAAAGGAGCCCGCCTCTCCTGAATTACTAGCTTCCATAGTTTCCTCGTACGCCCACGAGGGTGCGTCGCTGAAGGACTTAAGATTTGCTACTATGTGTGTTTTATCTTTTGTTGGTTTATTTCGTTCAGCTGAACTGTTAAGTATCAAAGCATGTGACATTACTGTTCATTCCAATTATATTATTATAAAAATTCCGGAAAGCAAGACAGACATATACCGTAGAGGTCAGGAAGTCATTATTCATAAATCCGCCAAATCAACGTGTCCTTACACCTTATTATTAAGATATTTAGATTGTGCCAATATAAATCTTTCTTCTGTGGTGCACATATTTCGAAATGTCGTGTATCTAAAGTCACTTAATAAGTATGTCCTTGGAAACAGAAATTTATCCTATACAACATACTTAGATTATTTTAAACAGTGTCTAAAGAAACTAGGTTATGATCCTAAATTATATGGCTTGCATAGTTTTCGCTCTGGTGGTGCTACCACGATAGTTAAGAATTTAAAAGAATGTCCTTCTTTAGAAAGACTATTAAAAATACACGGACGCTGGAAATCGGATACAGCAAAAGACATGTATATTAAGGAACAGTTAGATCAAAGAATTAATGTATCTTCAAGTACCGGACTTTGATTAAAATAAGTTTGTCATATATAATCAAGAAGAAATAAAATCTAGGTACTTGTTTGACGCATAACAAGCTACCCATATTGTAATCTGTTGTACT
>JBCCWR010000171.1:0-3940 GCA_039193385.1 Verrucomicrobiota bacterium | reverse complement strand
CACTCTTTGGGTAGGGATCATAGCCATGCCCTTTCAAAATCTAGCAGCCTTTGGCACAGACCAACTTAACACCCAACGTATGTTTTGTTGTAAAAATGAATCCGAAGCAAGACTGGCTATAATCTGGAGCAGCCTCTCTCAGGCTATGACTGTGCTCATGCTTCTTGTGGGAGCTGGACTAGCTGTTTATTATCAACAATATACTCTCTCAACTGAAGCACGCGAGCTTCTTACAAGTAGTGGAAATGATTATATCTTTCCTATTTGGATCACTACAGTTCTCCCCATCGGTCTCAGTGGGCTTGTATTAGCAGGTGCTTTTGCTGCAGCCATTTCCAGCCTCGATTCGATTCTCGCAGCACTTTCTCAATCCACCTTGTCACTCATCTATGGAGACAGTGCTAAATGTGAAAAATCTAATGCCCACATGTTACAGCGCTCACGTATCACTATTATTATCTGGGGAACTCTCTTACCGCTGTTTGCTATTTTTCTTTATTACATTAAAGGTCAAATCGATATGTTAAATCTTGCCTTTGGCATGGTCACTTACACCTACGGACCTTTACTTGGCATATTAATACTTGCTCTCTCAAAGCGAAAAATTTGTCTCAAAGGAATCTGGATCGGTATCGCCTTATCCCTATTAACTACACTACTTATACGTCCTGATTTCTATAACGTCTTTAATAGCATTTTTGCATCTTCAGAAATAGAACTATCTCCACCCAAGTTCAGTTATGCCTGGCTCTATCCTATAACCTGCATCATCACAGTATTATGTGGATGCTTATTCATTAAAAAAAATAAATAGACTCCAAGTCGCCTACTGAACAATTACACGGAAGGAGCATTTTCAAGTGCCGCTAACTTGATTTCGAGATCTTTAGATTCTAACTGATCTATCATTTCATCGATTTCACCTTCCATAAATGTTGTCAAATTATACAACGTAAGATTAATACGATGATCTGTTATACGGTTTTGCGGAAAGTTATAAGTACGGATCTTCTCATTGCGGTCTCCCGTACCCACCTGTTTCTTTCTATGCTCAGCGTATTTCTGTCGCTCTTCTTCTTGTTTTTTCTCAAGTAATCGCGCTCTTAAAATATTCATAGCTTTCTCACGGTTCTTGATTTGTGAACGTCCATCCTGACATTTAACAATCATACCCGTAGCTAAATGTGTGATTTGTACGGCTGAATCAGTAGTATTAACGCCTTGACCACCAGGGCCTCCGGCACGACATACGTCAACACGAATGTCATCCGCTTTAATCTCAAGATCTACCTCCTGGGCTTCAGGAAGCACCGCCACAGTTGCTGTCGAAGTGTGAATACGCCCCTGACTTTCCGTGGCAGGCACACGCTGCACACGATGAACGCCACTTTCAAAACGCATCCGCTTAAACACATCTTCTCCATTCATGGCAAAAGTAATTTCCTTATACCCCCCCAATTCAGACGGTGAAGAATCCATGTCTTCAATTTTCCAGCCAACTCGTTCAGCAAACCGGGAGTACATGCGATAGAGATCCGCTGCAAAAATAGCTGCTTCATCTCCCCCTGCGCCAGCTCGAATTTCAATCAAAGTATTACGTGAATCATTTTCATCCGGAGGAACAACGAGCTTCAGCAATTCCATCTCCGTCTTCGTAAAATCTTTCTGCAATTGAGGAAGCTCTTCCTCGGCCAGCTCCACAAGTTCTTCATCACCCTCAGATTCAATAAGCTCCTTATTCTCGGCCAAATCCTTTTTCAGAAATTCAAAACGCTCCGACAACTCAATGGCGCGCTTTAAACGAGAATGCTCTTTTAGTTGGGTCTGAGCCTGATTTGGGTCACTATAGAAATCAGGTGCTGAGATGATTGTTTCTAAGTCATCAAAACGTTTACGAAAGCCTTCTATATGTGGAGCAAGTTCCATAATGCGCTAAAATTTAAGATGAAATTTCTCAGTGCAAAGTTTTAGATAAGGAAAAGCCTTCGTATTTTAACGAAGGCTTTTCTAGCAGGAACTTCCTGCAAAAGGCTAAAAAGTTATTTTTTCTTACTCTTCTTTCTCTTGGCAATCAACGATTCGCCAAAACGTTTCTGGAACTTGTCCACGCGACCTGCAGTGTCAACAAGACGCGTTTGACCCGTATATGCAGGATGAGAATCTGAGGTAACACCACACTTAACGATGTAATGCTCAACGCCCTCAATGACCTTTGTCTCATCCGTTTTCATTGTAGAGCGAGAAGTAAACTCCTTATTAGTCGCCATATCGAGAAAGACGACTGGATTTAATGTTGGATGGATATCTTTTTTCATACAAAAATTTCTGACTTTTAAAAATGAGGCGGAGATTAAACTACCTTTTGCGCAATTAGGCAAGCGTTATGTCCACCAAATCCAAACGAATTACTCATAGCAATCTGGACATCCTTATTTCGCGGCTCATCTTTTACATAGTCCAAATCACATTCAGGATCCTGATTTTCTATATTAATAGTTGGATGAACTTGTCCAGTCTGCAGCGTCTTAAGACAAACGGCTAATTCCACACCGCCTGCAGCCCCTAGAAGATGCCCTGTCATAGACTTAGTTGAACTTACCAACATATCCCCAGATTTGGCATGATCACCAAAAACAGACTTTATAGCTCTTGTTTCTGCAATATCACCCAGAGGGGTAGACGTGCCATGAGCATTAATATAGCCAACATTTTCAGGATCAATACTCCCCGATTGCAAGGCACGTTTCATGGCTAATGCAGCACCATAACCATCCGCTGGAGGACTGGTCATGTGGTAAGCATCCCCTGAACAACCGTAACCGACGATTTCTCCATAAATCTTAGCCCCGCGTGACTTAGCCTTTTCATATGCCTCTAAAACAACAATGCCTGAACCTTCCGCGAGAACAAAACCGTCACGGTCCTTATCAAACGGACGAGAAGCTTTTTCAGGGTCATCATTACGTGTACTAAGCGCTTTCATTGAAGCAAAGCCACCTACGCCTAGCTTGGTGACAGCCGCCTCACTTCCGCCAGCTATGCCGACATCCATTTCATCCTGTGCAATGAGTTTGTAGGCTTCTCCAATAGAATGGGTCGCCGTAGCACATGCCGTAACGATAGCAAAATTGGGTCCTTTAAAATTCATCTCAATGGAAATGACA
Source organism: Verrucomicrobiota bacterium (assembly GCA_039193385.1). Classification (GTDB taxonomy): domain Bacteria; phylum Verrucomicrobiota; class Verrucomicrobiia; order Methylacidiphilales; family JBCCWR01; genus JBCCWR01. The sequence goes on along the minus strand of JBCCWR010000171.1, from coordinate 776 downwards.
CCCGAAGAAATATTACTGATCATCATGGGAATCATAAATGGGGAAAGCTTGGATCCTTTCTCCATATAATCGGTATGCTGATCCTCCAATGTACGAAGTCCGCCAATACCGGAACCGACCAAAACGCCTGAGCGTTCAGGATCATATTCCGTATTCTCTGCCAGTCCTGCATCTGAAATAGCATCCTTGGCTGCAGCCAAAGCAAGCTGTGCATAACGATCACAGCGTCGAGATTCTTTGGGATTGCTGAAATACTTGAGTGGATCAAAGTCTTTTACTTCCCCAGCAATCTGTGAACCGAATAGATTCGCGTCTATTTGCGTAATACGGGCTACGCCAGATTGACCAGCGAGAAGGTTAGTCCAATAGGTTTCCAGATCATTCCCAAGTGGAGTGAAAACTCCAACTCCTGTTACTACAACTCTACGTTTACTCATTATGAAAATCTACCCTGAAAACAACAAGGGCACCCAAGAGATTAGGGTGCCCACACAGGAAAGTTCAAGTATGGATTACTTGCTATCCTTGTCTTCGATATACTTTACAACATCTCCGACTGTTTGAAGCTTTTCCGCATCCTCATCTGGAACTTCCACTCCAAACTGCTCTTCGAAAGCCATAACCAACTCTACCACATCTAGAGAATCAGCGCCGAGGTCTTCGATGAACTTTGCCTCAAGGGTCACTTGTTCAGCGTTAACACTGAGCTGTTCTACAATGATGTCCTTTACTTTATCTTCAATTGATTTTTCTGACATTTAATCTCCTACCTAATT
>JBCCWR010000170.1:0-3971 GCA_039193385.1 Verrucomicrobiota bacterium | reverse complement strand
TAAAAACTTTTCTTCAATCCACTGATACGTTGGAAAATTCACTCGTGAAATTAACGCTTTCCAATCCTTAGAAAGCGTTAATTTTGGTAGTATTTCGGAAGGAGACAAGGCCAATAGACTCTGAGCCAAATTCTGACGTACTAGGACTCCCTCCGGAGTCTGAAGCTCAGGAAAACTCGATAAAATTGAAATAAAGATGGCAGCGGCGGCTGACACTGATTGATTTGCCACAATATGGGGAAACGCTATGCCTGCCTGACTATCAGGATAGAGAAATCGTGCAGCAAAGTCAGAAATAATACTATTCTTGATCAGGTGCGAACGACTGAAGCGTACAACACGAATATTTTCATACCCAAACAAATCGCCAAAAGTCTGTAAGGTCTGCCTCATAACATCTGGTGTCCTTTTACGGTGAGGTGTATCCTTACTGACCGTGGACAGAACACTAAAGAAATTTTGGGGTAAAGAAAGTTTTTCGAGAGGAATTCCAGACTTTAGGCGTTGTTGAACATAACTTTCATATTCTTCATGGGGTGGACGAATATAAGCAATCACTTGCAAATCATCAAACCGCTCTTGAAAGAAGCGATAGAACGCCTTGACATCATCAACCCGAATAAAGTGTTCTCCTGAAAAGATACAGGTATGAGCTTGCGTTTGAGCAAGCTGTTTGTCTAAATAGCTAACTCGCTGTCCTATCCAGTGTTCTCTCGCTTGGGGGTTAGTAAGACCGATATTAGAAAAAAAATGATTCCGTCTATGGTCGTTCACAAAAAGCGTTCTCAAAGCATTGTGATGCTCATTTAACGCCTTGAATCGGCCTAGATTGACCTCTTCCTCATCAGTGAATAACGGTGGGTATAAAAAACCAAGCTCTGTGAGTTTCTCGCGGCTTGCCGTCAAGGAAACCTGCAACGCTGTTGAACCTGTCTTAGGGGCTCCAATATGGATGAGTGCTCTCATTAAGCTTCTTGATTTGACTCCCTAGCTGACTCGATCTTAATCGTTTCATATAACGTCTCGGGCAAGCAAGTACGAAAGATTGCCCAACTCCGGGGAAATGTCAGCATAGTCGTGAGTTGAGCTCTAGGCAGCGGTTGCTGAAAGATTTCCGAGAGAATTTGTTGTACACCTTCTGGTGTTAAATGCCCCAATAGCCAATCCTCAAACTCTGCTTGAGAAATGGGTGCAGGCAGCGGATCCTGCAAGTATTCACGATCAATCAGGACGTCCTGTGTCTCTTTCAGAAAGGTTTCTTCAATCCACTGATATGTAGGAAAATTCACTTGGGCAATCAATGCTTTCCACGTCTGCGGAATTTTCAGTTTGGGGAAAACTTCAGAAACAGGCAGCGCTAACAGACGCTGAACCACGTCCTGATGAATTGCTTGGTTCACCGATATCTGCAAATCACTGAAATTAGACAGAACGGAAATAAAAATGGCGGCAGCAGCCGTAACGGACTGATTTGCCGTGATTTCAGGAAAGAGCACACTTGTGCTTTTGTTCAAGCTGAGAAAACGTGTTTGGAAATCAGCAATGATGCTATTGCCTAAAAGAAGATCGCGGCTGAAACGAACTATATGAACATTATGGTAGCCCAAGCGATTACCAAAGACTTGCAAGACTTGCTTGAGATAGTCTGGCGATCGCGGGTATCTAAGTTTTGTCGTCAGAATACCAAAAAAATCTTGAGGCAGGGAAAGTTTAGCGATCGCAAGTCCCGCCTTTAAGCGCTGTTGCAGATAACTAGGATATTCTTCATAGGGTGGGCGAATATAAGCTACGACCTGCACATCATCAAACCGTTCCTGTAGAAAACAAAGAAAAGCATTAATGTCGTAGTTGTTATCAATAAAGTGTTCTCCCGAAAGAAGACAAGTATGAGCCCCAGACTGAGCAATTTGTGTATCTAAATGGTGAACTCGCTGTTGTAGCCATTCTTCACCCTCTTGAGAATTAGCCAATCCCATGCGCTTAAAAAAGCGAACCTTTTCAGAGGACTCAACAAACAGACGAGTAAGAAATTTATGGTGTTGATGTAAGTCAAACGGAATAACTTCGGAGGGAGAAAAGAGCATCGGGTATAAGAACCCATAAGCTGCTAGCTTATCGCGACTATTTGACAGGGAAATTTGCAATGCGGTCGAGCCAGTCTTAGGCGGGCCAATGTGAATGATTGCCTTCATTGTCTTGCTTTAAGCCTTTGCAGGCACCTCTCATACGCATTAGGTATTTCTCTGTTAAAGATAATGATATGCTCACTGCCGGTGACCACTGTTGTCTAACTCTCTCATGATCAGAAGCGCAACAAATCAGCACTTAATGTTTCGCAGAGGCAATTGCGAACAACTTTAACTCGACGGGGAGAACGCAACATCTTTTCCAGTTGAGCAGCTGAAATCTCACGCTGAAAAATTTCTTGATAGATTTGTTGAACGCCTTCTGGCGTAAGATGTCCCAACAACCAATCTTCAAACTCTGCTTGAGAGACATCTGCAGGACGGTCCATTTGGATGTATTTGCGATCAACTAAAACCTCACTATCATCTTCCCAAAACTTATCTTCAATCCATTGATAGATAGGCAATCCTACGTGAGCAATTAACGTCTTCCACTCTTGAGAGAGCCGAAATTTAGGAAACATTGCCGATGGTTCGAAGGTTTTCAACCTTTCTCGTAGTTTCTTTAGATAGGCTTTTCCTTTATTGGATTGGAGTTCCGGCAAGTTGGCAAGGATGGAAATAAAGATAACTGGAGCTGCAGGTCTAGAAGGATTCGCGGTCGTTTCAGGTAAATTCAGGGGAGGGTGATCGTCATGGTTGAGAAATCGGGCAGCAAAGTCAGCCACAATGCTATTTTCGGGAAAGCGGTTGCGATCGAATCGTACAACCGTCAGCTTTTGAAAGCCAAATTTGTTGCCATAATTCTGTAAACGCCCCTTGATATAATCTGGTTTTCCTCGGATGTGACCAAAATAATCTTGTGGTAGCTCTAGCTTGGCAATTGGAATGCCATTTTTCAAACGTTCTTGAAGACTACTCGCATACGCTTCATAAGGAGGACGAACGTAAACCAATAGTTGTAGATCTTCAAATCGCTCCCATAGAAAGGTATGTAACTCATCTAGTTTCTTAGTCCCAATGAGGTTTTCGGAAGAGATGATACAGGTATGAGCCTGCGATTTAGCAATCTGAGCATCCAAATAATCAATTTGCTTCTTCAGCCAAGCTTCTCCTTCTTGAGAAGTTTTAAATCCCTTCTTAAGAAAATAGGACTCAGGGTTATTTGCAAAGAGGCCATTAAGATTAGCATGATTATTAAAAATATGGCGCTTGAAGTATTTTTCTTTCAGCGTTTCCATAAACATTTCTGGATAAAGAAATCCATGACTTTCTAGCCTTTTACGGCTATCGGCTAATGCATTCTGAAGAGCAGTTGAACCCGTTTTAGGCGCTCCGATATGAATGAGTCCCTTCATTACGCTCGCTTTGTCAGTTTACCTTTACCTCTACTTATAATCCTTTCATAGCTCGTAATTCTAGTCAATTGAGAGTCTTAAAACTTGCTGACACCTTCTCTAAAAGTCACCCATTAGCAACAGCTACCTCTGGTGAATCAGGCACATAACCTAATTTTTCAAAAAACTCAGCCCGTGCCCAGTCATAAAGTTTCTGATCAGCTCGATTAAACGATAAGACAGTCGATCGCTGAGAATCTGTAAGTTTTTCTCTACCCTTACGGCTGTTGCGAACATTCAGTTGACTGATCTCCTTGAGAGAGCTAGGGGGTTGCCATCCTAAACTACAATAGATGAGGGCAACGGACTCAACAAAATGTTCAGTCAACCCAAAATATTTAATGCGCGATAGAACTTGTTTCTGGGCAGCAGCAAATAATTCGTCATCTGTCATTGCAAAGAGCTGTTTCTTATCCGTGAAGGGGCCTCTCAAAAAACTCCTACACAT
>JBCCWR010000169.1:0-3976 GCA_039193385.1 Verrucomicrobiota bacterium | reverse complement strand
TGTTAAATCTTTAACCAGTTGGTTCGCATTTTCCGTGGCACTCTTCATCGCTACCATACGTGCACTGTGTTCTGAGGCGCGTGCATCAAGGAATATCTGAAAAATTTGGAAATGAATATAATAAGCCAACATTTCATCAAAAATAGCCTGTGGTGTTGGTTCAAAAAGATATTCCTGAACCTGTTCTTCTATGTCTAAAGGCTCTGCTTCTTCACCTGGCACCTCAGAAAGAAGAGTAAGCTCTTTGACAGGCAGCACATCAAGTGTAGAAGGAATCTGAACTAAGGAATTCTTAAAGCGTGAATAGACCATAGTAAGCTGCTTGATTTCATTATCCCTGTACTTATCCAGCAAAAATTTGGAGATTTGCTTGCTCTCGGCAAAAGTAAAGTTGTCTTCAAGCGTGAAGTCCGCCATGAGATGGCGGCCAGAGCGCGTCACAAACTGACGGGGCTTTTTGCCAATGGTGATAAAGCTAGCATCTTGGGGAAGGTCATTGATCAATCGGAAGAGATTGGTATTTAATCCTCCACACAGACCTTTATCTGTGCTGACAACCAGATAACAGTGTGCACCCTTCTCATGTTCATTGAGGAAGACATTATCTATTCCCTCGGAGTGCTCTTGAACGAGCGAGCGAAGGAGATGATTAAAACGCACTGCGAATGGACGCCCTTTGATAGCAGCCTGCTGAGCCTTGCTCATTTTAGAAGCTGCCACCATCTGCATCGCCTTAGTAATTTTGGCGGTATTTTTAACCGATTTAATACGGCGGCGTATGTCGCGTAAACTTGCCATGCTTTATTAAATTTATGAATTGATCTTTTTGAAGTCTTCTACAGCACCTTTAAGCTCACCTTCCAGCTTATCATCAATTTTCTTCTGCTTTTTGATTTTGGCCAGTAATGCGCTCTTGGTGGTCTGAAAGTATTCTGTCAATTTCGTCTGAAACTCTTTGAGCCCTTCGACACTAATTTCGTCAAAGTAGCCATTCTGCACAGACCACATGATGGCAACCTGAGTTTCAACTGGAACAGGGTTGTATTGAGGCTGCTTGAAAAGCTCAACGATGCGTGCCCCGCGGTCAAGACGTGACTTGGTCGCTGCGTCCAAATCGGAAGCAAACTGGGCAAAGGCCTGCAGTTCACGGTACTGTGCCAGCTCAAGTTTAACTTTACCGGCAACTTGCTTGATCGCTTTAATCTGCGCGGCGGATCCTACGCGGGATACAGAGAGGCCAACATTGATCGCCGGACGAATACCTGAATAAAATAGGTCACTTTCCAGATAGATCTGTCCATCTGTGATAGAAATCACGTTTGTAGGAATATAGGCAGAAACGTCGCCTGCCTGTGTTTCAATGATAGGTAGGGCTGTTAAAGAGCCATTACCAGCTTCTTCACTGAGACGCGCAGAACGTTCCAAAAGGCGTGAATGCAAGTAAAAGACATCACCAGGATACGCTTCACGACCGGAAGGGCGCTTCAAAACCAAAGACATCTGACGATATGCTGCCGCGTGTTTGGACAAATCATCATAAACAATCAACGCATCCATGCCATTGTCCATAAACCACTCACCCATAGCACACCCAGCAAATGGCGCCAGGTATTGAGCTGTAGCAGAATCAGAGGCTGTAGCAGCAACAACTATGGTGTATTTTAATGCACCGGTTTCTTCCAAAGTTCCCAGGATACGAGCCAGGTTGGCACGCTTTTGACCTACGACGACGTATATGGAATAAAGCGGACGAAAATTCTTATCTTTGGATGACTCACCCTCTTTATTAAGCTTGGCCTGATTAATAATTGTATCAATGGCCACTGTTGTTTTACCTGTTGAACGGTCACCAATGATAAGCTCACGCTGACCACGACCAATGGGAATCATGGCATCCACCGCCATAATACCTGTTTGAACAGGCTGCGTAACGGACTGACGCTTGATAATGCCTGGGGCTATCTTCTCCAGAGGGTATGATGTTTTGCATTTAGGTGCAGCCTTGCCATCCAGAGGGTTACAGAGAGGATCAACCACACGACCAAGAAGCTCTTTACCTACGGGCACCTGGAGCAGCTTGCCAGTGGTCTTAACGCGGTCGCCTTCCTTAATGTGACTATATTCACCAAGAATGATGGCGCCCACTTCTGTTTCTTCCAGATTCAAGGCCAACCCTGTGGTTCCTCCAGGGAATTCAATCATTTCATTATAGGCTACTTCACTCAGGCCCTCTATTTTTGCCACACCGTCTGTTACTTCACGAACGATGCCAACGTTGCTGCGAGTCACGTCTGTTTTGGCTTTTCCAATTTGTTTTTCAATATCTTCCAGTAAGGTGCTCATAACTTTCTTCTTTTTTTCAAATGCTCAATTACATGTTTTAAATTTTTTTCAACTGATACCACGTTCAATAGCGTCCAGACGTCCTCGGATACTGCCATCCCACACATTGCTGCCTACTTGTATGCGTGTTCCTCCTATTAATTCTGAATTCACGACAAAATGTATATTTAAATTGGAGCCGAATTTGTCTTTCAATTGACGTTGGATGGCCGCTTTATTGGTCGTTATAGCACGCGCGCTTTCAACAACGGCAAAATTATGTGTTTCTTCAATCTCAACTAGTTTGCGAAAACGTTCCAATATACCCAGATAGTTACGCGGTTTCTTTGTAATCATCAAACGCACGAACTTCTTCACACGCATTGGGTCAAGTTTACCTCTGACAAAACATTGCATGAAGAAGCTTTTAGCTGTGTTACGGGCTTCGCGATTGATCTTCATTTTTTAGGAATTAATAATCAGTTTTTTCTTATTTCGGCAATGGCTGCTTTTTCCAGCCGGCTCTTGTCGGGGCCCGTCATGGTGCGAGTCAGGACTTTTTCTGTTGTCGCTACAACAAGCTTACCTACCTCTTGTTTCAATTCGCTCATCAAACGCTCACGATCCTGAGCGGCTGCTTCCTGGGATTTTTCAACAATCTCTTGTGCCTGGGAAATCGCTTCCTGAACTTTTTTATCACCGATTTTTTCTGCGTTTGCCCTTGATTCTTCAATGATCATCGAAGCCTGCTCTGCTGCTTGAGCAATAGCTTCTTTACGCGACTGCTCAGCTTTTTCGAGCTCCTCACGTATACGCTCTGCATTAGCAACACTCTCTTCAACCATCTTTTTGCGTTTTTCTAAAACTTCCAATAAGGGTTTGAAAGCAAACTTGGATAACATAAACAGTAAAAACAAAATGATAGCTAGCTGTAAGATTAGCCTTTCAACATAAACCCCAAATTGATCAAAAAGTACTAGTATATCTTCCATAAAAATTATCGGGGGATTTATCCCTCCCCCTGGGGGATTTATAAATATCTAAAAATATTATTAGCCAGCAAATCTTCCTAAAAAGATCGTGATGAAAATAATACCTTCTGCTAGAGCCATACCAAGAACGCTAATAATTAGAATATTTACAAACGCGCCAGGATTACGACCCACAGCTTCTGCAGCTTTAGCACCAATAAGACCCACACCAATTGCAGAAGCTAGTGCTGCAAATACGACATTAAGATTACCGGTAATTCCAGAAGCTGTAGCCTCTGATGCTGCTAATACTAAGTTTGCTAGTGTCATTTTTTCTTTCCTATTTTTATTTTTATCTCTGCATTCACGCTCATAGGCATGATCACACAGAGAAATTTTCAGTTTTATTAATGGTCGTCATGCGTAGTAGATAGCCTTATATACACAGCACATAACAGAACAAATACAAATGCTTGGATTAAACCAATTAAAAGTTCAAGACAATAAAAAGGTATAGATGCAAAGAATGAAACGATATAATTGTAGGGTGCAGAAAATCCAAAGGTATCTCCAAGTGTTGTTCCGAGTTCAGCAACAGACCATATAATATTTTCACCGGCAAAAACGTTCCCATATAAACGGAGAGATAACGAAACAGGCCTTACAGAAATTGATATAACCTC
>JBCCWR010000168.1:0-3984 GCA_039193385.1 Verrucomicrobiota bacterium | reverse complement strand
ATATACTTATAGTAATAGTATGCGCTATTGCGTTTTCTTTTTTTTACGGAGGATGCCATAACCTTTTTACATCTGGAGAAGCTGAAATCTCCACTTCTAAAGACCTAGAGTTATTCATTAGATCTGATATTCAAGATGAGTTGAATCTGCTCTCTCCAAGTGGCTATAAGACTAAACCTTACAGTCGAGAAATATGGAATTTAGCTTGGAATGGTCATATTGATATTTATCATGACCATACGTTTGTTGATGAGCCAGAATCAGCTAGAAGAATGATTAGTTTAATTATTAATGAAAGAAGATCATCGGGACTTTCTGAACTGTTACTCGATGAAAATAGCCTAAGTATCTTAAGAGATTTAGATCTTTTGCACCTGATCGAAGGAGGAGAGAACTAGTTTAGCACTGGCCATCTGTATAGTTTGATGTGGCGCGCATCTATGATGCTAATAAGCATCAGAAAATAGTATTTTGATTAAGTTGGAGTCTTTTGTTAGCATAATCCTTGTTGCAGGGGATTCAGTCTTGCGGATTCGAAGATACCCACTCTTGTGGGCGTGATGAATTTGAAACGAATTATTTTGGATCCTTCCGTTGCAGTCAGCTCGAGGGCTTTCCGTTATAGCCTACGGTTTGTAGGCTTATGCCTGCTGGCGCTACTATCGGGCTGTGTTGCGCTACCTGAAAAGCCGGATGTTGATCTGAGCCAAGTAGCTGTCGTCAAAGGAAAGATGGGCAGCTTTCTTTTAGATGCCTATGACAACGCGACAGTCATTATCCATGATGTCGAAGAGGGAGTGCCATCAGGCAGATTCAGAGGTGGCTACTACGTAAGGCCTGGCCTTAGACATGTGGCCGTTCAATTATCCGGACCTTATTATGAAGAGCGTTTTACGGTGTTTGCCTATGAGTTCGAAGTGGGGAAGACGTATCGTATACATGGATCGATCGGATTTAAAAACCCGTCTACTTTGCGCCTTTATGACGAGACAGATGCGGATCAGCCGGTCATGGTTGCTCGGTACAGTTTCCGGGATAAGCCGCTAAATTGAATTTTGAGTGCAGCTTGCGGATGAGAATATGAAATTGTCTTTAGTCAAAGGTCTTTGGCTTGCTTTGCTGTCGGGTCTCTTGGTCGGGTTGGGCTACAGAATAATTCCGGCTTGGTGGATCTGTGTTAGCCTGATACCTCTATTGATTCCGTGTTTCCGGGGAAGATTTCGCTATCGTCAGGTATTTTTCTTTGGATGGCTTACCCAGTTTGTAGCGGGCGTGATCAATTATATGTGGTTGGCTGAAGGCGCTGCGAACTATTACCAAATACACATCATAGCTGCGGTGCCGGTCGCCGTATGCTATGCCGCAGTTGGTCTCCTACAGATTCCTCTGGGGTGTTTGCTGACCTGTTTTGTCTGGAGACGCTGGAAACCGTCGGTCTTATTGGTCGTTCTTTGCTTTGCTTGCTCCTGCTGGTTACTGGAGTCTCTGTTGCCAAGTCTGCTTCCTAACAGCTTGGGCTACTCTTTTTTCTTTTCTGAGCTTCCGGCCTATCAGCTTGCGGATTGGGTCGGATTTTCCGGCCTCTCGTTCCTGATCTATTTGATTAATGCCTTGTTTGTCTGGGCCTTGGTTAATGATAGGTTTCAATTGCTTTTGTCCGGGTCTCGTCTGGCTGTGCCTGTTCTTCTTTTGGTGGCCATCAATTTAGTGGGTTATTTGCATGGAAGAGCTTATAAGCAGACTGGCGAAGGTCGTGAGGTCTCCTTGCTCCTTGTGCAGCCTTATGAGCAGCTTAGACTGGACGAAGCGCTTAGTCTGGAGCTACCCACTCGTGTCATCCAGGGCCTGACCGAATTTACCAGAGAGCAATACGAGGGCTATTTGATGGTACCTAATCTTACGATTTGGCCGGAGCTTGCCTTTCCCTTGGAAGTGAATGTGGATCCTTTCTCTATCCCCCAGTCAGAATCCATCGAAGCCCTGATACAGGATTATCAAGCTCCTTTACTCTTCGGCACTTCGGTTTCCGGTCTTGGTTCCAAAGTGAGCGGCCGTGAGAAGAGAGGCGTCTCCCATAATGCGGCCGTTTTGCTCGACGAAAATGCAGAATTTGGCGGTGTGTATGAGAAGGAGGTTTTATTCCCTTTCGTCGAAGCACATCCTTTTGCTCATTATCTTCCTGAATGGCTGTATCAGGCACTGCCTGAAAAGAGACTCGCCGCTGGCTATAATGAAGTACTCCTGCGTGTAGGAGACCTTCGACTTGGGACTTTAATTTGCTATGAGGGCACACTTACTGAAAGCGTGCTTTGGCAGGTAAGTGCCGGCGCGAATCTTCTGGTTTCGATCAGTAACGACTCATGGTTTTCCCAGACCGCAGGGGCAGAAATACATCACCTAATCACGATGGCTCGAGCGATTGAATATCGTCTGCCTCTAGTGCGTGTGAGCCAGTCGGGGATTTCCGGCCTTATTTTGCGAAATGGGGCAATTACCGCCTTATCTGAGCAGAACGTCAGCTGGGCGGAACGTGTGAAGTTATTTGTAGAGAATGAGCCAGAGCTAACATTCTATGCTCGATTCCCGAATTTGCTTTTAATCCTTGTGTCTAGCGGCTATCTTTCACTCATCCTTTATGCGTTTTTAAACAAACTTAAGTGACCATGAAAATAGCTTTCTTTTTGATTAACTGCCTCCTATTTAGTGTAGCTGGGCTCTATGGGAATTTAGAGGTTTCTGTCACAGGGGTGCAGTCGAAAGGCAACAAGGGCGCAGTGAAGCTGAAGCTGAAGAATGGCTTTGACCAGGGGATACGATCCGCACGTGTTTGGGTTTTTATGTTTGATGATGAAGGCAAGGTAGCCGGCAATCAATCGCAGTGGCTCTTTGGCGGTGAGGGCGAAGGTCCAGGACTCGAGGATTCACAAGAAAAGGATTACATCGTGCCAGTTGAATCGGTTAAGCCTTTCAGCTCCGCCCAAGTGACTTTTTCCAGGATTATTCTAGAAGATGGCACTACGCCGGATCCCCAAACCAGTGTGATTGAAGCAGCAGGTCACTAGAACTGAACGAACCTTAGGAAGGACTGCTGAAGGGACAGCTTGGGGCGTGTGTGATTTTCGAGAGGGAGAAGCGGGAGTTGTACTCTCGATCACTTCGAAGCTATTTGTTAAAGCGGTAAGCGCTTTGGTCGAGGTTACGTGCATTGAGCCACTTGAGGCTTCAAAACGGGTCATGTCATTACCTTTGTGATAAGTTTTTTGTAAGCGTGATTTGAGTAACCGTAAGCATTCCTGAATGACGATACATAGAGGCTGACAGCGTCTGGGGTGCCCATATTGAGTTGCTGGGTGATCCAGACATTGGTGGCGCTACTCTTTTGCTTCAGTAGGGTGGCGAGCATGACCTTCCACTCGGCAGATTTGAGATCTGCCGAGTGGATTTCGTATCTTTTGTTAGCGCAGATAGACCTTTATCTAAAAGTATTTCCCACCGGAGTTCGTTGGCTTCACGCAGACTTTTTCCATCATACCTAGGAATCATCTCCGAAGTATCAGTTTCATCTGCATCTTCCTTGTCACGCTCCGCCTCTTTCAAAAGTGCCTTCTTGAAATCCTTGGTGCCAACTGCCCGGCCTCGGCACATCTTTTCGAATGCCATTTCCTTCTGTGCCGAGCTATTGGTGGATAACCATTTGAGGTAAGCCTCATATTGCTTTCTGCCGGCAGGACTCTCCTTCAAGCCGCCGGCGGCATCCAATGCGCCTGAACAATCCAAGTAAGCCGGGCGTTTACACTTATTGAAAAGATACCAGTAGCTCGACGATCTGTAATTCATGAGCTCTTCGATCGGGACGATTCCCGCACGCACTGGATTGAGATTCACTTATACCGATTTAAATAATTAATGATCCTGTATTAGTCTTAGGTAGCGTTTGCTGAAGCACGTATCCATCCTTTACCGAACAAGCTGATAACTCGCTCT
>JBCCWR010000167.1:0-4047 GCA_039193385.1 Verrucomicrobiota bacterium | reverse complement strand
GAGCCAAATGAATTGTGAAACTCCCACCGCTTGCATAAGAAGAAAATAGAAAGCCTCAAAAACATTAACCGTAAATGAAGAGTCCAAGCCGCCACGATGAAGTAAATGCTCTATGGTTATCCATTCATTTATTTTATTCCAAATATAAACTGGCGCCATGCACAACACAGTTATCGTTGTCATCAGGAGATAATTTACAAAGTTCAGAACCTTCCTATCTCGAGAAGAAAAAACAAGAAAAACCAAGAAACTGATTAGTAAAACCACATTCGTATATTTGGCTAACATACCAGCTCCTATGAGCAATCCAGCAAGTACCCACCACAGCAGTCGCCTAGATTGCAAAGCCATCCAAAATGCCACACACGACCAAACCCAGAAAAATACGCTCAATGGATCAATGGTCATTAATACGCCACCTAGAGCAAAGAGTGGAATACTCATAACAAACAGTAAGGCAAAAAAACCAACCTTATCTGAAAATAGCAGCCGTCCTAGAGTGTAAATACCCAGCGCAGTTCCAGCGCTTAGTAGGACAGCAAAAAATCTTACACCTAAAACGGTATCTCCAAAAAACCACGTCCCTCCCATGATAGTCAAAGCCACTCCAGGCCCTTTGCTGTAGTAACTCCAGTCCAAATGTTTCGACCACTGCCAGTAATAAGCCTCATCTCCAACCAGCTCAATGGTTTGTGCATACCAGAAACGCAATACTGTTAGCAGTGTGATAATGCAAACAGCTATACCTAAATAGGAAAAGGATCTTGTCTTGGGGTTTTCTGACATCTACGAAATCTAATATTTTAAACAGCTCAAGCCTGCCTATTTTGAAATGCATAGCTAGTCGAAATATCCATCACGAAATCTATAGCACTTTTCAATATGACTTTATACGCCACGTCAAATATTAATGATAAGATAGTTACAGACAAGTGATATCAAAATGGAGCATATCATTTACCTCGCATGAAAACAGGAAGCATTTTATAAGTCCTACCCATGAAATTATCAGCACCTAAATTTATTGTTTGGCTTATTGCTTTGTTGATAGGCGTGGCGGGTTTTCTGGAATATTTTAGCGTTATTCGTACACCTCTGAGTGCATTCTGGATGGTTGGTTCAGGCTTTATCGTGCTTATACTAGCAACCGTATTTAAAGATCTCTGAATTTAATTCCGATTCTAAAAAGACTTCACGAGAAGCTACTTGCGCTCGAGAGGAGTCGAACCTCCACGGGGTTACCCCCACTAGCACCTGAAGCTAGCGCGTCTGCCATTTCGCCACGAGCGCGGTAAATCAATTGCGCCCGACGGGGATCGAACCCATAACCTTCGGTTCCGGAAACCGACGCTCTATCCAATTGAGCTACGGGCGCATTAGATTAAATGATCTATTTTCGTTAGCAGAACTTCAAGTCTATTCTCCTTCAAATAGCAATTACTTGCTTTGCGCTAGATGTGTACCATCCCAAGTTGAGGAAGGAGGGTTATAAATATAACCACGACAACGTTCGGCCATTAGAGCACTTACCGGATCTGTAGGATGGGCCTTGAGTGCCTTGTGAAAAAGATTACGGGCTTTGCTAAACTCACATAAAAAATACTGTTCAAGCGCTCGCTCATATAGATCACGAGCCCGTAATATTTGAGGATCCACTTTTTTTAGCTCTCCTAGCGGTTGATAAATAACGGTTGGCATAGTTTTGCCCATAACAAAAATACGGTCAATCTTGCGCCATTCAAAGGCATCTCCAGACATCAGCCGGGTCTGCTCGCTCACTAAAATCTGCGTGCCATATATCTTATTCAAACCCTCTAGGCGACTTGCCAGATTAACCCCATCCCCTACCGCTGAATATGAAAAGCGATCTTCTGTACCAACATTTCCACATAAAACTTCTGCTGTGTTGATCCCAAGTCTCATCTTAAAATGAAATAGCTCCGTATCATCCACTTTTTGATGCCTTTTCAGATTTAAATCATCAAGTCTTTGCAAAAGAATAAGCCCTGAACGAACGGATTGCGTGGCATGATCCTTTAGGTCGGCTGGCGCATTGAAAAAAGCCATCGTACCATCTCCCGTGAAAGTAACTGTTACGCCTCCATATTCATGGCAGGATGTTGTTACCACATGGAGAAACTCTGAAAGTTCTTGGAATACCGCATCGGGCGTTAGAGATTCGCTATAAGTTGTAAACCCTTCCAAATCAGAAAACATCACACTAATCTCTCGCACCTCGCCTCCTAACCTAACTTCCTTTCCGCTCCGCATGACGGAATGAACAAGCTGCTGAGGAACATATTTTGAGAAAGCTTTTAAACTGACTTTTACTTTGTCTACAGCATCCGCCAGTATGGAAATTTCCTGAGTCGATTTGGAGAGCTTAGTACAAGCTGTGCGTTCAGGTATCTTGTAATCTGCAATCAAACGAAGTTCCTCGGTAATATGTCTTATGGGTGACGACATAACAAATGAAAGACGTGCTCCTATGCCAACCACGACTATTAAAATAATAAAGGCCAGGCCAACGGTCAGCCACGTTGTTTGACGCAACCCCTGTAAAAACACTCCTTCAGGTAAAACAATGGCACAATAAAAGTCTGGCAGGCCTTCTTTCATCAAGGATTCCATCGAAACAATAAAGCGGCCATCTTTTAAGGAGATCTGCTTTTGTATTTGTTGGTCTGTCTTCCACTGTTGATTCTCAGTTTTGAAAGCTTCTAAGGCCTTTTCAAAGGCCTCATCCTTTTCATCTCCATGCTTACCGCCTAGGATACTACCTTCTGCATGGATCAAGAAAACCCTTCCATATTGATTGACTTTAAGGCCTCGAAGAAAATCCTGTATTTCGGTGAGCAAAAAGTCTATGGCAAACACGCCCAAAAACTGACCCGAATCATCACGATGTGGTAAGACTGCAGATAACCCCACTAGTCTATTATCAAAAAAAGGATAAGGAGGCGTCCAAGCCAGTTCTTGTTTGTCTAAAGCCTGTTGATAATAAGGACGACTGCGTGGATCATAAGGCTGTGGTTCTAGATCAGTTTGAAGCCCTGCCATCTTGACGAATGTTTGAAAGTCAATCTCTACACACCTTCCGTCATCAGTACATTGAAGATATGTCATCATACCTCCTTTAGAAAAGTCACTGTAGCTTATAATAAGCTGATCGCCGGGTAATTTTCTTACACCAAGAAACTCTCCATGCGCTTCCTCTGCATAATAGATCCAGGATAACCCATTCTCTTTATCTAAATACTTGGCAATACGAATGCCGGTATCACGCCAGTTTTCAAGATCTTGATGATTCCGTATGAGAAGGTTAGCCGTATCATTAAGAACGGCATCCGCGCGCCCAAAGTAGTCTTCAATTTTTTCGCGCACTGTCTGACTCGTTGTGCTAACGATCTCATCACGCAGATCAACTACAGCTCGCTTAATGGTATAAAATGAAATGCCGCCAATGAGCAAAACAGTGATAATAAGCAGGCTAAGAACAAGCGATAGGATTGCCGTCTGAAATTTCATGACCGGAAATATAGACTATCAAAACATGTCATGTTTCAAGCGAAAATCAAAATACTGTTAAGCTCACCCTTCCTCTAGAGAAGTGTAAAAATAGCTTTTACTAATTTTCGCCTTCCTCGAGAGACTGAGCATAAGTTGGGTGATAATTCCACCACCGACGTCTTTTAATAAGATAGTCATTCATTGGGCCCAATTCGTATTTTTCTTCAATGATGCGATCACGCTCATCCATCAATTCTATAATTTTGTCGCCATCTGATCTTTGTGCAACGGCTTCACGTAAAATACTTTCCATTTCTTGATAAAGTTTTACGTCCTGCTCAATGATTCTCTCTTCCTTACCAAACCATAGTTGACCGTCTCTCAGCGCTTCATAAGCATCATCAAAATAATAGGCGATCCCAACAATAGGCTGCAACGCCTGCTCGCATGAAGTGCCGCGCGGCCCGGCGAGCGTTCAACGCATTGCCATAGCCCGTATCGGCATCTGCGATGCGGTTTCTATTCCCGTGATCGCAG
>JBCCWR010000166.1:0-4057 GCA_039193385.1 Verrucomicrobiota bacterium | reverse complement strand
CAAAAACTCGTAGAGAGCATCTGCTTGCTGCAGTGAAATTATATTTTTCGCAGAGGCATCTTCTAATTTTTTCTTTGTTACATCCATGATTGTCCTCTCGGTCTAAGGGCATCTAACGCCGCCAGCAGCGGGCGCGCGGTACGCGCGTCCGGCGACCGAAGGGAGCGCACTGCCTGGCCTTGTATGATCGATTTATCACTACGAGCAAATCTCCTATAGAGATAAGGTGAGACCTAAACCTGTAGCCGCAGGTTTTCGGTTGGGTAGCCCGCTGCCTGGCAGGCACCGATTTATCGAGTCCGTTAACAAGCGTGGGCGCTCAACCAATTTCGTTCTTAAACTCGAACAGTCGAAAGGGCCTCGAGCCCGAATGTAGCAAGGGTGAGTAATCATGACAACGACCACTGCAAACAGAAGAAATACACATGTTCACATCGGAATAGATGTCAGCAAACAGACACTTGATGTCTACGTCCATGAACACGATCAATACTGGCAGGCTGACAATACTTCAGACGGCATTCACGAGCTTATTCGAAACCTAAAGCGCTTCGCCGTCTCTCGCATCGTGCTTGAGGCCTCTGGCGGGTATGAACGCGCATTTATCGAAGCCTGTATCGGTAGCGATCTACCCCTCGTTGTCATACAGCCCATCCAGGTTAAGCTATTCGCCCGTGCTCAGGGGCGTTTGGCGAAAACAGACAAGATCGATGCGCAAGTAATCGCCGAGTTCGGCCAACGCATGCAGCCCGACATTCGGTCATTTCCACCTAAAAAAGTACTTTTATTCAAAGACCTCCTCGCCCGACGGCGGCAACTGATGCAAGCGCGCACTCAGGAGCTGAATCGCCAGCATAAGGGTTTGGATGAACTGAGCAGATCTCATGGCAGACTGCTTAAGGTGCTCGAAAAAGAGATACTCTGGGTTGATGGTCGACTCGATAAGCTCGTCGCCGATGTGCAGTTTTGGCAACGTACCTTAGATATCCTACTTTCTGTCCCGGGTATTGGTCGTGGCGTCGCCTATACACTCCTGGGTGAACTACCCGAACTAGGGCAATTCTCTCAACGGCAGGTGGCCGCTTTATGTGGGCTAGCCCCTTACAATCGTGATAGTGGCAAATTCCGAGGCACCCGCAGAATCAAAGGCGGGCGAGCACCGGTAAGAACCATGCTCTATATGGCTATGCTCAGCGCTATTCAGCACAACCCTGTCATGCGCGAGTTCTATGCAAAACTAGTTGCGCAAGGTAAGCACAAGAAGGTCGCTCTTACTGCCTGCATGCGAAAGATGATGGTGATATTGAACGCTATGGTGCGAGATAACCAGGAGTGGAAAGCAGCTTAAATTTTTTGGTTATAGGTTGATTTGGGATCACAGTCGCTTGTTAACTCATGCGGCTGCGATATTTAGTGAAATGGCATCAGAGACAACACAAATCATTTTCCTGGCAACACCTATTGCCTCTTCCAATTCTCTAAATGTAACGTTTGCCCCAGTGCTATGCGCCACATCATGACGACCAGAAACTGCATTGTTGTATATGGTGACTTCCTGGTCCTCCATATTGCTGTTTAAATATTCTTTTGCCTCTGGCCCGAAATTTCCAACAAAACCCGAAACTTCCCCTTTTCCTATACTACGTAAAACTCTCTTACATGTAGCTATGGCATAGTTTTGTAAGGCGGCGTCATCTGCAGTCTCCGCTCTTTTTTCTACAGTTCGATATATCTCCTGTTGCACGTCAGCACACAGAATTACTAATACATGCTGAGTTAGGTACGACTCGATTTCAGTTCCCCATGCGCCGCTTGTGTTTAAGTGTTCTTGGCAGTTATCAAAAGCTAGCTGTGTTCTTAAGAGAAGTGTCTCCATGGCACTTCTCCCCCTAACTCGAAAAGATATCTAAAGTCGTTTGAAACCTTAAGTATAGAGTTTTTCCATCACTCGTATTAATTGTCGCTGATTCAATATACTCAGGATCAGTAATTAATACTTGATACTTCTGTGACAACCCATCAATGCCACCATTTTCTGCAATAGCATTAAAAATAGAATCCATTGCTGCATAGTTTATCCTTCCGCGCAGATGGAATGGCCTTTCGGGAAGTTCATTGGCTATAATTTCGCATGTTCTTGAGAAAATATCCCTAAGTGTGCCCATTTTTTCTGTACGTTCTTTGGCACTCATCTTCTTAATTTTTGCCATATACCCATTAAGAAAACCTTTCATCGGCTTATCATATTCTTTCCAACCTTCATGGAGAGATAAACACCTGAGGACTAGCTCGACGTCTCGAAGCCTTTTATCAACTTTCGCCTTGAATATAATTTTCCTCCAATTTTCATCTTTGTTAAGATCTTCAAGAAGGGAGAAAAATTCACCAAAATATACGCATTTACGTATTTCCATTGGGTTCAAATTTATACCACCAGTATTTAGCCTTTCAAAGATATGGTAAATACTAGAGTCATCTTCTGGATCGAGCTGCTGCACTACAGTTGCCCGCAACACTGTGTCATTCAGCTGATAACGATCACTTTCTTCTAGTTCTTCGTATGTTTTACCTTCCCACTTTGGAAGTACATTCTTCAGTCTGAATATTTTTTCGTCAAATTCATTTTTGAAAAACCGGATTGAGGACAGAATTCTTTGTTGCCCATCAATTACAGCAAGCTTGTTGGACTTTCGATTCTTATATAGAAAAACACCAGGGACAGGCAGCCCTAGCAAAAATGATTCAATTAGCTTACTCGCTTTTACCTGGTCCCACACGTAGCTCCTTTGAAACTCAGGAATTTCTAGCTGACCATCATCCCATTTATCCAGGTATCCCTTTAGGGTAATGTCGGCAGGATATGAATTGATCTGATACGAGAACACGTCTTGTTCTTTTTCTTCATTTTCTTCTGTCTCGTCTACGTCCCATTCATCGGTCATTTTCTATCCTCATTTGTTCAAATTTCTCTTTGTGTAGACAGTCAACGCCTGCATGTGGGGCGGCAAGCCGCGAAGCGGTTTGGCGTCCCAGCGGCCGAAGGCTGCGATACCATGCACTTGTTATGCGCGCCCACAATATTTCTCCCTAACGCTGAAAACTATTAAAAATAGTATCGGTGACCAGGATAAAAAAAATAGGAAAAACGCTCCAGGGTTGAGAACCAAAAACAAAGGACCCTGCACCAAAAACAATGGCCAATTTAGCCAGATTGTAAGTAGGGTTGCCCCAGGGAACTCTCTGCATGCAAAGCCAAAAAACAGTGCATCTTTTGGATAGCAACCTGAGATTTCAAATCCATACCCGGTATCCACAACCAAGAATACATTGGCAATTACCGCGGCTAAAAGAACCGTGATCATGATGAGACAGAGTCTTTCAGCTGAAGCCCAACTCATCTGGACGCATAACGCCAGTGGTTGCGGTGGCTGTAAGCCGTCCGTAACCCGCACTTGTTAGGCGTCGGTCGACAGGGCATCGTACTTCGCCTCGTATTTTTCGAGCAGTTCGGGCGACATTTTCTCCTCTAATTCAGTTCTAAGGATATAGGGATCAATTTCTCGTCCAATTAAATTCGCGTCCCAGTTTGTCCCGGCCAACACGCCGTCTCCAGACATTCCTGGAAGCCATCGATAGAGAAAATCAAAGAGCTCAATGGTTTCAGTTTCGTAGTTTTCCTCAAATGATCGGGCGGCCCTGGCGGCATAAGCTAGATGGGACCAAAAAGGCAGAACATCAGTTTGATCTTGATCATTCGATGATGAGTTTGCTACTCCATCATCGTTGACTAAAAAATACACTGTTTCGTTTGCGATCACGTGTCGAATAAAGCGTTCGTGATTAGATTGAACCGTCTTCGAATCTTGGAACGACATTAGGACGCCTAACGCCTCGAGTTTGGGCGGCCGTTAGGCCCTCCCAAACCTTGACTTGTTATGTTTCCGGGAAGCTGATACCGTGTGTACGTATTTCATTTCTATACACACTGGTGATTTAATGAGAACCAACATTGTCATAGATGATCAATTAATGGCCGACGCTCTAAAGGCTACTGGAT
>JBCCWR010000165.1:0-4074 GCA_039193385.1 Verrucomicrobiota bacterium | reverse complement strand
GCCTGTGGTGCTGCCGATGTTGTGCCTTTAGTGCAGATTACCAATCTGGCCCGCACCCTTAGAGACCTTCAAGACGCTGGCGTCTGGATCATAGGCACAGCGGGGGAAACTGACCAAAGCCTTTACGATTGCAAGCTATCTGGCCCTATGGCACTGGTGATGGGCGCTGAAGGCAAAGGCATGCGCCGCTTAACCCGTGAAACCTGCGACGAGTTAGTTAAACTGCCTATGGCGGGCTCTGTTTCCAGTTTAAATGTGTCAGTCGCGACAGGTATTTGCCTGTATGAAGCGGTACGTCAGAGAAAGTTCTATTCTTCTAAAGCCAGTTTAAGTAATGTAGTTGAATAATTGCACAATCATGTTAAGGATGAAAAATGATGTACAAAGCTACACGCTCGCTGAGCCTCCTCTTCTTTATTCCATTATTTTCATTAGCTGCTGATGTCAAAGTTTCTCTGCTTAAAGAATTTGATCCAGGAGTAACGAGTCTTTCGACAGAAATCTATACCCTAAGAAGTGAAAGCAGCAGGCGATTTTTTGTTCATGAAAAAGTGAATGAAGAGAACAGCTATATCTACGATCTTTATGAACTGCTTAATGGCGAGAAAAAACTCTGGGGCTCACTTCCTACGGATGTAGACTATTCAGATCATCGTTGGTACGCGAATCAAACCCACTTCTTTAATGCGGGGTATGACGACAGTGAAACAGAATTATACAAATACCTGACAAAAGCGTTTTTTCTAAATGAGCTGGGGAAACTTGAATACAATCTAATTTCGATACCCTTTGATCCAAACAATAGTTTGCTAAGCAATCTTGGTGGTACTGACCAGCATAGCTACGTGGTTGAAAACGTCCTTTGTCAACATGAATGCAATGATTTTTTCAACAACAAATATTCCACGCTATATCGGCTTGATAGGGAAGGTATAGTACTTTCAGTTGATCTATGTGAAGAGCATGAAGACAGTGTCTGTGACATTATTGATTTGTCTAAAAAAGGTGCCTTTGCTCTTAAAGATAATAAAGTCTATTTTTTACATCATGACCAAGAGGAATCTATAGAAAATACGCTAGAGATTTTTGTAACAAAACCTGCCAACCCCAAATACTACTATGCAGGAAACACACTCTACTTTTCCGTTGATAAGAGTGATCCTCGAATATACAGCTGGGATTTATCAAATAATGAATTAACAGTTGCTAGTGATAGCGTCGTTCTTCGTTCTTTTGAGCATGATAGATTAATTACTATTAGTGAAAAACCTGCTGGTTACGAGCTTGTCTTGCTTGATAAAGAAGGAAACTCGCAAAATATTCTGCTGCCAGAGGAGTTCCGAGATTTGTATATCTCGATGGATTCTGATTATTTCGATATTGCAGGTAGTAATCAAGAAATTGTTTACCTAATTAACAACCAAGAAGGCAATAGAAGGCTTTGGGCATTAGATTTAAATGACCTTTCAATTTCACTGTTATCTAAATTTAATGGGAAGCAACTCAATGCTGGTGACCAGCATTATCACTGGTATGAAGATGCATTTGTTAAGAGTATCGATGTTGGTAAGTATACATATTTTTACGTATTGGGCAGTGGCAGTTTCAATGAGCTGTGGGTTACCAACGGCTCAGACGAGCTGACAAACCAAGTGTTGATCAACAATGATATTCCAGCACGAGTGAAAGGCTATGCAGTTTCAGCTGGTGGAGAAACGGATTCAATCGCTCCCATCTTTGCATTCGAAAAGGCTTATGTATCCAGTATTTCAGGACCTAATAGCGGTGTTATAGAGCTTGAATCAAATGGCACCGCGAGACTCATTGGAGAAGCTGGTCATGTTAATACAAGTATTCGATTTGCCGATGAATCGTTTCTTTATGCAAGAAGCTACAGCGAAGAATTTGGCCAAGAGATCTATTCCTACAGCTTTTCTAAAGCTGAAACCATTGCATTAACTGATGACTTAAGCACGGGTTTCGAAGCAAATTCCGGTGCGGAAGGTTTATTTGTTGAGCCGATTTCGGCAGGTTATGCAGCCTTAAATCTTTCCGAAACTATCGGGTATGGGTCGATAACCGATGGAGAATCACTGTTAGATGTGCCATTTAATTCATCTGTACGTGGGGCAATAACGACAGTGCCTAGCGGTGATATTTATTTTTTGGACTCAAAAAGTTCTTTATATAAAACCGATCCTGGACTTTCCTCATTTTACATTTTAAGCGATTACTTTAATGCAGAAACCCATTTAGGTGAGGAGCAATTATCATTCAGTACTGTCGGCAACGAAGTGTTCATAATTAAAGAAGAGCTGATTTATAACCCTAGTCTTTGTGAATACTCTTGTTTAGATAAATCAGGTTTGTTTAAAGTTGATGACAATAATATCTACCAGTTGGAAGAATATAATGGTGCATCAATTCGAATAAAGCGTGCGAGCCTAATTGATGAGGCTTTTGTTAGTATATTTCCGCTAAATGGTAATGATTATACCTTTGATTTTTCACGAATTAACATTGATTCATTAGATGTTGAAAATATTTCAGATAGTCGAATAGATGGTTCCAAAAAATTCAAGATGTTTGACGGTAAAGATTATATTCTAGTCGAGCAAGATAAGTTGTATCAATTATTTCGAGACAATGATCTTGAATTAAAGTTTGATGCGGCCATCGAAACTGAAATGCCAATGGTTGAATTAGCCTCAGGTTATATCAAATACGATAGCCATTTTCGCAACGGCGAGCGGAGAATATTTTTAATCGACTTAATAAATGAAACCCATGAATTAATTAATTACAACGATGAGCTAAGACATTACATTGATATTCGCATGTACAATGCTAGCAATGGTCTGTTAAGCGACATAGTTGTTGCAAAGGGGGTATCTCAAGATCAATCGAATATGTCGCGTTCAGCTGATTTACTATTACTTGGCAAGAATGACTTCAAAAAGATCAGTCTTCAATATTCGTTGGATACATTATGGAACGTTTATCAAATTGATAAAGATACTTTGTTTGTTTATGCGAGACTAAACAAAAGCGAGGGACAAAATGGCAAATTATGGGTCAGTTTATTGTTGAATTCTTCGGCTGATGTTTTGTATGAGCATTATCACAATGCTGCCGAGGACCTGTCTGGCATGCTTGTTCCAGAATTGTTTGGCGGCGGCGTATTGTATTTTGCTGAAGAAGACGACAAACAGTCGTTAATATGGCTGGATAAGTATGGTTCAGCAAAACTGCTCATTTCCGACATTGATGAATTTATGTTGCAGCAAGATCTCACCTCTCCTGACTGGAAGGCGCCTCTTGAAAAGGGCTATATAATTACCGCACATTCAGCACAGATAGGTCGGGAGCTATACACTCTAGATACTTTTTGTGTGCCAGAAATAACTACCGCTGATTATCAGTTTTTAGCAGATGACTCTGGCATTCTGCATGTTGAGTTAGAGGTAGGAAGCTCCATTTCAATACCTTTGGGGATTAATTCATTAAAAGATATCCATGCAGAGCATATAGAGCTGGATCTTGATACCGGGCTAAGCGGTGAAGTTATTCAAAACGCTGAAAGTTGGTATATCAACTTAACCAATAATTCATTGTCTGATCAGACTGCATTCGTGAATATGGAGGTGGCAGGCGCATGCAAAGAAGGACGGCTTACGCTGGAAGTAGAAGGTAAAAGCTCTTCAACAAATGAGTCAGAGTCAGAAAATCAGATGCAAGAAGCAAGTCCATCGTCTGGTGGAGCCATTACACCATTCCAATTTGTAGCACTTCTGTTAGTTTTGTTAGGGACCTTAGTTACCAGCTATGAAAAAAAGACAGCTTTAAAGTCAGTAGAAAGTTATCGTGATAAACTGCGTTTGAGTCATCAGAGATAGATAAGCTAGACTGACCTCAAGAGCGAAGGTCTGCGCTGCTTAACCCGTGAAACCTGCGATGAATTGGTTAAGCTACCTATGGCGGGCTCTGTATCCAGCCTAAACGTCTCTGTTGCTACCGGTATATGTTTGTATGAAATTGTTAGGCAACGGGGCGTGAATTAAACAATTTGCGCAG
>JBCCWR010000164.1:0-4122 GCA_039193385.1 Verrucomicrobiota bacterium | reverse complement strand
TTCGCGTGTCGTCTTTATCGGATATCATCCTAAGCGACAGGAAGCTATTAACATGATGAATGAGATTACCGGAATGAAGTGGGGGTAGTGTAGGGATTCATTATGAATGAGAATAATTGGCTCGTCATAGAACGACTATCGAAATGGTGACACTTCATTTGAATATTAAATAATCTCAAAATGCACCAGATCCAGACAGTCGAGGGTGCGATCGACCAGGAAAGGGAACTGATCCTTATCGAGCAGACGCCTGGGGAGATCGTTTTTCTAAGTGCCGCAGACACAGATCTAGTTTGTGCCGCGCAGAGCTGGGGCGATACCTTTGGACAACGTTTGCGTCTTGCTCATGCAGGACCTCTTCGCCAGCCCGTATCTGCGGATGATTATGTGGAACGCGTTCTGAAGCATGCCCGCATTGTAGTTGCTAAACTTCTGGGCGGATATGCGTACTTTCCTCATTTAATCGAAGGCCTATCACGACTCAAGGATCAAAAGAATGCGCCGGAGCTCATTGTCCTCTCAGGAGCTGAAGCACTAGACCCTGAGTGTTTACCACTCAACAGCGTTGATCCACAAACAAGTAACATTTTCTTTGATCTTATGCGTGAAGGGGGGATAGAGAATTTTGCATCGGCTGCTTGTTGTGTGGAAAAGGTGCTCAGTGGTGAATCAATTAAGGCTGAGATCAAACGTATCCCGGACTTTGGGGTGTATCACGAAGCTGCTCAAGCTAAGCAAAAAGCACGAGCTTGGATTTGTTTTTACAAGGCCTGGATGCAAAGTGGAGATTTAAAAGTTGTTGATGCTCTTAAAACGCAGCTGGAGAAACAGGGTTTTGGTGTGGATTGCCTTTATGCGTACTCGCTACGAGATAAAGAAGCGCAGCAATGGATGTTAGAGCGAGCGCGTGCTCAAGAGGATCTCACCATTATTCTGACCATGCAAAGTTTTGCCCTTTGTGGTGACGAGGAAGAAGGAATTAGTTTTTTAGAACGGCTTGGGGTTCCCGTGTTGCAAACGCCCGTAGGACTGAGTTCTCAAGAAGTATGGGAGAAAAATCCCTTGGGGCTCAGTCCCTCTGAGGTCGCCATGAATGTGGTTTTACCAGAGGTTGATGGAAGGGTATTCTCTTCTGTTGCCGGCTTTAAAGAAGTGCAGGAAGAAACTCAGACACCTTATGAATTTAAGATTCGTGCATTACAGCCGCACTTCGGACAGTGTGAGTTTATTGCTAACCTTGCTCAAAAGTGGGCCAGGTTAAAGAACATCTCGAATAGTGAAAAACGCGTGGCCCTGGTTCTTTCTAACTATCCCAATAAAGATGGGCGCATCGGGAACGGTGTCGGTTTAGATACACCTGCCAGCACAGTTCATCTCTTACAGGAGTTAAACAAAGCTGGATACACCCTGGACCGAATTCCTGAATCTGGAGACCAACTTATGGAATGGCTGCAGGAAGGTGCTACCAATGATCCAGAACTTTCTTATGGAATGCCTTTGAGAGAAACTCTCTCGGCGGATGCATTTGACAGCGCTTTTAAAGCATTACCTGAATCTGCACAACAGGCAGTAAGAGATAAATGGGCAGATCATTTTGAAGAGACCTATTCCGTGCCAGGCATGAAACTGGGAAATATTTTTATCGGCATCCAACCACCTCGTGGTTTTTCAATGCAAACTCAAGAGATCTATCACAGCCCGGATTTACCACCACCTCCTGTTTACCTGGCTTTTTATTTTTGGATCAGAAAGTGTTTTCATGCAGATGCGCTTGTGGAGGTAGGGAAGCATGGAAACCTGGAATGGCTTCCGGGTCGCAGTATTGCCTTAGGTGCTAATGATTTTCCGCAGGCCTGCCTTGGACCTTTACCTTTTTTATATTCTTTTATCGTTAATAACCCGGGTGAAGGGGCGCAGGCCAAGAGACGCACCTCATCTGTTATTGTGGATCACCTGACACCTCCTTTAACACGTGCTGGTCTATATGATGAGATGGTAGTCATCGAGCGCCTGCTTGAAGAGCATGCTCATGCGGTAACATTGTATCCCAAGCGCGCGGAGGAGCTAGAGATACAGATTAATGAAAAACTGCAGAACTCACACTGGAGCAAGGAACTAAACAGTAAGACACCTTCCCTAGATGAAGTGAGTCATTTTCTTTGTGAGATAAAGGAGAGCATGATTCGTAGCGGGCTCCATGTTTTAGGTAAGAGTCCGCATGGTGAGAAGCAGGTGGATTTTATTCTGAGCCTCGTTCGTCATCCTACCGATAAAAGCCCGGGACTTTATGAAGCTTTACTAGAACAGGGACAGAGACAGGGACAAGCGATTAAGGACTGGGACGCCCTCACTGCAAAACAGAGAGATGAACTGGATGCTGCGGCTCGTGCGTGGGTTCAAGGGGTTCTTAATGGCAAAGCAGAAACCAGTCAGAATGAGACACTTCATCATTTGCGCCAATGGATTAAGTCGCAGATCCTCATCAAGTTAAAGCAATGTGAGAATGAGATAAGTAATCTTCTCCGTGGCTTAGATGGCAAATTTATTCAGCCAGGACCAAGTGGGCCTCCGACAAGGGGACGCCTGGATGTTCTGCCAACAGGAAGAAATTTTTACAGCATTGATCCAAGAGTGATTCCCACGCCTACGGCGTGGCGTTGTGGTAAGCAAATGGCTGAACAGGTGCTTGAAAGGCATTTCCAGGATCATGGTGAATACCCGCAAACACTGGCCCTAGTTATTTGGGGAACTTCCAATATGCGAACGGGTGGCGATGACATTGCACAGGCATTATGGCTTTGGGGATGTGAACCTGTCTGGGATGACGTCACGGGTCGCGTGATAGATTTTAAAATACTACCTGCTTCCATACTGGGGCGTCCGCGCGTGGATGTTGTGCTACGTGTGTCTGGACTCTTTCGTGATTCCTTTGGAGATGTTTTAAAATTGCTAGCGACTGTTCCAAAACGTCTCGTCGAGCAGGACGAAGATGAAGCGCTTAATCCTCTTATCACAAGATACCATGAAGATAGTAAGCTATTGATAGATAGGGGTGTGGAACGTGATGATGCACAGAGGCTTTCCAAATTAAGAGTCTTCAGTTCTGCACCCGGAAGTTACGGAACAGGCTTACTACCTTTGATAGATGGAGGAAACTGGCAATCACGAAAAGATCTCTCAGAGGTATTTTGTCGCTGGGGAAACTGTGCTTACGATGCAGATGGCAGTTATCATGAAGATACAGAGTTATTTAAGTCGAGATTGAGAACCGTACAAGTGGTGCATCAAAATCAGGACAATCGAGAGCACGACATCTTAGACAGTGATGATTATTTTCAGTTTCAGGGAGGCTTGCAAGCCAGTATCGAAAGCCTTCGGGGGAGTAAGCCGGTGACGTATCATGGAGATTCAAGCCAGCCTGATCGCCTCAAGGTGCGCACCATTCAGGAAGAGTTTGCCAAAGTTATGTATAGCCGCGTGCTTAACCCTAAATGGATCTCAGCTATGCGAGAGCATGGCTACAAGGGAGCTTTTGAAATAGCAGCGACAATCGATTATGCTTTTGGCTATGATGCTACGTGTGATCTCGTTGAAGATCATCACTATGAACAGATGAGTGAACGGTTGCTTCTGAATGAAGAGCAGAAACAATTTTTTAAAAATCATAATCCGGCTGCATACCGTGAATCACTGGAAAGACTCATGGAAGCCATCGATCGTGGACTCTGGAAAGAACCGGATGAACAGACGCAGGATCAATTACGTGAATGCTATTTAGAAATACAAGGAGACCTTGAATGAAAATATTTCCCTTCAGTGCCATTGTCGGTTTAGAGCTGGCGCGTAAGTCTTTAATTTATCACGCCATCGCTCCGCAACTGGGAGGTGTGGTACTCATGGGACACCGTGGTTGTGCCAAGACGACCATGATCCGTGGCTTTGGGCAAATACTATCCCAGGTCAATGAACAAGATGGAAGTAACTGTGTGGAAGTTCCTCTGGGGTGTACGGAAGATCGTCTGTTGGGAGGGGTTCATGCTGACCTTTTGATTCGTAAAGGAGAGTGGACGGCTCAAAAAGGGCTATTAGAACAGGCCCATCATGGCTTCCTCTATATTGATG
>JBCCWR010000163.1:0-4146 GCA_039193385.1 Verrucomicrobiota bacterium | reverse complement strand
GGCAAGACTATCTCATTCCAACTTCAGGAATTATCTCTGAACACTCTTGAGATTGATGCAACCAATCTATCCGATACATCAGCAACAGAGCAGTCGATCACAAAATTGAATCAAGCTTCGGATGTGATTGCCAACAGAATAACTTTCGTTGATACACAAATATCTAATATAAACTTTCACATTACAAATACACTGAATAATCGCTCACCATTCAATGGAGCTAATATTGAAATTAATTCGCTAGCTGAAGCGCGTAGCAACACCTCAAGTCTTAGTGCAAATATTCTTCAAGGATCATCGGTAAATTCACAGAACGCTGTATCCAGAACCAATGTCTTTGATTTACTAGAAATTTCATCTCCCTCGGTTAATTTGGGTAGCGACGAAACTTATTCTACGTTCAGATTATAAGCTATTCAACATAGTACCGAGAAAGCTAAAGCACTAATTTTCATCTTCGACGATTTTAAAGCTTCTACCTTTGCCACTTCTAAAGGCAGCTACTACGCTTTTATAAAGTGCGTCTAGCTCATCCATATCAGCCAGGCGAAATTCTACCGTCTTGGCATGTGTCGTTTGAGGATAATTTTTTATCACAGTATTGTAAGCGAGTTCATCTTGTCCTGCCCGCGAAATCATATCCTTAGTCCTATCCTGCACATGGCTCATGACAGAACTTGGCAATGCCACAGGACTCTCAGGCGTATATTCTTCTGCAACATAGAAACGAGCTGTCGTAGCACCCGTTGTATCGATAGTAACTTCAGACACTTTCATCGCACCATCAACCAAATAATCATGCATGCTGACCGATGTAATGGAAACCAAACGCACCCAGTAACTACCGGTACGAAACGTTCCATACCAGTGTGGAGACCGTAGAACAGAGTCAGCATAACCCTCTTCTTCGCCTTCACTCTCAGAATCTTCTTGTGCAAATAAGCAACTAAGAACTAAAAATTGAAATCCTACTAGAAAACATAAAAGGAATAGTTGTTTGTGTTTCATTGGCATATATTCTAATTAACAAAATAGTAAATCGACTCTTGTTACATGCAAATTACCCCATTGGCCTGCCATAGGCAATAAAACGGCCTCGCCTCACATATTTACCAAAGATGTTTTTTACGCCACCTGACGGTGAGTTAGGATTGAAGCTATAAACATCTATTCCACCCTGGCGTCCATGTTCCCCACGTGCACGGCTGGCAGACCCAGTCATTTTTGCCTTTCCATTCGCTGTTTGCCCCAGATAAATCATCACATGAGAAACTGGTGGAGTGCGTTTGATGTCGTAAGTCCATTCCCAGAAGAGTAGATCTCCCGATCTGAGCTGAGAAAGAAGCTTCTCCGTATCAACTGAACCATCATTTAAGAGCGGTGCCGCATGAACTTTACCCTCTTTCTTTAGAGTATAATATTGGCTGGATGCAGTACGCGGCAGGCTAACGTTAAAAGTTTTTTTGTATAAATAACGCGCCGTATTTGAGCAATCCATAACCCAGTAGTCCTTCTCATTAGGTGGACTCCACTTTTTGGCATATGAGATTCTTTTTGTTGCCAGCCAACGACTGGTCTCGACCAATTTCTTATGCTCTTCAGAACTTAGTTGGGCGTATGAAAGATCAATACATAGATATAATGAACAAAAAAAGATTAAAACAAAGCGATTGGCCTGCTTGTTCTTATAGTCAACTTTTTTATTCTTCACTCGAAGTCGTCTCCTCAGTTAAAACTGTATCCGTATGCTCATAACATGGCGCACAACAACATAAAAAAATCAAATCATCCACACCTGTGTTCCAAATTTTATGTTTCATGCCGGGGGGTATGGCTACTGCATCCTGGACGCCTACTTCCTTTTTTTCTTCTCCAATTCGTATAACACCACTTCCCTGCATTATGTAGTAGATCTCTTC
This sequence comes from Verrucomicrobiota bacterium, assembly GCA_039193385.1. Lineage (GTDB taxonomy): Bacteria > Verrucomicrobiota > Verrucomicrobiia > Methylacidiphilales > JBCCWR01 > JBCCWR01. The sequence goes on along the minus strand of JBCCWR010000163.1, from coordinate 2,227 downwards.
AGCTTTAGGATGATAATGCTCTGTTGTTGCATTGCCTGGTTTAACAATAGCTTCCGCTAGACTCTGATTGGCTATGCAGGAATTACGGTAGGCCATGAGTTCTCTAATCTCAGACCCATCCACGGTGATAAAAGAGGGCACCCTATCTCTGTTCACCACATCCATATACTAAAAACCGTACGCTTTTTCTGCGTTTTGTACAGCGGAAAAAACTTTGCATTTGGATAGATAACTTCTACTTTTCAGAGCCATGATTAGACGAAGGTTCTGCATTTTTCTTCTGACGCTTGGAGCTTGTTTTTCATTTTCATCATTTGCAAATCTACAAGGAAAAACACTGCCGCTTTCTAAAACTTTTATTGGCCAAGATAAATTTCACACTATCGTTCAGAAAGCTACCCAAGAACAATGGCATAAACTACCTATTGGCGAACGCACGGCACGCTTCGGCAAAGAAATGATTGGCACTCCATATGTTAGCTACACGCTGGAAATTGATAACCATATTGAAGCTCCTTCGGCCAATTTCAAAGGACTTGATTGCTGGACTTTCTTCGAAATCGCTCTCGGGTTAGCTAGAATGGTCGAACATGATAAACAAACCTATATACCCCAAGATCTCTTGGCTGAGATAAAGGCAACTCGTTATCGCAAAGGAGTCTGTAATGGCAACTATCTTGACCGTATCCATTATCTCGCTGAATGGTATGTGGATAATCATAAACGCAAAAACATTTTTGACCTCAACAAAAAACTAGGTGGTGAACGTTTTGTAAAAGAATGCCGGGAAATGACTGTTCTATGGAAAAGCTACCGCTACTTGAAACACAACCCTGAGTTGCGAGCTCCTATGAAGAAACATGAAGAGCGCATTTCTAAATTGCCTATTTATTACATTCCAAAATCAGAAGTCGCTCAAATCGAACCCAAACTACAAAATGGCGACGTCATTGGCATTGCCACAAGCTACAAGGGCTCTTTCTGTTCTCACGTCGGCCTGGCCTACCGTGATAACAAAAATGTTCTCCGTTTTATGCATGCTTCGTCTGACTTTAAAAAAGTCGTGCTAGATGTCAGGCTGCGTGACTACCTTTATCGGTACCCCAAGAAACATGCGGGAATTCTTGTAGGTCGCCCCAGGTAGATAAAATGGCTCAATTCTCCGTCATTTCTGGTCATAGAAATGAATACCATCTTCCCAAAGATAGTATACACCCTTAAACCTCTCCAGACCTCTTGATACAGACAATATCGAACCCGACCTTGGATTCGGTAAACTCAAAAAAAAAGTTAGTGAAAAATGTGCATGATTGGTGCGCTTTACAAAGAAGTTCAGAAGAACGTTTAGACATTGATTACATCATTTATCCAAGCACGTATAAAAGCTAAGTTTCCTTAATCACTGGCATTGACTCGAAACCCTTGGAGCATCTACTGTTACAGCTTACAAAAACTATTCTATTAAACGATGAAGCCCACTATTATTTATACTAAGACAGATGAAGCGCCAGCACTTGCTACCTATTCTCTGTTGCCCATTATTCAAGCATTTTCCAAACACTCCGGCATACAAATAGAGACGCGCGACATCTCTCTGGCTGGACGTATCATTGCCTTATTTCCTGAATTATTAACAGAAGATCAACGCATAGGAGACCATCTGACCGAATTGGGGGAATTAGCTAAAACTCCAGAAGCCAATATTATTAAGCTTCCCAATATTTCTGCATCAATACCCCAATTAAAAGCAGCTATCAAGGAGCTGCAAGATAAAGGCTACGCGCTACCGGATTACCCTGATACTCCCGGTAATGAAGATGAAAAAGACGTCAAAGCGCGTTACGACAAGGTCAAAGGCAGTGCCGTTAACCCTGTATTACGTGAAGGCAATTCTGATAGACGAGCACCTCAGTCTGTTAAAGCTTATGCACGGAACAACCCACATCGCATTGGAGCCTGGTCACCTGATTCAAAAACACGTGTTGCCACCATGGGTCAAGACGACTTTTATTCAAATGAGAAATCTCATACGGTCACACATCCTACCAAAGTCAAAATAGAATTTTTAGCCGATGATGGTAAGGCACAAATTCTCAAAGAGAATCTTACCCTCCAAGCTAATGAAATCATTGATAGCACGCGAATAAGTTGCGCGGCACTTGTAAAATTCATTGAAGAGCAAATAAGTCAGGCTAAAGCTGATAATGTTCTGTTCTCACTTCATATG
>JBCCWR010000162.1:0-4250 GCA_039193385.1 Verrucomicrobiota bacterium | reverse complement strand
CACTGTAAGCCGCACCTTGATGCATTTGAAAGACTATGGGCAAACAAAAGCAGCAGTACTGCAGTAATAGATTTACCCGAAGCCTGTGTTCAAAAATTAATTCATATTTGCCCAAAGGGATCTCCTCCTAGTGAAGAATTAGAGTCAGAAATATGGGATAGTTTGAGATTTAAGAGCTCAACAAAGTCTAACGAAAACACACCTAAAGTTCCTAAAATATATAAAGGTAAAGAGTTTCTCCTCAGAGACCATCAGACAAAAGCTCTAAACGACTGGAAAACTATTGGAGATGGGCATGGCATATTTGCTCTGGCAACAGGAGCAGGTAAAACGATAACTGCCATTTATGGCATAGTAAAAATGTCAGAGGCAGTTCAAGGATTAACAGTTATCATATCAGTACCCTATCAAAACCTTGCAGATCAATGGTGCGATGAATTAGAGCATTTTAATATAATACCCATTAAGTGCTACCAGAATAAACAAAATTGGGCAGAGCCACTAGATAAAGCAATTCACCAACTAAAAAGTGGAAATCGGAAATTTTTAGCTCTAGTCGTAGTAAACAGAACTCTAACTAGCCCAGACTTTCAGGAGATGATGAAGGAAATAAATGGCGGTAAATTACTATGGATTGGAGATGAATGCCATCACCATAGCTCTGCGACTTACTCTAAATTCTTACCTTCTCATGCAAAATTCAGGATCGGGCTATCTGCTACTCCTGAACACTATTTAGACGAGAGCAGGAATGATAGGCTTGAAAGTTATTACGGACAGGTAATAGCGAGATATACCCTCAAAGAAGCAATTGAGGATAAACACTTAACACCTTATGAATATCATGTAATTCCAATTGAGCTAACAGCTAATGAGGCAGAAGAGTACATAGAATTAAGTCAGAAAGTCTCAAAGCTATTTAGTCAGCTCGAAAATCAATTTTCTGAGCAAACCAAGTCAGTACTAGACGCTTTATTGCGCAAAAGATCTAGGTTGTTGGGCTCGGCAAAAAATAAAAGCGTTGCGCTCAGCAACCTATTATCTGATGAAAAACCACAAAAACACACTTTGTTTTATTGCGGTGACGGGCGTGTCGAGACTGATAATGAAAATGATGAAGATGACGTACGGCAAGTAGAACAAATATCGATGTTATTATCTGATCTAGGCTGGGACTGCTCTAGGTTTACATCACAAGAAAGCAGAAAAGAAAGAGAAGCAATTTTAGAAAACTTCAGACTTGGTGTCATTGATTGCATGGTAGCAATAAGATGTTTAGATGAGGGTATTGATATACCAGCCTGCAGCAAAGCGTACTTTTTAGCAAGCTCTAGAAATCCAAGGCAATTTATTCAAAGAAGAGGGCGTGTACTCAGAAAAGCTATAGGAAAAGATAAGGCGGTGATTTATGATTTGTTGGTCACCCTTCCAGATAATGTCGATGACAATGAAGATGGTTACGCGAGAGACTTAGTGGTAAAAGAACTTGAAAGAGTAGTAGAATTTACCGAGCTTTCTCAAAATAAGCATGATGCTTTCAAAGTATTACGCCCAATATTAAAAAAGTACGACCTTGCTCATATGGTTTGATATTATTTGTGACAAGCCAAACATACCTTTGATTGCCCATAAAGCTCATCAATATCAATTTCGGCATCAGGGCGAAGCGGGTTTTGCAAACGTCTTCGCTTCATTTTTTCTAATCTATCTTCATAGTCTTGCTTAATTTGCTCTACGCGATCAGGGCTGGTTAGTTCATCTAAAGACTCACCTTCCGCCCAAGTAAATGGTGATCCATTATCGAGCGCCGTTTTTTCATACTTTTTTGCCTCTTCAAAAGCCTCAGGGTGTTCATCTTTAAGTCTTACCCATTCTATCTTCTGCTGAAAGAAACAAAACGTACAACCACTTCTTGAACGCCAATTGTAATATTTAGGCATCCCGAGGCCACAGGAATTCAGTATTTCATTCACCCCCTGCTTATCAATACCATCCTCTTTGAAAGGCAAGACAGTTTTCATGTTGGGGTGATTGCCTTTATAGCCTTGCCTAAACTCTTCATCTGAACGAATTGCAACATAGCTAAAAATCTTATTACCAGCATCAAGCTCAGGCTTTATCCACTGCTCAAAGGGTCTCAATTTAAGCTGTCTTGTACACCATCTCGTTTGTGGAGAAGGCAAAAAGTTCTTATATTGCTTGAGCCAAAAATCGAAATCACGATCTGGGTTTAAGCGTAGAATGGGCTTACCCAAGAATCCTTCAAGCCGCCCTAAAAACTCATAAACTTCGGGCAGCTCTTTTCCTGTATCTGTAAAAAAATAGTCTATATCGAGTTCAGCATGATTTTGGCGCATATAGACTGCCAATGCAGCACTATCTTTGCCCCCGGATAGCCCTAAAACATGACGATCTTGAGGATTATTACTCATGTTTTGGTTTCACTTTAGCTATAAAATAAATCAAAATCAGAGCTGTCAAAAAAACTCCAATTCCCCAAAATACATTTACACTATCAGCGGGCCAATATACCCAAAACCCGACGAAAAATGAGCATAAAGCTGCAGCACACATCAAAATAGCATATATCTTTATAATACTATAATTGTGCAACCATGCCATTTTGGGACTTTCAGGTATTCCTGATGCAAACGTTGATGGATTAAAACTTCTTATTTTTTCAAAGTAGCTTTCTAAAACATCTCTCAAACCCCACATTGCCATTGCCAGTGCTAGATTACAAAAACCTGCAAACAATATGAGAAGAAACCTTATGGCTTCATCAAGATGCTCGGTGAAACCAGCTCCATACCATAAACCTCCGGTGAGCGTCATTGCCCATATCGGGATATTATTCATTTGTTGATTTAAAGCTCTGGCTTGCTCACAGTTCTGTTGATAGCTCAGTGCTTCTCTTTTAGTAGGATCATCCAAAATATCGCTCATGCTGTGGCCTTCTTAGGGGGTTCTTGTTCTGCATTTGATCGTTCAAGGATTTCTGCACCAATATTAGCTAACGCTGCCAACAATAAATCAGAGCCTTCTTCAAAATGACCATTGAGGGCATTTTTAATCCGACTCTCTATCTCTTGAATGTCTTTTTCAGCTGTTCGCTTGATGGTAAATTCATGAACATACGTTTTAGGCTTTCCATTAAGGCCAACCATAAATGCAACAGCTTGCCTATAGTCTTCACGATTCTGCACGCGCCCATAAGCTTCGGTGTGGTTAAACTGTTGAGCTAACTCTGCAATCCGTAGTTTTGCTCTGTTCACATCAAGGTCTATCCAATCACGAGCAGGCTTGCCAGCAGCAAGACTTGCAATGCCTTCAATATCAGACGTTACACCGTTGTAACTCGTCAATCGTGCGGCAAACGCATCCAAAGTAAAATCACCCGAAACATGCATGATATTCTTTGCACGCTGATTAAGTTCTTTATAGCCTTCAACGCCGTCTTGATCTATTTGCAGCTCATTTTTCAGTGTATTGCTTAAATCAGTCAACAGGCTTGGATAAGCTTGCACCAATTCAGCCAAGCTTTCTTTGATCTCTTCTATAATTGGCTGCACATCACCTTTGCTCAGGTTATCTTCGTATTCCTTAAAAAGATGAGGAAGATCATCAAACAGAACTTTATTAGGATCATTGGCATTTTTCACAAGTTCTCGTAAGCGTATTGTGTTCTTACTTAACTGCTGAGTTCTCAAAACCCACGAAGGCAGATTGATAACTGTAGAGACCAAACGTCTTGCAATTGTTAACGGCTCTGAAGTCTCAGTAAGCGTCTCTGCCTTAGGGTCAATTTCATTTAGAACATCACAAACACCCGCCAGAATTTTCTGCCCAATATCTGTAAAACTCATTGGCCGTAAAGCTATGTCTTTAGGACTCTTCATAAGGTAATCTATGAAAAGATCATCAATACTAGGACGATAAACGCCTTCAAGATAAGCTGCATAATCATGAATCCTAGTCATGATGTATGACACTGCAAAAAAGGGCAGCATCCCCTCTTTCACACCAAATGGGGGTTTCCTCCAAATTTCATACAACTCTGTAAGATCAACCGGGCTATTTTTTCGCTTAAAGTACTTATCAGTTTCTTTCCAAAGCGGAGATAACCTGCAAGGGTCTATTTTTGCTTGAGGAGCATGAAACTCTTTCGCATCATATAATCCGCTATTTGAAATCAAAGTCTCATATAACCCACCCTCGGCTGGAAACCCTTCTATGCCAAGTCTATTTTG
>JBCCWR010000161.1:0-4322 GCA_039193385.1 Verrucomicrobiota bacterium | reverse complement strand
GAAGAAAATCTTCCAGATTCCTTAGAGTTGACTCAGAAAAAAACGAAACGTGAGGGCTCTGATGACGAATCTCTCGGCGTACGACCTACACTGAGTTGCAGAAATTTAACACGCTTTCTTGGTCAGGAAGAATCGCGCATCCAGGTTTTGAAAGGGGTGAATCTAGACCTACACGAAGGCTTGGTATACTCAATTGTCGGACCTTCAGGTTGTGGGAAAAGCACCATGCTTTATTTGTTAGGTCTACTTGATACGCCTGATGAAGGTGCCATAAAAATTACCGGTGTTGAGGCTAATAATCTCACTGATGCTGAAGCGACTCAAATGCGCAATGAACATCTTGGTTTTGTTTTCCAGTTTCACTTTTTAATCAAAGAATTTACCGCTTTGGAGAACATTCTCCTACCCATGCGTAAGCTGGACAAAATCCCCCAAAACGAAATGAAAGAAAGAGCCATGCATTTGCTGGAAGGCGTGGGACTCGCAGAAAAAGCCTTTCGTCGAACCAACCACTTATCAGGAGGTGAGCAGCAGCGTGTCGCCATCGCTAGGGCTCTAGCAAACAGCCCAAAAGTTATTCTAGCCGACGAACCCACTGGTAACCTGGACACAAAAAATTCAGATCGAGTATTTAGCCTTATGAGTGACATCGTACATAATGAAAAACTCACTTTGCTGACCGTGACGCACAACCCACAGATCGCAGATACTTCTGACTACGTTCTGGAAATGGCCGACGGTCAATTTGTCTCAGAGCTACCCCATCCACCCATTCACATGTAAGCAACTCACAATAAATCCATGAATAAACACTTAACCATCATTATAAGCTTTCTGAGCATGCTCTTTGTCAGCTGCGCCAGCACCGAAGAAGAATTTACAGACGCTCAATATGAAACTCAAGTTGAGCATGCCATGCATGAAGAAACCAACCGAATGATGGACTATTAGAGCCTCGCCATGCAGTATAAACCATGCCGTTGCATCATAAAATTTGACTCAATAGTCAAAGAATTTTACATCATTTGAAACTATACCTATAAATCCAAGCCCAGTAAAATATACAACTCTTATGAAACTAAAAACTCGTATCACCTTATCCGCCATGATGTTCCTGCAATTTTTTATCTGGGGTGCATGGTTTGTAACCCTAGGAACATTTTTAGGAAAAGGTCTCTCCTTAGACGGTGCTGCCATTGGTGCAGCCTATAGCACCATGCCCTGGGGAGCCTTGATAGCGCCCTTCTTTGTGGGTATGATAGCTGATCGCTTTTTTAACTCTGAGAAAGTATTAGCCGCCTGCCATTTGCTAGGGGCAGTCCTACTTTATTATGCTTCAACATTGACGGATGCCAACCTGCTGTTCTGGGTCCTTCTAGCGTATGCTCTGGCATATAACCCCACGCTCGCTTTAGTTAACGCCATTTCTTTCAACCAAATTGAAGACCCGGGCAAGCAGTTTCCTGCCATACGTGTTTTCGGTACGATAGGCTGGATTGTAGCAGGCCTTATCGTCGGTTCACTCGGCATAGAAGCCACATCACAACCTATGCAGATAGCTGCAGGCGTAAGTGTTTTGCTGGCCATCTTAGCCTTATTTCTTCCTAAAACACCTCCCAAGAAAACCAAAGGAGCTGTTACTGTTAAAGACATTCTAGGCCTGGATGCACTTTCCATGCTCAAAGACAGATCTTTTGCTATTTTCACACTTGGCTCTTTGCTCATCTGCATTCCCCTGGCCTTTTATTACAACTTTACCAACCTCTTTCTCAATGACATCGGCATTGAAAATGCCGCAGGCAAAATGACACTCGGGCAAGTTTCAGAAATCATCTTTATGCTAGTCATGCCCTTCTTCTTTATTCGACTCGGTGTTAAGAAAATGCTTATAGCTGGAATGATAGCATGGGCCTTGCGTTATGTATTGTTTGCCTTTGGCGATTCTGAGGGTGCTGTTTATATGCTCTATCTAGGTATTTTGCTACATGGCATCTGCTACGATTTCTTTTTCGTCACCGGTCAAATCTACGTCGACAACTCGGCTCCCTCAGCTATTCGTGCAAGCGCTCAGGGCTTTATCACCCTTATCACTTATGGGCTTGGTATGCTCATTGGAGCATGGGCATCCGGTCTGGTTGTCAAAGCATTTGAAACAACAGATGCTGCGGGTGAAATCAGTCGGAACTGGGAAACTATATGGTTAGTTCCAGCAGGCATGGCTGGTATTATCATTGTTATTTTTGCCTTGTTGTTTAAGGACCCACCAGCAAAAGAAGTCTCTTGAACGAAATCGAAGCCATTGACATATAGGTCAGCTGGATTAATTTTTATAGATGATCACTGTTACCGACGACGCCGTTGAGCATATTAAAGAATTGCTCGCAGAGGAAGATCGCGCCACCAAAGGTCTACGTCTTTTCACCACGAAAGGCGGCTGTTCGGGTATGGAATACAACATGGAAATCGACGGACAGCATGATGGTGATCATGTTGTGGAAGCTGGCGATGTAAAAGTTTTCTTATCCCAAGATAGTGAACCTTACCTTAAAGGCTCAGTCATAGACTACAACTCCGGCTTGACCAATACTGGCTTCCGTATACAAAACCCGAACGCCAAACAAACTTGCGGATGTGGAACATCTTTTGAGGCATAATTAAATTACCAGAATTTATAGAGCCATTACCTCTAATTGTGGTGTGGTATGATCTATTACACCCAGACTTACAAGTTGCTTTCTAAATAGATCAAGCCCTGCAAGAACATCCTCATCCACCTCATAATGAATAGCCTTGGAAAGATAAGCTAGCTCCGTGGCATCTTGAGTGATTTTTTCTTTATATTGGAGACCTCTTAAACTTTCATCAATAAATTGATTGAGTAAATCCTGCTTTGCAAAAGCACGTTTATGCACCACCCAAGGTGCATAAAGAAAAGGTAATCCACAGAAGGCATGCCAGCATTCACCAAGGTCTTTAATGCGTGCGGGATGATGCTTGCTACGAATATCTAAAGCTCGATCCCCTATCCATAGATCCGCATCGGCGCTCTCCCCCTCATTCACATAAGTCGCATGAATATTTAAATGCTTCTCGCAGATGACACGAGTTAGGTAATGCGATGTAAGAGATGTTTTATCCAGCGCAATGGTTCTAACCCTATTCCAATCATCTACTTTATCACGCAAAACAAGTAAAACGCTCCAAACTGGACCACGACTTACAATACCAGCTCGGTTAAGAATTTTATAGTGAGGATGGATGAAACATTCCATAACCGGAGCAAGTGCTACATCATAATCTCCGTTATGTAGACTAACCGCAAGCTTAGAGGGAAATTCTAATTTCACCTCCACATTTAAATTATAAATCAGCGGCCGTGCATTGAGAAATGGAACACAACCTACCTTAAGAGAATGCGGTGCCATCTTTTCCTAGCAGGGACAGGGTGTTTCAATCTTAAGAATGTTATAGTATGTATCTCTCTGGGCGGGTGTGCGCCCTGCCTCTTTAATAGCGCCTTCTAAAAAAGTTTGTGTCATAGCTACAGGTGTCTTAGCTCCAGCCATATGAAAGATTTTTTCTTCTACAATGGTGCCGTGCAAATCATCAACTCCATACGAAAGAGCAATCTGTGCCAGTTGTAATCCCGTGCTAATCCAATAGCCCGTAATGTGATCAAAATTATCCAGGTAAATTCGACAAAGCGCTAACATGCGTAACTCTTCCAAAGCAGAAGCACGCTGAATATGAGATAACTTATTATTATCTGGCTCAAAGGCATAAGGTATAAGCGCGGTAAAGCCGCTGGTCTCATCCTGCAACTCACGAAGCTGACGTAAATGATCAATGCGTTGTTCAGGGCTTTCTACATGTCCATAAAGCATCGTGCAAGTGCTGCGCATTCCCATCTCATGCCAAATGCGGTGGACTTCCTTCCACTCATTCGCACTTTCTTTTCCGCGGCATATCTGGTCTCTCACCTCTGCATCAAAAATTTCCGCCCCACCACCTGTCAAAGCGTGCAAGCCAGCCTCGCGTAATTCTTCCAAGGTTTCTCGAATCGACCGCTTTAAAACTCGTTCTGCCAAATGCCTAATCTCAATCGCTGTGAAAGCCTTAATGCGCAGCTCCGTATGCAATTCATTTAATTGCGAAAGCATATCTGTGTAATAGGAAAAGGGCAAAGACGGATGCAAACCACCCACGATATGAATTTCCGTAATGCCATCTTGCAAAGACTTTTTAGCCTCCTCCACCATCTCGCTAATGGATAATTCAAAAGCCTCAACATCTCGTTTTCTCTTGGCAAAAGCACAAAACTG
>JBCCWR010000160.1:0-4329 GCA_039193385.1 Verrucomicrobiota bacterium | reverse complement strand
TTTTAATTCTTCACGAGCCAGATCCAGAAGTTTTTCATCATCTTTGGTTTTAGCATGAATATCCTGATACAAAGCTTCCATATAAGCCAAGGCGTTTTCCGGATCTAACTCTGGGCAATGGTCTGCTTTGTAACCTAGTAAGAGCTTGCCAAACTGTGTTCCCCAGTCACCGATATGGTTGTCTGTGATAACTTCATGTCCGAGTGCTCGAAACACACGAGCTAGCGTATCTCCCAAAATGGTGCTACGTATATGACCCACGTGCATTTCCTTGGCTACGTTCGGCCCACTGAAATCCAACACAACCGTTTCAAGATTTTTACGGTCTAGCTTATTAAGCATATTATCAGGTATTTTTTCAAAAAGAGCCGACTCGATAGCCGCTGTCTTAAACTTAAAATTGACAAATCCGGGTCCTGCGACTTGAGGTGGTTCAAGGTCTTCATGCTTGGCCATAGCATCGGCAAGCATTTGCCCGAGTTCTCTTGGATTCTTTTTCAGCTTCTTTGCTGCTATCATAGCGAGATTTGTCTGAAAATGACCGTGTTGAGGATTCTGGCAATTTTGTATCCAAGAAGAACCTTTTATCTCAGGCACATTCTTATGAGCCCAGTCACTTACGTAAGAATCCAATCGTTGAAGTAATGACATAATAATTGCTTAAATATAAAATTTTAATGATTATTTTTTGATGATATTTCGCATCTCAAAAGCATTGGAAGCCTTTTGCAGGCGCTCTTTAATTCCGGGCTGATTCAAAAATCGAGTCACAGTAGCAAGTGTTCGTAAATGAACAGAATACTGATCGAAGGGAACCAGAATCATGAAAAAAATACGCACAGGTCTCTCATCCGGGGCATGACAGTCTATACCAGAGTTCTTTCCTTCCAGTATGGCTATAAGAGTTATAACTTCAGGAATCCCTTGTACAGAAGCATGCGGAATGGCTATGCCCTCACCGATGGCTGTGCTCATCTTAGCTTCACGATCTTCCAGGCATAGGATGACTTTGTCACGCAGGTCAGCTGGGATTTGGTTCGAGGCCACAAGGTGATCCACCATTTTGTTAAAAACTGTTTTTCTATCTGATGCGATCAAGTCTTCCATAAAACTTGAATCATCTATGAGCCCTGAAATTTCCATGAAACAAAAAATTCTATAAATTATTAGCAAAAGTTACTTTTATCCGAGCTTATCAGAAATCCAAACCACAAAATCCTTGATCACGTAAAAAACTTTCATGTAGTAGCCAGATAGCAAGCTAAATAGAAGTTGTCCCCCTTCTTTCCAGGCCATTGGCTTGGCCCACCACCAAAGAAATAAGACTAAGATCCACAGATTACATCCCAGAATGATCACCAGAGAAAAGAAATAGCCCTGGGATGTGAAATCGGTCTGCTCCATACCCATGACATACAAGGTGAAGGAAACATGAAACCCCCAACTGATCCCCCAGATTAATAAGAAGGCCCAATAGTAGTCATCAACTACAGGCCAAACTGAACGCAGCAATATCCAGGCAAGTCCAATTATAGAAGGGTAAAAAGGGATGATGTAAGGAGATAAAGCGATCCAGGCGGACATTTTATTACTGACCACATGCCCACCCTCTGAACTCACTTTGAAGTCCTTGATTTTACCTCCACTAAAGAGAATAGCTAATGCGTGTGTTGCTTCATGCCCAAATACATACAACCAAGTAGGACGCGGTAGACCGAAAAACAAAGTGAGCCATAAGCTAAAGCCCAAAAAGAAGCAAGCCAGGTCCATCCAGTTCCAGGCATCCCAGACAAGCATAAGGGTATGCCAACCAAAGACGACCGAAGCTGCCAAAAAGGGTAGCAATAGAATGGCTAATAATAATTTAAACCATTTCACAACTTGACTTAATTTTAAAAATCTCTACTTATCTTCCTTCACTTTAATTAAAACATTTTTACGAAAAGCTATGGCAAACACACGTTCCGCAGAAATTAGAGCAAGAGTCAGCGAAAGACAGCGCTTGATCAATAAAAACATTGTGACCCGTGCTAGAACAGAAGAGAAAAAAGTTAGAGCATTGATTCAAGCAGGTGATCATGAGGCTGCTAAGAAGGCTTATCCTAGTATGGCCTCGGCTTACGATAAAGCCTCTAAAGGTAGTGCTATGCATAAGAACACTGCGTCTCGCGTCAAATCTCGCATTGCTCATCTGCTTGCTGAAACTTCTTCTAAGTAAAAATTACTCTCAGTCGTAATTTGGGCAGTCCCCTTCCTGCCAGATTACTTACCACCCTTCTGTTACCATGCTGACTAAGCTGTCTGCCAGCTTCTCTGCAGCTAAAGGTAAGGACTGCCGCTCCACTTCCTGCATATTACTTTGGAAGAAATAGTCTGTGCTACCTTTGACGGTACGGTTCTTAAAAATAATTGTGCCAGTCTTTAAGTTAGTAAGAGTCGCTTGAGCTGTTAGAGTGATACGATACTCTCGAATGAAAGAGGTATCTCCCACTTCACGACGTATGGGTTTACGTTCAAACTTGGTCAAAATAACATCCAGTGTCGCATCTGCTTTCCTCAAACGAACTGATTTATAAGTTCCATCATTATCAAAACGACGAAGAATGGCGTTCGTGGTTAGTGTGGGCAGCCCTGGCTCAAGCGTATTATTACGAACTGAGGGCACGTAAATAGTTTGAACCCCTTTCATATCGGCACGTGGAATATTGCCTAGACGATACCCAGCACAACTTGTGAAAAGAGAAACTAAAGACAAAACAAAAACGGAAGTAATAGAAATAACAAGACGCGAATTCAAATTCATGGCATAGCAGTAAAGCTAGGTGAATCTCATGTGACAAATCAAATATGCTATCAAACAGGCGACGTCACTCTTAAGAAATGGTTCCGTTTCTTGAGCACTAGGATTTAACTTTTACAAATTCCCCAAAGTAACAGCTATTTTCATTGCTGCCCGCTCGTTCTGTGGCCCCTCCTCCGAAACGAATAATGCTCGTATGCCGCAATGAATTTTCATGCTCTTTGAGGAGCATCAGTTTCTTGAGCGTTTCAATATTAAAAGGCTTGGCCAGAAAGCTGACCATGGCATCGCCTATATTCCCTATTTCTTTTTCAACATGGTCTGGCGGATACGCACTCATCAGAATCATGTGGGGTTCTGTTTTAATGTTTTTGCTGTTAGCTGTAAGTTGCTCCCGCATTGTTTGAATGAACTGGAGTCCATTCATTTCTGGCATGGCATAATCAACAAAAATCCAGTGAGGCAGTTGATCAAAATTCATTTCTTCCAGAGCATTAACCGGGCTTGAATAAATTTGTACATCTTTAAATCCGAGAGACTCTATCAAACGTCCTATGCCTCGCTTCACAAGAGGATCATCATCAATAAGAACCACACTCTCTTTAGCAATTTGTTTGGAACTTTTCAGTTTATCCGCCATGTCGCTGAAATGAATAGGCTGTGTTTTGCGGAGTAAACGTTTGCTCTCTATCTTGATATTTTTTTGATTGGGTTCTGGTAGAACGGCTCTCTGTGCTTTTTGTGTTTGAGCCAAAGGAAAAGAAAGAATAATAGAACCCATTTCGCCATCGTAAGTAGTTGTAAGGCCGCCGCCATTTTGTTCCATGATGCCACGAACAACCTCCAGGCTGACATTGGTGGCGTCATTGGCATTACCTGCCTCGCCTGTCTTTTCTAAATACATCATACCATCTTCACCCGTGATATATAAATGGGCATACCATTGGTCCATGTCTACCTGCAGCAAGATCTTTCCTTCCTCTGGCATCATTTCAACCGCGTCCTTGAGCACCGTCATAAAACAATACCCCAAATTGGAATAACTCCCATACACCATGGGATTACGTTGTACGAGAACTTCATCCAGAATAAATTCATGTCTTGATGAAAATGTATAACTGCAGACATTGACAACATCGAGGACCATCTCCTTTAGCGAAATGTCATGATGATCATAGGATTGTTTGCGAGCGTAACCTAGTAAGTTATGACTCACCGCAGTGCCTACGGTGCAAGCTTCCATGGCATCACGAAGGCAGGCCAACTGCGTGTCATCCAACTTTTTATGTCCTAGTTCATGAAGTGTTTCTAGGTTGGCGCGAATGGCCTCAAGTACATTACCAAGATCGTGGGAGAATTTTCCTGCAAATTCACTAATACTTAGTAAATTTGCTTGAGCATAGGTGTAATCATTACCAGCTGACATGATTTTCGCTTAGTTATACCTTATGATGGATCACAAAGCAGGTTTAATTCTCTCAGATTATAGATTGTTGGTTCTGTAAATTAATTATCTGTTTATTTCTATC
>JBCCWR010000159.1:0-4333 GCA_039193385.1 Verrucomicrobiota bacterium | reverse complement strand
GAGTTGTGGAATGCGTAGCGTGATAGCTGCGGAACGCGTTTTAGCTGCTTTACGCACATCTAGCAGTTCCTTACGCAGACGTTGTGTTTCTTGAATTTTTTTAAGTAGTGTTTCTGCGCTTTTTTTCTCTTTGTGTAGAAGGCTTAGAATAATCTCTTTAACTTTATTGACTAACTCGCCTCTGATTTCGGAGTTGCCCAGTTTGTTTTTAGTTTGAGATTCAAAGACAGGGTCTTTCAAACGAATTGAGATAGAGCCAATGAGTCCTTCGCGCACATCATCGCCATCGAACTTACCTTTATAGAAATCATTAACGGCTTTGAGCATGCCTTCACGGAAAGCGGAAAGATGCGTTCCTCCATCTGAAGTATATTGGCCGTTAACAAATGAGTAGTGATCTTCGCTCAGTCTTTGTGTGTGCGTGAAGGCGACTTCGATCATTTTTTCACGATGATGGAAAATAGGATAGATGGCATCTTCGCCTACCTCTTCTTCGAGCAGATCTTTAAGGCCGTTGTCTGACGCGTAGGTTTCGCCATTGAAAAGAATCTTCAGTCCGGGGTTGAGAAAGGTATACAGGCGAAGGCGTTGTTCCAGAAACTCAGCTTTAAATTTATAGTTTTTGAAAATAGTGCCATCGGGCACAAAAGTAACTTGAGTTCCATTAGGTTCCTTGGCCTTGGCTTTTTTCTGTTGTTGGAGAATGCCTTTTTCAAAGGAGGCAGTGAAGCAGGCTCCATCTCGGTATGAAGTGACGGTAAAGGATGAAGAGAGCGCATTGACGGCTTTAGTGCCCACTCCGTTGAGACCGACACTGAATTGAAAAACATCATCATTGTATTTGGCACCGGTGTTGATGCGCGAGACGCAGTCAATGACTTTACCCAGAGGAATACCTCTTCCATAGTCGCGAATGGAGACAGTATCATCATCTAAAGTCATCATGACTTTATTGCCATAACCCATAATGAATTCATCAATGGCATTATCCAAAACCTCTTTAATCAGCACGTAAATACCATCATCATAATGCGCCCCTGTGCCGAGGCGGCCAATATACATACCAGTTCGTGCACGAATATGCTCCAGTGAGGAGAGGGTTTTGATCTTGCTTTCGTCGTAGGTATGCTTTGCTGATTTACGGGCTCCAGCCATAGAAAAGTGATAGAAGCTATCAGAAATTTGTACAGAAGATTCTAGCTTCTGTTGATGAAATAAAAAGGCGGAGCATCTGCTCCGCTTTTTATTAAATAATTTGGATTAAAAAAATTCTCTGTCGTTTATATGCTTACATATCTACCCAGCTATTATTTTCGCTCTGACTGCGGAGACAGGCGTTAATGAAGGCCATGCCTTTCTGACCATCGTGGATGTTGGCGTATTTGGAACCGTCACAGTTGAACTCTTGGCCAGCTTTGTATTTGCGGACATCTTCTTCGAATGATCGGTGCAGGCGAGCAAAAGCATCGTGCAAACCTTCAGGATGACCACTTGGTATGGTCGGTTCATCAAGCAGACATTGCGGAACATTACCCAGGAAACCGTCGTTGGCAGAAACACTTCCGCGCCAGTATTGCCGTTCAGGTTGATCTTGAAGATAGATGGTGACACATTCAGGATTTTCCTGTTCCCAGCGGAGGGTTCCCTTACTGCCGACAACTTCAAGACCAAGATTGTTTTTATGACCGATAGACACTTGTGAAGCACGGACCAGGGCTTTTGCTCCATTATTGAGTTTACAGTAAGCGGTGAAATGATCATCCAACTGACGGCCTTCTACCATAGTTTCCATGTGGGCGGAGAGCTGGGTCACTTCCAGTCCGGTGACGAAGCGAAGTTGCATGAGCGCATGCGTGCCAATGTCGCCACCACAACAGCTACCGCCGGCACGTTTCGGATCAACGCGCCACTCTGCTTGCATACACCCAGTTTCTTCAGTACGCGTAGCGAGCCAACCTTGAAGATAGTATGCATCAGCCCAGAGAACATCGCCGATCAACCCACTATGAACAATGTAGCGTGAGAACCAGCTCGTCCAGTGGCCAATGTATGTGTGAGAAACACCAAAAGGGATTTTCTTTTTCTCTACGGCAGCGACGAGTTTGTTGGCTTCCTCTACGTTGACAGTCAGAGGTTTTTCGCAAAAGACGGGAATGCCTGCCTTGATAGCCTGAAGTGCCGGGTCAAGGTGGACATGGTTAGGTGTTACGATAACCACATAGTCAATGCGTTCTTCCTCTGGAAGGTTCGCCTGCGTCTCAATCATCTCCGTGTATGAACGATAGCCTTTGATAGGGTAAGGCCAGTTTTCAGCTTGCTCCATAGCTGATTCTGCGTTGGAGGTTAGCGCAGCAGCAACAACCCGACGTGTTCCATCCATGTTGATAGCTTTCTGATGGGGTTGCGCGATGAAGGCACCTCCACCTCCGCCAATAAGGCCTACATTAAGAGGTTTGTTATGACTCATAATTATATCATTTCCGTTTTTTAGATTTAATCGATAGATTTAAAGAATTAAGCTCCCATGCCGTCTTCGAATGATCCAGCGGCAAGCGGGAAACAAAGCTCATCTGCCGTGTAGGCGATTCCGTCTGCGCTGCAATGGTCTAGATCACGATAAGCGCTTTCAGCTTCCACAATGAGAGGTGCAGTCTCTGTGCCCATGATTTGGCAGTAGCGTGTGGGATAGCCGATGTTGACTAACATTTCGACATAACGGTAGAGGTTTAAGTCGCCGCTAGCCAGATCTGTGAATTGCACGCCGCGGTCAGGCCAATTGGGTTGCATCATACGCAGCGGCTTGTTTTCGCGTATCATGAATGTTTTGACATGAGAGGTGACCACACGTTCTGCGACTTTGCGGAAACGTGTTTCCCAGTCTTCTCCCTCCCAGCAGTGGGATGGGTCTGCGTTTACTGTTAGGCAAGGATCCCCGTCGCAGGCATCGACCAGGACATTAAAGTCATCCGCACACATAGCGCCTGTTCCGGCATGAATTTCATGTGCCAAGTAAATGCCCATGCTCTTGGCTTTCTCCCGCAGGCGAGCTGTTTTTTGAGCAAAGCGCTCTTTGCCTTCTTGAATCAAATCGAAATCAGATCCGGCCCAGAAGCCCCATGGATAGCCTGTGGCTACTTCCCAGCCAAAAACGACACCCCAGAACATAGGCATAATTTTAATATTTAATTCGGCACTTAAATCCATGAGCCGCATTAAGTAATCCTCGGCCCATTGTTCAATTTGCTCTGATGATTGTTGGACTACATTCTGAGGTATGAAAGGTCGAATCGTAGGGCTTTGTGTCCAGGCAGTGGTATGAACCCAGAAAGGACAGTGAGCAGAAATACCGTCCAGCTTCAGTTCATGTTTATGGAAGGCGTCACGAATTTCCTGAGCTGACTTCAGATGATCTCCATCCTGCAAAAGAAAATTGGAGGGTTGTGCTCCGGCTGCTCCGGACTCTTTGGCGAACTGAAGGAATTGGTCGAGTGATTTTGCGCCATGCTGGGCGCCCTCAATGCTTGCATGAAAAGCTGGTTTAGACATAGGGAATAACCATGTAGGCAGAAAGCAAGGCTTTCAATAAAAACCTAGTTCAGCAGATAACCTACAAGAAGAATTTGAGGAACCGTGATGAGGGGAAGGGCGAGGGAGATTTTCCAGGAATGGGTGGTTTCTTTGAGGGCCATGATTTCTGTGTAATCTGTGGCGGCTCCTGCCATGAGAAAGGTGAATCCATTTCCTGGTGCGTTGGCCCGGTTAACGAGATCAGCCGCAATGGGGCTGCTTCCTTCACTGCATACTTCAAGAACTGTGGTTGCCAGCAAAGTTAGGCCCAGGCCCATGATGCTGGGACCAAACCAGGCTTGATAGAATGTTTCAGGTATCAAGACTCTTATGAGCCCCACTAGAACGATGCCAAAAAAGATCCATCTCAAAATCATGCGAGATTCAATTAGCCCATCTTTTAAAATTCTGACAATATTTGTTGCAGAAGGCCTCCATTGAGAAAAAGATTTCCTGGCTTCTGCTAAAAAATGAAAATCCTCCGGTAGCTCGATGGTGTTTTGGTTTGCCGGCAGGAGTTTACGTTTCACAGCGATTTCAAACAGCATGCCACTTGTCAGTGCAATGATGGCAGAAAGAAGAATAAAAATGAGAGTCCATTTCCAGCCAATGAGTGCGACGAGGATGATGGTGAGTGATAGGGAGTTCCAGGGACTGGCAATGAGAAAGGCCATGGTCTGTCCTAGACTTGCACCACGGCGGTAAAGCTGCATACCTACCATGAGAATGCCATGGTTGCAAAGATCGAGCATTAAACCCGCTAGTG
>JBCCWR010000158.1:0-4458 GCA_039193385.1 Verrucomicrobiota bacterium | reverse complement strand
GGACAACACCCTCTCCCAGATCAGCAAGGAAGTGCCCTGAAGTCAAACAAGTGCTTGGGGAGTACTCTGATCGATATGTCTCCAACGGATCGGAGTCGTATTCGGCTGTACGAAGAAGAGAAAAAGACTCTAAAGTCAAACAAGAAGAGTAGGAGTGAAGTGAAAAATGATAGCAGCCGCAAAAAAGAAGACTAAGAAGAAAGCTACTGGAAACAAGGAAGATGCAGCTCCATTTCCCACTCATGAAGTGAGAGATAGAGATGAAGCCATTGAAGAACTACTGCCTCTCGCACATCACATTGTTTCACGAATGTCGATGTTTCTCCCATCTTATTTGTCTCGAGATGATTTAACGAGTGCAGCTGTTATAGGTCTAATTAATGCGGTTGATAATTATGACCCGACAAAAGGAACAAGTTTAAAAACTTATTGTTCTCTTCGCATCAAAGGATCTGTTTTGGATGAGCTGCGTCGCTTAAACTGGGCACCTCGATCTGTGGTACGTGAGTCTCGCAAGCTGCAAAAGGTGCAGGAAGAACTGGCTCAGAAATTGGGGCGTGAACCAACCGAAGAAGAAGTTCGTCAAGAAATCGGCCTGACCGCCAGGGAGTTTGAAGATTTAGTCGATCGTGTTAAGCCTGTAAGTTTCTTTTCACTACAGGATACGGTAGGGGATGGAATTGATGGCGATTCACTCTGTCACGAAGAAGTCGTAGCAGACCCCAAGAGCCAATGCGCCTCCGAGATTGTTTTACATGAAGAGGATAAAGACCTGCTCAAGCAATTGCTCAATACGTTACCTATGCAGCAGATGCAGGTCTTAACTTTGTATTATCTGGAAGATTTACGTTTGAAAGAAATTGCTGAAATTCTTGGACTTACAGAGTCACGTGTTTCACAGGTACACACGTTGGCAGTGAACCGTTTACGCTCGGCCTTTATGCGTGTGCGTAAGCGTTAAGCCTTATAGAGAAAAAACAGCAAAATAATGAGCTAAAGGGGGAGGGCTTAACCTAGAAACAAGGTTGAG
This sequence comes from Verrucomicrobiota bacterium, assembly GCA_039193385.1. Lineage (GTDB taxonomy): Bacteria > Verrucomicrobiota > Verrucomicrobiia > Methylacidiphilales > JBCCWR01 > JBCCWR01. Next base: position 3,428 of record JBCCWR010000158.1, on the reverse strand, counting down.
TTTATTGTATGCAGGTATTAGTTGGCTGGATCATAGTCTTAGGGTGTGTATTGGGCGGTTTTGCTTACTCCGGGGGCAATCCAGCGCATCTGGTTGTTATTGGGGAATACATCATAATTATTGGGGTATCTCTAGGGTATGTTTTTGGAGCTTGCCCTATGTCTTACTTAAAATTGCTCATCAATCAAGTCCTTACAGCTTTCAAAGGATCTCCATATAAACAGAAAGCTTATGTAGACCTTATCTCTGCATTTTATGAGTTATTCATGATTGCTCGAGAACAAGGGGTGATAGGAATTGAAGATCATGTGGTTAATCCTCAAAACAGTGCTGTTTTTAAAAAATATCCATCGTTTCTTAATAATTCTTTGGCCGTAGCCTTTGCCCAGAACGCTCTTAAGCCAATTATTGATGGACGTATTAAGGGGGATCAAGTCAAACATTTGCTCCATGAAGAGATGGAGCGTATTGAGCATAGGAATGAGCAGCCATTACATGTAGCAACCAAAGCTGCCGATGCGATGCCTGGGATTGGAATCGTAGCAGCGGTATTGGGTATCATTATTACCATGTCACATATTTCTGGGGATAAAACAACAATTGGGGTTAAAGTTGCGCACGCTTTGGTGGGAACATTCCTTGGAATTCTTATTAGTTATGGTTTCTTGCAGCCTTTGATTTCAGCTATGGAATTTAATAATGCGGATGAAAAACAGTACTATGAAGTTCTTACAAATATAATTTCAAGTTATGCCACAGGCGCTCCTCCAATCATGGCCGCAGAGTCTGGCAGACGCGCTATTCCTTCGGACCGTCAAATGCCTAGCGAGCAACTTGAAGAACAACTCAAAGCGTTATCGAAGAAAGGTTAAGTAGTCGATGGGTGCAGGAGGATCATGGAAAGTAGCTTACGCAGACTTTGTAACTGCGATGATGGCACTCTTTCTAGTGCTTTGGCTCATATCATCCGATGATCAGACCAAAGAACAGGTACAGCGTTATTTTCGTGGGGAAATCACCGAGCAAGGAACTCAAGGCCTTATGGAATACACTGATATCAAACCCTTTGCCTTAAAAAGTTCTCAACGTTCGCACAATGATCTTGTGGCTGTGCAGGATTTACGTCGTGCGACAGAGCGCTTGCAGATCCAGTTTAATAATAGTGCGGAAGAGGGCGACGATTTAGTACGTTTTGACTTTATGGCCGATGGTTTGCGTATCACGGCTTTAGATCGTTCTCGAAAGCCTTTTTTCTATCCGATGACCGCTAAACTGACAGATTTTGGATCATGGGTATTGAACACGATTGCTTGGGAAATAGAGCGCTATCCCTTCAGAGTAGAAGTAGAGGGGCATGTTCAGCAAGGTCTGGTGGAAGGCGATGAAACAGGTAAAATTGGCTGGGATTTATCTTCGGCCCGTGCGGTAGCTGCTCAGAGGGCTTTAGAGTATGGAGGCATTGTCCCGAATCAATTCTGGCGGGTAGCGGGTTATTCCGATCGTAAACCGATCAATCTGGAAAGACCTGAAGATGAGGAAAACCGCAGAATCTCCATCATCGTTCGTCCAGATGAAAGGCATTATACTGATGGAGTTGAATGAACTAATTAATGCTAAAGCAGCCTTGAGTAAGACCAAGCCGGTTAAGTTGCTCAAAACCAGTGAGTCTGATGATTTGAAAATTTCACTGCTGACCCATACTGGTTTGAAAAAAGAGAAAAATGCGTGCAACCGTAACAACACCGATAGTTCATGCGAATCTTCCGTAAAACTGATACCTCGTGATGATGGCGACTGTGATATCCATTTTACGTGTTCTTGTGGAGAAATAACCGTTATTCGCTGTCATACCCTAGCATCAGAGGCTCAAAAATCTTCATCAGGCTCTGCTGCTGAGAAACAGTCAGATTAAATCACTCTCTGTTTGACCATTCTTGACATGTTCATGAGGGAAACTAGTTTCATTGCTCTCCATCATGGCAATGATTGAAGTAGAAAGTTTAACGAAGCGTTATCCTGGCTGTGAAGCTGTTAACGGAATTACCTTTGAAGTCAACAAAGGAGAGATTGTTGGGTTTCTCGGTCCCAATGGTGCGGGCAAAAGCACTACCATGCGTATTCTTACGGGGTATCTTCCAGCTACTTCTGGACGAGTTGAGGTCGCAGGACATGATCTGCTTACCGAATACATGGAAGTGCGTAAGAAAGTTGGCTATATGGCGGAGCATATTCCTCTGTATCAGGACATGACGGTTAAGGATTTTCTACGTTATCGAGGTGCTCTAAAAGGGCTGCGCGGACGAAAAAATAAAGATCGTGTGGGGGATATTATGGAGCGCACTGCAGTGCAGGATGTTTCAAACAAAATGATTGCTCATCTTTCACGCGGTTACCGACAACGGGTAGCTCTGGCTGATGCGCTGGTCAATGAACCTGAACTGCTTATTCTGGATGAGCCGACAGCAGGTCTTGATCCCAAGCAAATTCGTGCCGTTCGTGAACTGATTCGTGAATTGGGTAAAGAACATACCATCCTTCTTTCTACCCATATTCTTCCAGAAGTGGAGGCAATATGTAACCGCGCATTGATTATTAACAAAGGAAGAATAGAAATCTCTGATACACTGCAAAATCTTCAAGCAAAAGTTGAAGGAGGAGCACTTCTCATTGAAATAAGGGCTGATGAAAAAGATGCGGCTGAGAAATTAAATGCTTTAGACGGTGTGGCGTTGATCGAAATTCGCGGAGGTACAGATGGATGGGTGGCTTTTGAATGCGTGTCTAAACCGGGAATTGATATTCGCGAACAGGTTGATGCATTGATCAAAAAAGAGAAGTGGCCTTTACGTGAATTCCATCGATTGAAAGCCAGCTTGGAAGATGTTTTTGTAGAACTCACTGAGGAATAAAATGACCAGAGCTTTTTATGTACAATTTAAACGTGAGCTGGGAGCACTGCTTCTATCGCCAATAGCTTATATTTTATTTGTTGTTTTTGGTTTAGTTACGTTTACGGCCTTCAGCAGTTATGTAGGGGATGTTTTACAGGGGCCTGTACAACAAGGTGTTATGGAACGCTTCTTTTCCTCTTGGGGCTATTGGATATGTACTATCATTGTTGTTCCTATTATTACCATGCGTCTGTTTGCTGAAGAATTTAGATCGGGTACAATCGAAATGCTCATGACAGCCCCTATTCGTGAGGTAGATGTGGTTATGGCAAAGTTTTGTGCCGCTGTAGTTATTTATTGTTTTTTATGGCTTCCCACCGTTTTTTATTATGCAGCATTTCAGTTTGTGAGCGGATCAGCTATCCCCGTTCAATGGAGTGCATTGAGCATGGCATATCTTATGGTTGTCTTAATCGGTATGTTTTATGTCTCGATAGGCTTATTTGCGTCATCCCTAACAAAAAACCAGATTGTTGC
>JBCCWR010000157.1:0-4466 GCA_039193385.1 Verrucomicrobiota bacterium | reverse complement strand
GTTGGCAGCGAAGGCCATGGAGTTTACCTGCGCGAGGCTCTTGAAGATAAAACCGAAGTCCTTGGAGTGATCCCTTTTACAGAGGCTCTTTCATTTAATGAGAGACACCTGGGATTACAAGCTTCTCAGGAACTTACATTACCTGGTCAGGAGAAATTGGCGGCGCTAGCTGAGCAGATGCTTGATATGGATCAAATAATCAAGATAGGTCAGCTTAGTCCGACCAAGAAAAAAAGCGCTGTTTCGCGTGATGATGCCCAAGAAGAAAAAGTTTCTATTTTAAAGAGATACAGAGTGGCCATAGCCAAAGATGAAGCTTTTCATTTCTATTATCCTTCCAATCTTCAATATCTGCAGAAGCAAGGCGTAGAGCTTGTGGCGTTTTCTCCGCTTCATTCTGCAGGTTTACCAGATGATATAGAGGGTTTGATTCTGGGAGGGGGGTTCCCGGAAGAGTATGCACGAGATTTAAGTGCAAATGATTCTATGAGGAATGCTATTAAAAATGCCTTAGAGGGTGGCTTGCCCTGTTATGCAGAGTGTGGGGGATTCATGTACCTGGCTGAATCCGTGTGCCTCCCTGATGCTTTGCCGATGCCGATGGTAGGTATGATTCCTGGAAAGATTCAAATGACACCCAGGCTTCAGCATTTTGGTTATTCTATCTGTCAGCGCGAGGGAGAACAACATCAGCAAAAGAGTGGAATCAGGGGTCATGAGTTTCATTACTCCCGCTGGGAGGGTGAAGAAGCATATGCCAACCTCTGGAGGGTTACGAAGCATCGTACTGGTAAGTCGCGAATGGAGGGGTATCATAAGAAGAATCTCTGGGCTTCCTATGTGCATGTTTACTGGGCGTCATGTCCGGAGTGTATGGAACCTTTTTTGAAAACCGTCCTACATTTTAAAGCAACACTAAGCATGAGTAAAAAATGATTTATTGTATTGGAGCAGGTCCTGGAAACCTGGATTACATCACACAATGTGGTAAACGACTTATAGAGGAGGCTGATGTCGTCGCTGGCTTTAACGCTGTTGTCGATGTCGTGCGACCTCTGATCCATTCTGAGACTCAGGTTATTACTATGGGCTATAAAGATCAGACGGAGAAGCTTCAAGAAACCGCCAGCTTACATCATGATAATAAAAAGTGTGTGGTGGTCTTTATGGGAGATATGCATTTTTCTGGTTTCCAATTTCTTGAGCGCGTTGAGCGTGCCTGCGGGCATGAGGTTGAAACGGTTCCAGGAATTAGCTCGGCACAAATCCTAGCCTCGCGCGGAAGAGTCTGCTTTGACGAGACCACTTTTATTACCTTTCATAGACGAGGAGATATTGAACCTTTTAAGAAACATCTGCTTAACGTCATCAGAGATGATCGCAATGCGATTGTCATTCCACTACCCTGGAGTTTTATGCCTAAGGATATCGCAGCTTATCTACTTGAACATGGAACCAGTCCTGAACATCAGATAGAAGTCTGGGAGAATTTGACACAAAAGGATGCTCAGTGGAAAGGGCAGTTAAAGGACTGTAAGGATGAATTTAGTGATATGAGCATCATGCTGATTCGAACCCTCAATCCCTTGCATGTAGAATTAAAGGATTAAATGTAGCGATGAGTGAAAAAGAACAGGAATATGGTATTGTTATAGCGGGTCACGGCAGTCGCAGTAAGCAGGGTGTTGCTCAGTTTTGCAAGATGATCGACACGCTCAAAGCGATAAGCCCTGAGAAAGTGATCACGCATGGATTTCTTGAGTTCTCGCTGCCCACCATTGATGATGCAATCAGGGAAAACATTCAGGCTGGTTCCAAGAAGTTAGCGATTGTTCCAGGAGTTTTGCTTGGAGCGACGCATGCGAAGAATGATATGCCCAGTGAGGTGTTGGCCATGCAACAGGAAATTCCTAATGTTCCTATGGAATATGGCACGCCTTTAAATCTACACCCCTTTGTTCTCAAAGCTTGCCGTAAGAAATTGATCGAAGCTGAATCTGATAGCAAAGAAACGATACGACGCGATGACACGTTACTAGTAATAGTTGGCCGAGGAACGACAGATCCGGATGCAAATTCCCAGGTTTATAAATTGGCGCGTGTACTGGAGGAAGGACTAGGCTTTGGCTCTTCCTACGTTTGTTTTTCAGGAACGGCAAAGCCACTGGTAGCAGAGGGTCTGAAGCGTGCGGCAAAGATGGGGTTTAAACGGATTGTTGTGCAGCCATTCTTTCTGTTTGCCGGCGTGTTGATCGACCGAATTTATCAAGCGGTGGATGATGTGCAGAAACTTGCACCACAAGTCGAGTGGATTAAAAGTGGTTACATTGGTCTGACCGAGGAAATTGCCCAAGCGTTTCTGGGACGAGCACAGGATTCGATAAATCGTGAGACCATCGCAGATTGTACCTTATGCAAGTATCGTACACAAATCGTGGGCTATGAGCAGGAGGTAGGTACACCGCAGCAGGGACATCATTTTGAGGTGAGAGGCTTAGATGAAAAAGAAATCAAAGAACAGAAACCGCAAATTCAAGTGCAACCGGTTTCTCTGGAAGTGCCCTATGAAGTGAAGCCTTATGAACCGCACCCCATTGAGGCAGAGAGTTTTCAGATTATCGAGAGAGAATTTGATTGGAGTCCTTACGCAGGTATTAAAAAACAAATATTGCAGCGTCTTGTTCATACCAGCGGAGACTTTGATGTTGTAGAAGATGTGTTTATCTCCTCTGGAGCGCCTGAAGCAGCCCTTCGTGGCTTAGAAAAGCAGGCTAGCTTAGTAACGGATGTGACGATGGTGCAGAGTGGATTGCGCCGAAGTCTGGTCAATCAATTTGGCTTGAACACTTTTTGCCACGTCCATGATGAAGAAACATATCTTTTAGCTGATCAGCAAAAGATTACACGGTCGGCAGCGGGTATTCGTCGTGCATGGCAAAAATATGGGAATAATCAAATTGTCGTCATAGGTGATGCACCTACGGCTGTGGTAGAAGCAACTCGCTTAGTTCAGGAACATGGATGGCGTCCTCATTTAATCATAGGGCTTCCCGTGGGATTTGTCGGAACACGCGAGTCCAAGCAAAGTTTGCGCAAATTGATGCGAGTCCCAAGAATCACCAACAAGGGAACCAAGGGAGGTTCACCTTGGGCTGCGACCGTTATGAATGCCATCCTCATCGAATTTTGCCGCCAACAGAGTGAGCTCACGCAAAAAGAAGCATGCATTCCAGAAGCGTGAAAGAATACAATTTAAAAGAGCTGGCCCAGAATGGGTTGCGACGTGGGTTGACCACGGGCACATGTGCTACAGCTGCGACTCGTGCCTGCTTGTATCTTCTTTTACTCGATGAAAAACGAGAGGAGGTGGATGTATCCTTAGTAGATCCAGAGTACTTTGTTTCCCTTGAAATCAAGTCTGTTGAAAGACTCAGTGAAACGCGTGTCAGGTGTGAAGTGATCAAAGATGCCGGGGATGACCCTGACCAGACCCACAAGGCGACTCTATTTGTGGAGGTGGAAAAAAATAATAAACAGCAGATTATTTTTAAACGAGGTGTGGGTGTGGGTTTAGTGACGCAGCCAGGTATACAGGTTCCCGTAGGAGAACCCGCTATTAATCCTGGTCCACGCCAGATGATGATACGCACGGTTGCCGATATGCTCAGTGAGGCCGACTGTGATCCGACACAGGGTTTTGATATTACTGTGGGCTGTGTGAACGGCGAGGAGATCGCCCGTAAAACTTTTAATCCTCGTCTCGGCATAGAAGGTGGCATTTCCATACTGGGAACCACAGGTATCGTCGAGCCGAAGTCGCTAGCATCTTTTAAAGCTTCTATCGAAGTCTATATCCGCGTTGCTCTTGGAGAAAAGCCTCAGGAGATCATTATATCTCCGGGAAATTTAGGAAAAAAATTTGGGCAGCAGCTCTTAAAGCTACCACTCAAGCAGATCGTGCAAATTTCTAACTTCATCGGTTATGCTTTAGAGAAAATAGATATTATCTTGCAAGAGGATCATGCCCGACTTTCCACTCTCTGGGTGGTGGGCCACCCGGGCAAGTTGATGAAAGTCTTATCTGACCAATGGGATACACATTCGAGCAAGTCAAAGCCAGCGCTCGAAGATTTAAAAAATTGTGCGATCCGATATGACTTGGAAGATTCTTTGCTAGATGCTTTCACAAAGACGAACACCGTTGAGGGTGTGATTAAGTATTGGGAAGAAACGCCTCAAATCAAAGATTTCTGGGCTCAAGTCGAAACAGCCGTGGCGCATCAAATAAGCAAACGTCTGAAGTGCGTCGATCAAGTACGGGTCATTCTCTTTTCTATGGGAGGAAAAAGGATTTCGAATCAAGAGTTAGACATGAGAAGTTATGAGGTCCATAAGTCATGAAGGAAGACAAAGAAGTTTTCTTTTATGGCGTCGGCGTCGGGCCAGGTGAGCCTGGCTTGCTTCCC
>JBCCWR010000156.1:0-4473 GCA_039193385.1 Verrucomicrobiota bacterium | reverse complement strand
CCCAATAGGCTTATCAGAGTGTTAGGCACCGACATAAATTAAAACTACACAGCTATTTGAGAGGAAGCAACCGGATGAGCATAATTCGTGTAACTTTATTTTGGTGGCATTGGCAGTTTAACAGTGAATGTGGAGCCTTGATTTTCTGACGATTCACAGCTGATTGTGCCGACGTGTTGTTCCACGATACGACTACATATCGCCAAACCTAGACCGCTTCCTTCATATTCATGTTGGCTGTGTAGCCGTTTGTAAGGCGTAAAGATTTTTTCTAAGAATTTTTCGTCAATGCCAATACCGTTATCTTTAATTTTTATTTCTAAAGCATGGCCAACTGTTTGAGTGGTGATTTTAATTTCCGGTTGATGTTCACAGTATTTTATGGCGTTACTTACAAGGTTTTGAAAAAGCTCAACCAGTAGGCTTTTTGTTCCCACAACTCTGGGAAGATTTTCTGGAATATCAATTTGCGCATTTGCTTGTTCTATAGACGTTTGGAGATGATCGATTACGGATGCAAAAATTTCGGTTAAGGAAATTTCTTTATGAACAAGTTTGCATGGGTCAGCGGATATTTGACTGTAGTTAGCCGTATCAACGATGAGTTGATTCATATGAAGCGAAGCTCGATGGATCCGGTTTAATAGATCAATACCTTCTTCATTAATACCATCAGTATGATCATGCATAAAAATTTTAAGAAATCCTTGAATACTATTGAGCGGTGATTTCAGGTCGTGAGATACCATGTATCCAAAGGCTCGTAGATCTTGATTTAACTTAGTAATGATCTCCAGGTTTGTCCGTAGTTTGGCTTCATTTTTAAGACGTATTTTGAGTTCATGGCGTAATTCCATTTCCGTCATGACTAGATCTGCAATTGCGCTTAAATTTTGGATTTCATCTTCACTCCATTCATGAGGAATAGATTTAATAGCGCATAGCGAACCCAATACCATACCATTGGATGCCTTAAGAGGTATTCCCAGATAGGCGATGACATTTAAATCTTTCACGGCCATATTTTCGCAGACGATAGCGTGCTCTGGTGCGTTATTAACAACTAGCGGTTGTTCTTCCATGACTACATGCTGGCAAAAAGAATGACTTAGGGGTGTTTCGCGTAGGGATTTCCATGGCTCGGGGACGCCTTGCATACTTTTAAAAAATTGGCGTTTGTCATCAACAAGAGAGACTAACGCAACTGGGACGTTAAGTATTTTGCAGACTAATTCGGTCAACTGATCAAACTCTTTCTCAGGCGAGCTATCCATGAGCGCACTTTCTTCAAGTATTCTCAGGCGATCTTTACAGTGAAGTCGTTCCAGCTTGGGGGAATAAGGTTTTTTTGTTTCTGAGCAGATCATATATGTAACTACTTATTTCTGATCGTGCATCCAGATCATTTATATTAGCTGTATTTTTGATAAATGTATGAAGAGGTGAGATAGCTTGTTTTTGAGACATAATGTCTCTAATTAATTTGCGCATTAGTTGGTGCGTCAAAATTTCTCTATTGATGGATTTGCATCTTTCGTAAGTCGTTGATTATCAAGGTAAATGCTTGGATTCATCATGGCATCTATCCTGCACCTATACATTCTGTAACTAAAACTCATTGTTCTTTTGGTTATAGACATAAGACAACGGGTAATAAGATAAAAAACAAAGAAAGGATAAAAAGATGTATCTAACAACATGTGACAGAAAATCAGTTAATAAACAACGTCCGACGGTTAATCAATTCCTGGACGCATTCTTTGATGTTAGTCCTGAATGGAATACTGGCGCTCGGACTTATACGCATGTCAGTGATGAGGCCTATTCAGTCCTCATTGATGTGCCTGGGGTGAGGAAGGAAGATCTGAAACTGCGTGTGGAAAATAATACTCTCTATTTGGAAACAGATCGAAAATTCGGTTTCACCAAGGATGAGCAGGCACGCACCACAAAACGTAGTTATGCAGTGCCAGATGATGTGAATGTTGATGCTATCAATGCAGAATTAAGTGATGGCGTTTTGAGGCTGACTCTTCCTAAGAAGGAGGAAGCAAAGCCTCGCAATGTTGATATCAAGATCAAATAACTTCTAGTTTAAGAAGGCTAGGTCTGATGCAAAGCCTCCCTTTTTAGGGAGGCTTTTTCTTGTGTTATTCTAACCTAATATTACACCATAACTCATTCATTACGTTAAACTTAACTAAACTCACTCCGATTTTACCCGATATCTCAATAGTATTGTAAATAGACTTAAAGGATGAATGATGGGGATGGTTACGACGAATCTGCAGCAGAAAGAATTGGGGCACATCATCCAAAGTATTGATGAATACTCTGAAGGACTGAATATTCTCATAGAAATACTCAAGGTTCGTGATTGGTTTTGCGCTTACTACTTTGGCTATAACAAAAAGAATCTCATACGGCTTTTAACGGGCTCCCGACTTGAGCATTTAAATGTGAATGCACGGGCAAATCCAACGGCGCCCGAAATTGATGATCCTCGATTGTCTAAGCATGAGGACTGGACTCAGAAAATACACTACTGGAAAACAGGAGGAATGCTAGATAGTGAAATTGTTATAACAGACTATCCCTGGCAGCGTGACGGAGAACTTAAAGAGACGCTACGTGAATCAATACCACAAATTGTTTTTCTATTGGGTGAAGCAGCCACTCAGACAGAGCAGAAGCGTTACTCCTGGCATAAGGGAAAAGATTTTATTGTTGGTCAGGTCAAATCCATTTACGCTCCCAATGCTAATACTGGAGAAAGATTTCGCCTTCTTCTTGAAGACTAGTGCTAATGAATACATGACTGATTCCACAACCTTACAGCATTTAATGCCTGCCCCATCCTTTAGGGCAGTATAGCCGATGCTCTTTTCGTCCTCTATGGCATAGCATAGTGTGGGGATAAAACCAAAATCTATATCGTCAGCTCTTCTTCCAAATTCATCAACAGAACCTAGTACTTAGTTTTTTGAATGACAGCATAGGCAGCATGGTTATGAATGCTCTCCATATTTTCCGCTTCAATTCGGTAAGTAAGGATGTCCGGATGTTCGTTGCAGCGTAGAGCTACATTTCGCACCAGGTCTTCAACAAAGACAGGATTATCATAAGCCTTTTCTGTGACGTATTTTTCATCGGGTCGTTTGAGTAGAGAGTACAATTCGCAACTGGCAGATTCTTCCACTATGGTGATGAGGTCTTCAATCCAGACGGGTTTACTGAACTCAATTTCCAGGTCAACGTAACCACGTTGATTATGAGCACCGCGTTCACTAATGGCTTTACTGCAGGGGCACAGGGTGGCTACAGGGACAAGGACTCCCAATTTGAAAATGATATCTTCATCATGGATTTCAGCATCGAAACGGCAGATGTAATCCATGAGTCCAACGGATCCCGTCACGGGAGCTTTCTTTTCAATGAAGTAGGAGAATTGCATTTCCAGATGGGCTGATTTAGCGTCCAGCTTTTTCTGTAGTTCTTTGAGTATATCCGGGATGTTTTGAACGTGGATGAGGGAGCCGTGCGCATTGAGCACCTCTACGAAGCGGGACATGTGCGTTCCTTTAAAATGATGGGGCAGATCCACGGAAAGTGAAATGGTGGCTATCGTGTTCTGCTTCTGGCGCGCTTTGTCGGCAATTTCAATGGGGTGTTTCAATCCTTTGACTCCAACTTTATCTATGGCGATGTTGCGCGAGTCTTTGGTGCTTTGTGTATCGTGTAATTCCAGCTCGGTTTCATTGGGTGATAAAGACATCTTTTGTACCATACGTAAAAAATACTCTTTGTAAAAACGTCAAGTTTTCACAAGAAAAGGATGGTCAGCGTCTTCACAGGGGGCAATTTAGAGAGATGCCAAGACGTAAATCAAAATCAAGCAAGGTTCCCGGAGGTGTCGCCTTTGTTTTCAAAGGAATCGGCCTCCTAATCTCAGCTTTGGTCATACTGGCTTTTTTTCTGCCTTGGGTCAGATTGAGTTCTGAGACGTTGGTTCGTAGTGTTGGTACTTTGATTGAAAAGATTGCTCAAGATGATGAGGAAAGCCTCGTGGAACAATGGGTGTGGATGCGTGAGCGTGAGCGGCAAGCTCTCTTTGAAAAGCCGAGTGAGGGGGTATCTGGCTATCAGATTTTTATGACAACGTGGGATGATACCCTTGAAGGCAAGCTTACGCGTGTGCTCATGCAGGTGCTTTTTGGCTCAGAAGAAGCAAAATGGGGAGCTAAACTCATGGTGTTAGCGCCAGTTTTTGGTTTGACTACTTTGGTCATTTTTCTTTTGCCGCTTTTACCTCGTATATTTCCTTTAGCTGTTGGTATGGGTTGCTTAGCTTATTATGTGCTGGCGCGTTGGAAGTTAAATGAAGCTTTTGGGGAACGTCTTATTTTGCATATTGAGCTTAGTTATGGCCTATGGCTGTCGCTCTTTGGCTTGCTGATGCTTAGTTTTATGATG
>JBCCWR010000155.1:0-4530 GCA_039193385.1 Verrucomicrobiota bacterium | reverse complement strand
GGTGCTTGGACGGGAGTATTTACCCATAAAAATGGTTTGGGCAAATTTATGTCGCTGACTGTAGCTGTTTTTGCAGTACTCGTGGCAGCCCAAAAAGTAAAAGTTAGTCGGATGTATCGAATTCTAACCTGGGGAGGATTATATCTCGCCTATGGGCTCGTCATCCTCTCCACTTCGAAAACAAGTTTATCTATTTCTAGTTTATCTATCATCCTTCTATATCTCTACCGCATATATCAAAATCAGGGCAATAAGCGAAGGCTTTATTTAGAGCTAGTGAGCTTATTGTTTATAGTCACTACATATATTGTTTCAAGTTCGTGGGAAGTCATTCTAGAGAGCATGGGCAGAGACATAACGCTGACAGGTCGTACGGAGATTTGGGGCTCTGCTGTATTGCAACTCCTCGATAAGAATCCTTGGCTTGGATTTGGGCGCGGTACATTTTGGGCTCCTAACAGCATATTTGCAAGAACAGTTGGGGCGGCTGTGGGCCATAAATATATTCCACCCAGTGCCCATAATGGTTATCTAGATCTTGCTCTAGAAATAGGGCTCATCGGCTTGGCCTTTTTCCTGCTCAGTTTCTTTGTTGCCTACAGATATGCGATTATCCGCTCTTTCGTATCCACGACACCCAAGGATCTATGGCCCTTAGCATTTTTAAGCTGGTTGATAGCATACAATTTCACCGAAAGTTCTCTACTTTATCAACCCAACCTGACTTGGCCCCTATATGTAACTGCAGCATTATGCGCAGCCCCTAGCGGCAGGCAGATTTATCTTCGAGTACCTCGCTCAAAACGTAAGACCGTATTAGAGAAGACGGCGTCTTCATACTAAGTCAAGAATGCTCAGAACATAGGAAGATTGCAGTAATATGCCCAGGATTAAAACTGAAAAGCTTTGGCAAGAGTTCTCGATCCAGCTTCCACCGGGGCGAAAGTTAGAGGTTCTATACGAAGACCTCATCTTGGTCTGAATAGACTGATTTTTTTATAGCGGACTTTTTATAGTAGTAACGTGCAATGAACGTGACACCTAACTTTTTTGTGATTGGAGCAATGAAATGTGCCACCAGTACACTACATGAGCAGCTTGTACTACAGCCTGGTATTTTCATGACAGAGCTGAAAGAACCCAATTTTTTCAGCGATGATAGTCAATATGCTAAGGGAGCTCATTGGTACTCATCTCTTTTTAATCCATCGGCAACAGATGTGTTGTACGGAGAGTCCAGTACTCATTACACCAAGTTACCAACTCATCCTCAGACAATTGAGCGAATGAAAGCTCATATAGATGATGTTTCTGGGCTCAGGTTTATTTATGTAATGCGACATCCAATCGACCGTTTGGTTTCACAATACATCCATGAATGGAGTCAGCGGAACATTCCACCCCAAAGCGATATCAATGAAGTTATACACTCTTTCCCTGAACTAGTTGCGTACAGCAAGTATAGTGTGCAACTGGAGCCTTACTTCCAGAACTTTGGACAGGAAAAAGTGTTGCCTGTCTTTTTTGAGCGACTGACACGTAATCCGCAACCTGAGCTAGAGCGAATTTGTAGCTTTCTTAGATATGCTAACAAGCCTGTATGGCACCACGACTTAAATGCTCAAAATGTTTCCAGTGAACGTATGCGCGAGTCTGAGTGGCGTGAATTTTTAGTGAATGCTCCCGTTTTAAGTCATATCCGAAAAACTTTAATACCTAAGTCATTTCGCACGCGTGTTAGAAGGCTATGGACACTTTCTGAAAGACCACAGCTTTCGGCTGAAAACTTAGAATATCTGGAAAAGATCTTTGATCAAGATCTGGCGATACTAAAGTCCTGGTTAGATTGCGAAACCCTAACATGTAAGAACTTTAAACAAATTGCCACACAGCAGAACTCATAGGGAACAGGCTTACTATTATTGAAAACCTTCCCGACATCAGTAATCTATCCGACGAGGCGAAAGACCCCTCAATCATGGCGTTCTGGGAAGAAATCCAACACCTAAGCCAGCGTCTAGACGCGTTAGAAAAACAGGGACTAATGACGGTCGGTCGGATTGAGGGAAGGAGCTGATTGCGGCGACTCAATCTGTGTTAACACAGGTCGTCAGGGACTCTCTGCCTTGCAGGCTGCTACCCCAAGGGCTATTTCAGGCCGTTCTCTCTTTCAACCGGGTTGAGCAGCTACCAAATTTAGTTATCTACCAAGAACTTTGTACTGTCCAGATATGTAACAAGAGTGAAAACAAATAGGAGAAAGAATATATGAATAATTTTAATATATATATATTGTCTAGCCGTGATCTCATTGCATCACCTGCTTGGGCAAGCATATTTGAGTTTGAAGATTTATTGGCTGAATGGTGCGACGCTGAAATCTTGTGTCCTAAAGCTAAACCTGCTTATAAATTTGCCAGACTTCACCATGGAACCTCGGCTACCATTGCTTCTAAATTTGGGAAATTAGCTGGTAACTTTCATCAGATACTGGATTTGAAGCTTTCTTCTCAGAAACAAAATATATTGTTTCTGATGGATTTATCGCCTGACCTGCTGAAAAAAGTTACATCTATTTCCAATTGGCGTGAAAAATTTGATCTTGTTGTAGGCTATGTAGAAGATTGTTGCATTCTAGAAAGCTATCCAGATTATGTGAATCAATTTGATACTTTATTTATTCCTTATGAAGAGTATCAAGCTCAACTTGAAAGGTTTCTCAGTGTTCCTGTTAAAGTTATACCCTATGCATTCGATGTACTTAATCATGGAGTAGGCATTGGGAGGCGCTGTATTGATGTAGCTAGCTATGGCAGGACACCCCAAAATTATTACTTTGCCTTATGTAATAATTTTAACTCTGAGCAACAATCAGACAATTTCTACTACCATAGCAGTGCTTTAGCAACCGATCATTTTCCTAAAATAAGTTACTGTAATAAGCGTTCTGATTATTTACATCGTGCACAGCTCAAGAAAACTTTGCAACACAGTAAGTTGATTTTAGCATTTGACTTTAATTACACCGTATCAGAAGCAGCGCTAAATCTCTCAAAAAAACACCCTTCATATCGATTCGATGGGGCGATTATTCCTCGTCGATGGTTTGAGAGTACTGGAGTTGGCAGTGCAATAGTTGGGAAAAAGCCCAAGTCGGGGATGATGAAGACGCTGTTTGACTGGGAAGATTCGACCATTGAGCTTCCTGACGATGCATCTGAGGGAGTTGCCTTTATTCAAGAACTCTTGCAAGATCAGGAGCGCTTGAACAATATTCATTACAGGAATCATCTTAAAAGTTTGGAACTCAATGATTGGCGATTAAGAGTTCGCGATATGTTCAAAATATTAGGCGTTACATTGCCAGATGGGGTTACACAGGAGCTAGAAAAACTCGATAATAAGATTCAGTCACTCAAGATTCACCAAAATTATACGTGCCATTCCAGTATTTAAATTAGGTATAGAGAATTTCAGGAAATCATAAGATGACTTTACAACCCTTAGCTGAACCGGTTTTTATTGTAGGTGCTCATCGTAGTGGCTCAACGTTATTACGAGTTATGCTAGATCATCATCCTCAAATTGCCTTGTCCCATGAGTTTGAGTTCACAATGCACTTGGTAGGAGAGAACGGTGAGCCCCCTCCATTAGACACATTTTATAACCACTTATCTTTAAATGCTAGCTTCAGTAGATCTGGTTTTCATATTGATCGCTCCCTAACGTTTGCAGAATTAATTAACAGTTTTTTAGAGCAGCGACAAAATGACAAAGCTGTGGTTGGTATGACGTGTCATGAAAACTTTGACCGCCTTCGCTTCTTTTGGCCAAATGCTAAATATATTCATATCCTGAGAGATCCCCGAGATGTTGCTCATTCTGTCGTAAACATGGGTTGGGCTGGCAACGTGTGGGTAGCAGCCAATCGTTGGGTAGAAGCTGAGCACACTTGGGATGTTCTTTGCCAAAAGGTGCATGAGGATCGGCGTATGGAAGTTCGCTTTGAGAATCTGATAGCTAACCCAGAATTAGAATTATCAAGGGTATGCCACTTTCTGGGGCTTGGATATGATGAGAAAATGCTGTCTTATCCTGCTAATTCGGATTATGCACTACCTAGCCCTACTGCCGCATCACGATGGCGTACTAAGATGTCGAAGAAGGATATACAGCTGGTTGAAGCACGTATAGGAGATTTGTGTAATGAACGCCATTACCCTGTCAGCGATTTACCTCAGCTATGTATTAGCTCTATTCAAGAAATACGGTTGAAAGTTTATAGCCGCTTACTAAAATCTTGGCGTCGTCTACAGGAAAATCCTAGTCTTGTTTTGAGACTGTCAATTGCCAAAAGATTGGGCCATACCGATCAGGCTAAGAAAATCACGCAACAAATGCATGGAATTCAAAATCACCAAGTTAAACAGACTCGATATGGCAACTGACTTGTTTGTGTCAATAAATAGAGAGTTTGCAATACTTGGAAGACATCTTTAATCAAGACTTAAAAATTGATAGCTGAGTGGC
>JBCCWR010000154.1:0-4672 GCA_039193385.1 Verrucomicrobiota bacterium | reverse complement strand
CAAATAAACTGATTGATGATATAGAGCATCTTGACAGTGAAAGCATAAGTAAACTAAACAGCATAATTCGTGGAGCAGTCTAAAATGACCCTTCTTTTAAACTGTTGAGAGGTCACCGTCAAGTTAAAGTGGAGAGGTTAAAAGAGTTCTGTTTTCTTGAATTTTAGATAGACTTAAGGCTTTGAGAGGCCTGATCCCAGATATTTTTAGCGTGTCCAAAAGCGAGTCTTTGGAGATGTGCTGGTTTTGTATGTCGTCCCACGTTCACGGCGAAGATATTACGGACTTTTCCCATGAGGGAAAGCATCGTTTGAACGCCTTTGGGGGTGAGACATTTTTCTTTTCTTCGTGTGGGTTGATGGGCGTTTTCTACTCTGTTGTTTATACCTTTGTGGGTGCGATGTCCTGTGTTTGGGCAGAAGGATTTGATCGGCTTTTTGTAGCTGTTCAATTTATCTGTCACTTTTAAAGGTCGTCCAAAATGGACCTGCGGGGGTATTTGAACAAAAACCTACGCTTACGCCTCCTTGAGGATTTTATAAACGGTTGATCGGCCAATCTGCAATTTCCTAGCAATTTCGGTGGCTCCGATCCCTTCTGCTTTCATCCTCAGGGCTTTTCCACGATCCACAGTTCGTTTGCGTCCAAACTTGACGCCTCTGGTCTTGGCTTCCAAACGCCCTTCATTCGTTCGTTCTAAAATACGTTGACGCTCTGCCTGAGCAACAGCCGATAAAATAGTTACGACCATTTTTCCCATCGTCCCTTCGGTACTGATCCCATCTTCCAAAAAACGCAGCGCCACCCCTAGGTTATCAAATTCTTTGATCAGTTGAATCATGTTGGCAGTATCCCGACCTAGACGATCCAATTTGGTGACGAGGATAACATCGCCTTGTTCGACTTTTACCCGTAGTAATTGCAGTCCTTGACGGTCGACATGGCTACCGGAGAGCTTGTCTGTAAAAATTCGATGCGAGCTAACGCCGGCAGCCTTCAGCTCGTTGATCTGAAGATCAAGAGATTGTTGGTGGGTCGACACTCGTGCATAGCCAAAAAGCCTCATCGATTAAAAAATGTCTCCTAAATCAATTGATAGACAGTTGTGTCTATCAATACAGAAAAAACGATTTAATAGACATGTTATCTGAACCGTAATATGCTGTCTATAATATTATAAATTCGTAGACAAAATTAATAACATGAGCACAAAAGAAAAGTTTCTCTCGAAATGTGAGCGATATCAGTCTACTTCCTTGCCTCAGGAATTTTCCGATGAAGAAATGGCGCGGGATTGGACACTTTCTGAAAAAGACCGAGAAGAAATTGGAAAATACAGGAAAAACTCACGCCTGTACATTTCTATACAGCTCTGTGCAGTGCGTTTATATGGCCGATTTCTGGCACAAATTGATAGCGTTTCCCCTCGCATTATTGCTTACCTTGGTAGTCAACTTGAATTGCCCCCATCGTTAACCGTAGAAATGCCGGAGCGAGAAGCAACCTATTTGAAGCACCGCAAAAATATTTTGAACTATCTGGGCTTTCATAGATTTGATGACGATACTCGGGTACGACTACAAAATTGGCTGGGAGAGTGGGCCAGAAAGGGGCTGTTGCCGGGTACTTTGTTCCCACAAGCAGAGAATTATCTTCTTAACAATCAGATTCTACTCCCAGGGGCTTCTGTTCTGGAAAGATTGATTATCCGTGCGTGCTCTGAGGTTCATTCAGAGATTTTTAAGAAAATATACCAACAACTCTCCCCTGCATTACGGCAATTCATCGAACATTTACTCATCGTCCCAGAAGGGAAGAAGCGATCTCTGTTCTACCAATTGAAAGAATCTCCACCCGCAGCTTCAATCTCTTCAATACAATCCTACCTCAAGCGCTATCAAATCTTAGAAGATGCAGGAATGGAAACCTTTGAAGCACATATGTTAGAACCTGGCTTTGCCGGTTATCTTTTTAACCCTACCAAACGTTATAGCGCTAAGGATATCAAAAAGTTTGGTGAGCAGAAACGTTATGCGTTGATGATATGCTTCCTTCTGGAAATACGCAAAGTTCTACTGGATCATCTGGTCACAATGCATGACCAGTATGTCACGGAAATGTGCAGAGAATCCAGAAACGCCTACGAAAAGAAGCATAAGGAGGCGCGTAAATGTCACAAGAAGGCAGTTGATATCATCATCACCACAACAGATGTCCTGCTGCAATTGCCGGAGGAGAAATTATTTACAAGAGAGTCCCTGTGGAAGCAGATTGATGAGATCAAATTGCGTAAATCTCTTGCTGATTTACGCCAGTTCAAAAGGATAGAAGAGCACGGCTACGGAGATTCACTTCTGGCGCGTTACCCAAGCATGCGTAAATACTTTTCAGAGTTCATACATCTGAGATTTTCTGGGGCACACGGCAGTGAGTCACTGGCACAGGCCATTCAGATCATCCGGAAGATGGATTCTGGCGAACTCAAAAGACTACCGCAAGACGCACCGATAACGTTTGTTCCCAAAGAATTACGAAAATCCCTCAAGGATTCCAAAGGAAATATCAAGAGGAATGCTTGGGAAATGAGTGTGGCATTGGCGATAAAGGATGCCCTGCGATCAGGAGATCTATATCTGCCGCAAAGCAAAAGTCATGTATTTTTCTGGGATATGATGCTATCTGAATCCCGATTGCATGAGGTACGGGATACAGCTTATGCAGAGCTAAAACAACCTGAGCCCACGCAAGCGAAGGAAGTGCTCACACAAAACTTCATTGAAACCACTTCCCAGGCCATCAAGAGATTCAAAACTGATGATTTTGCCACCATACAGGACGGAAAATTAAAATTAAAACGCTATGACAAGATCGTTTTACCTGCTTCAGTCACAAGATTACAGAAAGTCATCGATGTCAGCATGCCTCCCATTCGGATTGAACAGTTACTGATAGAGGTGGATCGGTTTACGCGCTTCACTAGACATTTCGCCCCTGTTCAAGAACATCAGGCTAGGCCGAAGTATTTTTACAAAACCTTGATATCCTGCCTAATCTCTCAAGCAACCAATCTTGGACCAGTCGCCATGAGTGCTTGCGTGGATGGATTAACAGTAGATATGCTCCGTCATGTGTTGAACCATTATATTCGAGAAGAAACTCTGAAATCATCCAATGCCGAGATTGTTAACAGGCACCATAAGCTGCCCTTGAGTGCCGTCCACGGCAGTGGAACCATCTCATCATCAGATGCGCAAAGATTCAAAATCAGAGCAAGCAGCCTGCTCGCCTCATACTACCCGCGCTATTATGGTTATTATGATAAAGCGATCGGTATTTACACGCATGTTTCTGATCAATATTCCGTATATAGTACCAAGATCATCTCATGCAGCCCTCGCGAAGCTTTGTATGTTCTGGATGGACTACTGGAAAATAATACCTTGCTGAATGTGAAGAAGCACACAACCGATACCCATGGTTACACAGAAATTGTCTTTGCTTTGTGTCACCTCCTGGGTTTCTACTTCATGCCTCGAATACGCGATCTGAAAGATCAACAACTCTACCGATTAGATAAAAGCAAGACCGCCAACTATGGCGATTTCGCGCCGTTGTTGAGTAAAACTGTCGATCTGGATATCGTGGAAGAACAGTGGGAAGCCATGATGCATGTGGTAATATCCCTAAAGCAGAGAACCGTTCCGGCTCATGTCGTCGTTCAGCGTTTGACCAGCAGCTATCCAGCCGACCGACTCTCTAGAGCGTTTACCAACTTGGGGCGAATCATCAAAACAGAATACATCCTGTGCTATATTACCGATCCAGAGTTGAGAAAAACGGTACAATTGCAGCTCAATAAAGGGGAATACCGTCATAGGCTCCCCCGACGTATATTCTTTGCAGATCAGGGAGAATTTACTACCGGGAACTATGAGGAGATCATGAATAAGGCCAGCTGTCTCAGTCTTGTATCAAATGCCGTACTCTTCTGGAATACTAGAAAAATCAACAACATCGTTGAAGGCCTAAGACAGAAAGGGGAGATCATTGATGATGAAACCCTCTCTCACATATCCCTACTACCGTACAAACACGTGCTTCCAAACGGAACTTATTTTGTGGATGATGCAATAGAAACTTATAGGGATTTTATGTAGAAACATACACTTATGGTGCTAAGTATAAATTTCAAAGCGTAGGTTTTTGTTCAAATACCCCCGTAGGTCCAAAAAGTAAACCATATTCAAAGCCAGAAACTGAGAATCATATAAAACCATTCAAGCCATTACTCACAAACGGTTTGAGTGAAAATTTTAAAAAATTGAGGGTTTTACGATTTGGGGAAAAACTCTAAAGCCTTTGGTGGAAAAGAGATACAGAGAGTTTTTCTCAAAAAATACCACAACTAAAAACAGCGAAAACGCCCTCATTTTTCAAAAATAAATCTTTTGTTATCATGGAATTACAGGGCACCAAGGGCGGTTTTGGAGGATTACTGGATACAACCCCTTTAACGCAATCAAAAAATTTGACAATTTAGTTTTTTCTTGTATTGGCGAACTCAAGGATGAAGTGCAACACTTTAGACTCTGAAAACTTTATATTTTTTTACAATTAGAACTTTTTGTGCAGCTGTCGAACCTGTTGATTTGTGGGCAAATCAGACTGGATT
>JBCCWR010000153.1:0-4681 GCA_039193385.1 Verrucomicrobiota bacterium | reverse complement strand
GGTTGGGGGGGCGTGGTCTGCTGATCACGGCCACAGGAGATAAGAGATAAACTTAGCAGGGCGACCAGTAGGAGATTCGCTATGGATGAAGAAAAGTGGGAATTTTCCTTTGAGGAGGAGTCGGTGAGGTTGAAGCGCATAGAAAATCTTACCATTTTCACTGAGCAGTCAATAAATCATTGTCGTCTCTATAACCCTTTGACTACAGTTTATGCATGCGTGATGATCGATATGCTAAGCTGGCCCAGGTACTAACAGGTTTTTCCACTGAACTTAAACGTGGTGAAAAAGTTTTAATTGATGCATTTAATATTCCCGATGAGATGGTTATCGAGCTGGTGCGGGCGGCTCGTAAGAAGGGCGCGAACCCTTATGTGAACATTCACCATGCCCGTGTGTCTCGCGAACTTCTCAAGGGAGCGGATGAGGATGCGGTGAAGTTTTCTTCAAATATTGAGTTGCAGCGGATGCGTGGTATGCATGCTTATATTGCCTTGCGTGGGGCGGATAATATTTTTGAAAATTCAGATGTTCCTTCATCAAAACTTAAGATGGTGGCAAAGGTTATGCGGCCTGTTCTTAACTGGCGGGTGAATAAAACGAAGTGGGTCGTTTTGCGCTGGCCGACACCTTCCATGGCCCAGCAGGCCATGTGCAGCACAGAGGAATTTGAAGATTTGTATTTCAAAGTGTGCACACTTAATTATCGACGCATGGTGCCGGGTATGCGTGTGCTACAGAAACTGATGGAAAAGACAGATCAAGTTCATCTTAAGGGCCCTGGAACGGATTTGCGTTTTTCCATTAAAGGCATTGGTGCCGTTCAGTGTGGCGGCTTACGGAATATTCCTGATGGTGAAGTTTATAGCTGTCCGGTCAAAAACTCGGTGGAGGGGCATCTTACCTACAATGTGCCAACAGTTTATTTGGGCACGTCTTTCGATGGTGTGCGGTTGGAATTTGCCAAGGGGAAAATTGTTAAGGCGACGGCTAATGCCAATACCAAGCGTCTGAATGAAATTCTGGATTCTGATGAAGGGGCGCGTTACATAGGCGAGTTTAGTCTGGGTTTTAATCCGCACCTGCTTCACCCTATGCGGGATATTTTATTTGATGAAAAGATAGCGGGTTCCTTTCACTTTACTCCCGGTCAGGCTTATGAAGATGCGGATAATGGAAACCGCTCTCAAGTTCATTGGGACATGGTTTGCATTCAGCGCAAAGACTATGGCGGTGGAGAAGTCTGGTTTGATGGTAAACTCATCCGCAAGAACGGATTGTTTATTCCCAAGAGATTGCAGAAGCTTAATCCGGATTATCTTCTAGAGAAAAAAGCCCGTTAGTTACTCGATGATGTGGACGGGCACATCCTTAGAAATCATTTGTAAGAGTTTGCGTGCATTCCAGTTGGCCAGGCGGAAACAGCCCGATGATCCTGTGCGGGAAATGTCTTCAGGTTCGGGCGTGCCGTGTATTCCATAGCCAGGTTGGGATAACCCAATCCAGGCCAAGCCAACGGGGTTGTTGGGCCCGGGAGGTAATATCATTTTCTGGGTAATGCCTTCTTTTTCTGCGATGGATTTTAAAACTTCGGGATTAAAAGTATAGTTGGGGTTTTCGGCAAAATTAATAACTTTTAAGGCACCATTGGGACGTTTGTTTTTATCTCGTGCGATGGAGCAGGGAAAACAGCAGATAACGCGGTTATTTTTGTCGTAGGCCAGCAGGGTTGTCTGGGAAAGTATGATCTCGATACGTGCTGCTTTGGGCAGGGGAAAAGAGAGATCATTATTGGGAACAATGAGCAAGGTATTGATCTTCGGGTCCATAAGCTGCGGGTTTAATTTTTGTAAAAAGGAAGTTGTGGTTTGGAATTTCTCAGAAAGCATTTCCCAAGCGTTATTGTAACCAAGAAAGGCCGCTTCAGCTTTATCTTTCCAAAGTGCGGGAGTTGGATTGACTTGCGCCATATCCTTAGCGGTTATCATATACTTTTTAAAAGGCTGACTTGGCTTGCCCAGACGAAGGCGGGTTTCAATATCCAGCTCATGGGTAACGGGCAAATTCATGTGACGCTGAAATTGATAAACAGCTCGTTTGCTCCGCATGCCGAAAATGCCATCAATGGTTCCTGATGAAAAGTGATGTCGTTCAAGCTGAACTTGCCATGCGGCAAAGTCCATTTCTGTTTGCGGGGTAGCGGTCGCTATCGGTAGAGCGGAGCGAACCACTATTTTTTTAGAGACTTGAATCTCCTTGTCTTCGGTAAGCTTGGGAGGATCTGCTGCAGATTCGAGGGGCGCAGGTTCTTCAATAGGGTCAGGAAAATCTTGGGGAATTTGAGGGCGCGGTTGCGGCTTAACTACTTTTTTTTTTCTTTAAGAGTTTCCGGCAGTTGAAAGACTTCTGCATTAGGATGTTCTTCGGCCAGCTTTTCAGCTTTGCGTTGTAAAACATCATTAGAATAAGATGCTGGTGTGGAACGGCGTAATTCCTGATTTTGTAAATAGAAGTAAATGCCTGCACACCAGCCTCCTGCCAGCAAAAGCAGGGTTACAATCAGCAGTAAGTTGGATTGTAGAAAATTCTGTTTACGTCGTTTCGTGGTACGGCGATTGGTCGTCGCTTTCTTGCGTGGTGTGCGCGAGGTTTTTTTACGAGCGGTGGTTTTCCGGGTCGCCATAACAGAAGACTATAGTCAAGGCTTGACGGCTGTACAACGAAAACAAGCGGGCAATTTTTTAATAAACGTCTTTGAGGTAGCGGCGTTCTTCTCGTGCCAGTGTTTTGGTGATGTATGTTGTGGCGTCCTCTTCGGACATATTTCCATATTTTGCGGCTATACCAATAAGCGTTTTTTCAACATCCTTGGCCATACGTTTAGCATCACCACACACATAGAAATAGGCACCGCCCTCGAGCCATTGCCAGATTTCTTCGGCATTTTCCTCAATCTTATGCTGAACATAAATTTTCTTTTCCTGATCACGGGAAAAAGCTGTGTCCAGTTTGGTTAAAAGTCCGGATTTTTCCCAGGCCTCAAATTCATCATCGTAAAGGAAATCGTACGCACGTGTCCAATCACCGAAGAAGAGCCAGTTGCGTCCCGGGGCTTTATCCACTTCACGCTGTTCGAGGAAGGCCCGGAAGGGTGCGATTCCTGTTCCAGGACCTACCATGATGATGTCTGTATCTGGGTCTTGTGGGATTTTAAAATGTTTGTTGGGAGCCAGGAAGACTGGAAGCGTGTTGAGGTTAAGTTCCTGATGATCTGCCAACCATCCAGTGGCCAGGCCTTTTTTCTCACGGTCATGGGTATTCCAGCGAACAACAGCGACTGTCAGGTGAACTTCATTGGGGTGTTTAGCAATGCTGGAGGCGATGGAGTAGAGGCGAGGTAGCGCTTGAGTGCAGAGGCCAACAAACTCTTCCGGAGTGAAGCTAACGTCCGCATACTCATTCAGGACATCGACATAGTCCCGACTGAAGATATATTCCTCAAATTTTTCCGCATCTTCAATAATAGCTGTCAGTTTCTCTTTGGCTTCACCATCCAGTTTTTCCGCCAGGCCTTTGATGAATTTTTTACCTACGCGGTTTAAGGTGAGTCCTGATGTGAAAAGTTCCTCAACCGTTTTGGTGGATCCATCTCTTTGTTCAATAGGATGGTCAGAGGGGAAATTGAGTCTCTGGATTAACGCTTCAACGACAGAGGGCGGGTTTTGAGCGAAAACGGCCAGAGAATATCCCGGTTCGTAACTGAGGTTGCTGCCTTCAAGATCAACAACGAAATGGCGGGTTTCTTTTTTTGAACCTTCTTTATTTATTAATCTGTTCTCTGTAACTTTGGCCAGAAAAGGATTTTTCTTATTGTATACTTGTTCACTCATAATTTTCTCTTTCCTAAAAATAAAGCGGTGAAGGCTGCATAAATCAGTAGCAATAAGCAAATCATTTTTTTATTCGCGGAGCTCCATCCCCTTGCGACTGGACCGATCTGCAGTGTCAGATCGGTAGCCGCTGATACCCCGAGCGTAAGCTCGCGTGAAGTTTATTATATCAATAAAATATACTGCGGTTAGTCATACGAAAATTTTTGTCCCAATTGAATGCATGGCTTTTCTATAAGAGTCCATGAAAAGTGGGCACTTAACAAAGTGAGCGCTAGTGCCAGAAAGCGTAGTGCAAGTTCATTATCAATAAAATGTGAACAAAGATAAAAATGAAACATATGAAATAGATAAATGCAATAACACCTTTTACCTAGCCAAACAAATATCCGGTTGAATAGAGAATGATTCTTTTTGTTGTTAATCTCCGAGTAATAGACAATGAGAACAATAGAGGCATAGAAAGCAGAGGATACAGTAAATTTACAATAAAATAATGCTTCAAAATTACTTATCCAAAGTGCAGTAAATATTATAAGAAGTAACAGAGAAATAGCTTTTAAAGTGAACAATTGCTTACGGCTTGAAAATTTAAAAGAAGATTTATTTGTATAACATGCCAATAATAGCCCCATGGAAATTCCATCTAGTCTAGTGAAAGTAAATCTCCATTGATCTATATTTGAATAAACACTTAATAGATATCTAACCAGAGGAAGTATAATAATTATTCCCAAAAGTATATAAGTTATTTTCTTTGTGCTTTTAATGAAAAAAAACATTAAGGGACC
>JBCCWR010000152.1:0-4748 GCA_039193385.1 Verrucomicrobiota bacterium | reverse complement strand
TTCGTTTTGAACTGACTTTTGCAGCATTAGCTCCAGATCTGCAGGTCATTGCTCCTTGGCGTGAGTGGGATTTTCAAGGACGTGCAGATCTCATAAAGTATGCGGAAGAGAAACAGATTCCTATTTCAGTATCTGCAGAAAAGCCTTATTCGACCGATCGCAACTTACTGCATATTAGTTTTGAAAGCGGTATTCTGGAAAATCCATGGACTGAACCTGAAGAGGCTATGTATGTGCTGACTCAGGGGCCTCGAATGGCTCCGGATGAAATGGAGACTATCGAGCTAGAGTTTGAAAAAGGGGATTGTGTGGCAATTAATGGTGAGAAATTATCTCCGGCTAATGTGCTCCGTAAATTGAATGCTCTGGGAGGCAAGCATGGTATTGGTCGTGATGATATTGTAGAGAATAGGTTTGTAGGAATGAAGTCTAGAGGCGTGTATGAAACACCTGGAGGCACTATTCTATACAAAGCACACCGTCAGCTAGAGACATTAACGATGGACCGTGAAGTCATGCAGATTCGTGATGAGTTTATGCCTAAATATGCTCAACTTATTTACAATGGCTTTTGGTTTGCTCCTGAGCGGTTATTCCTCCAAGCAGCTATTGACAAGAGCCAGGAAAAAGTAAGTGGCTCAGTTAAGTTAAAACTTTATAAAGGTAATATCATTACTATTGGACGAAAGAGTCCGTATAGTCTTTATGAGGAGGATGTTGCTTCTATGGAAGATGATCAAGGGGCATACAATCAAAATGATGCCTCCGGTTTTATTCGTCTCAATGCTTTACGTTTGAAGAATTGGGGTAAGCAGAATCTGACATAAATTCCTATTGGTTTCTCAAAGAATACAACTTGCTTTTGTAATTAAATCTTCAGCCGATATTAAGCTATAATTATTATAATTTAATTGACTAAAAGTATTGACCTTTCAAATACTTTTTTTATATTTTTAAGTAAATAGTTATGGCAGGAGTAGGTAAATCATTCAATTTCTTGTTTATACTGGCATTAATACTAGGTATTGCCTGTATCTTCTTAATTTTCACATACGTTAAGCAGGTGAAAGACGAAGCGACACGAAAAGCGACTCTTGCAGCTGGGACTGTTAAGGTAGAAAAAGTTTCGGTACTAATTGCAAATCAAGATTTAGAACTCGGCCAAGTTTTAGAAGAGGGAGCTTTTAAAGTCGTTCAAATGCCGAAGGATTATGTTCCAGAGACTGCTCTAAAGGCTTTCACCGAAGTAGGGGGGCGGTTGCCAGCGCATTTCATACCGCAAGGAGATATTATATTAGATGCTAAACTCAAATCAGTTGAGAAGATTGATAAAGTCTCAAGGATCATTCCTCCCGGAAAGCGTCTTGTCTCTGTTTCGGTATCAGAAACCAAAGCGGCATCTTATCTGGTTAAGAATGGTGATTATGTGGATTTAATAGGATTGTTTGTGCTAGCAGACACGGGAAGAACTGCACTTAACCGTGTTACAAGTACTACACAAGCCTTTACTTTTCTGCAAAAAGTAAAGGTGTTTGACATAATTCATGGTTCCGTTTCTCCAGCAGCTAAAAAGGGCAATAAAGATAATACTGCTGGCAGAAAAGCTATAGGGACAACCATTACTTTTGAAGTCAGTCCCAAAGAAGCTGAAATTATATTAGTTGCGGAAGCCAGAGCGTCATCAATCACCTATGTTCTCAGGCGTTATGATGATGAGGAGAGATTTGATACTCGAGGAACGAGTAGCGAATCCGTTTTAGAAGAATATTTACCAGCTGTAGAAGAGATTGTGGTAGAGGAAGTTCCTGCTGAAGAACCTGAGCCAGTAGTTGATACAAGGAGAACGATTTTCTAAAAAACAGAATTGGATGTAGCCATGAAAAATCAAAATATTTATGTATGCTTAATTGTTCTTATGATCATTGGATCGTTAGATTCTAATGCTCAAGATGCCGCAATAAAGAAAACAGACAAGAGCGTTTTAAGTGGTTTCACGAGGCAAAATCTGACTGTGCCTATTAACAGTTACCGAGCGGCTATAATAAGCATCGATAATAAAGATGTGGTCATTGATGGTTACTGGGAGTTTAAAGATGAAGTCGGACAGGTTCTAGAAGAACCCATTATTCTTGAGCAGCCCGCAGAGGTGGATAACTTACTCGTTTTAGCGTTACGCCAGCCGGGAAATGCCAACGTTTCTATCACTGAAGACGGTAAAACGAAGATCTTTGCCATCGAAGTGAAAAGCCGTGTTAAACAGAATAACACTGAAAAAGAAATCGAGGAAGCTATCACAGCGTTCATTGGAGATCCAGGTCTGAAAATTCGTGTGCTCCCTCCGCAGAGTTCCATTGTAGGAAGAAATCTTACAGATTCTTTCGGGGATGAAGCTGGCAGTAATCTTTTCGCACCCAGCACAGCGTCAACATTAAATGTTGCCGATAGTACCGCTCAGGGTAGTACTCAAGAAGCACTGATAGCATCGGCTGATTTTAGACCAACTATTATTATGGAAGGCGAAGTAGCGAATGATTTGATTAAAACAAAAGCATTGAATGTAGCATATGCTTATTCACCGAACGTGGTAAACTTGATTAGTGTCAGAGAAGCCATTCAGATCAGGATCAAGGTCAAAATATTACAAGTTGCACACAACTATGATCAGGAAATTGGGATTGAGTACCGTGGTGTTGATGAAGAGTTTGATGATACGGGTGAATTAACTGGTACAACCGCTAATAGAGCTGATGGTTTTTCATGGCCCGTTCGAGCTAGAAACTTTAGTTCAAGTGCTCCTTTTTGGGACTTAACCCAGACACTTGATAGCGTAGAAGCGACGCTCAACTTACTAAAAAATCGTAATGTCGTTAAAATATTACAAGAGCCTGTTCTAACGGTGTTAAATGGCCAGCCCGCCAAGGTTTTAGTTGGCTCTGAAGTTCCCATAACGACAACAACTATATCAGATGGGGCTGTAGCCCAGGAAGTGGACTTTATTGATGTAGGTACTATTTTAAGAATCACGCCAATTGTTGATGAAGAAAATGCTTTTAGAAATAACGATGGTCAGATTGCCTTTGAGAGTAAGTCCATGTACGAAACAACAACGGGAGAAGAGGTTCAACTTGGGCGCACTGTCAACACAGTGGATGAAAATGGTATTATCAGGCTTATGGTTCAACCAACGATCAGTTCTATCACCAGCACGAATGAAGTCACAGGTGCTCCAACTATAGCAACACAGCAGATTGAGACACGCGTGGCTCTCAGAGATGGAGAGGCGCTTGTTCTAGGTGGTTTATTTGATGAAAATGAATCCAATGCTAATGAATCTGTTCCTTTCGTAGAAAAAATCCCCCTACTTGGGGAGCTTTTTAAAAATAGAACTGATGCAGAAGATAGAACGGAGTTGATTTTCATTATTATGCCAAAGGTAATAGGCATTGATGAACATAATGATGAACAATCTTGGCTAGCACAAGGAAATGCCAGGACATCTGAAATGGATACATTGCTCCGCAATGAAAAATTGATGAAGCTCAAGCCATTACCAACCCGCGTCAGTGCTGCAGAATTTGATGTTAGGATGGCTGAAGCTAATCCTCTAGCTGATACAGCCGTTGTTCCGCTTCAGAATGAATATGTTCCCAGCCCTGCGGTTACAGTTGAGGAAGTTGCGCCTGTTGTATCAACGCAAACGCAACCCCAAACCACAGAGAGCGAAGTTGAAGCGTCTCAAGCTGAACCCGTTGTGCAGCCCCAGCCTCGTAGTTCCAGACTTGAAATTATCCCTCGATCTGAGGAAACTGAGTCACAAAATTAGCATAGGGTGTAGCCCTTACATGGAATGACGGATATATTTGTAGTACATCGTGACCCTGAGATGGTCGGCATTATCACTCAAGCAATAAATGAAGAGAGTGAGATGAATCTTGCTGGTCATGCTGCTAGTGGTAATGATGCTCTCTTTCATATCGGCTCCAGTTCAGTTCGAGTCATTTTACTTCAATTAGCATTGCAGGATATAGATGGCTTTAGTCTCATAGACCAGCTTCGATCTAAATATCCAGATATTTATATTGTGCCTATTCTTGAAGGCAATGAGGGTGGAGATGTCTGGCAACGTATTCTGCAGCTAGACTTACGCGACGTTATCAACGGCACCTCAGATGCCACACAAGTAAGGCAGGTTTTGTCTAAAGCAGTCGTAAGTGCTGCTGCGCTTCAAGCACAGGTAGTAGACGCTACGGATGTTCGCGGTAAATCCTATATGATAACTGTAGCAAGTGCGAGAGGAGGTGTTGGCAAGTCTGTTTTTGCTACCAATCTAGCCGTTGCTATGACCAAATTAGGCTCAGATGTGCTACTGGTAGATTTTAGTATGAACGCGGGTGATTTCTTTACTATGCTCGATCATGTCCCCCGCAATACACTAGCAGATGCTATATCCCAAGGAGATCAACTCGACTTGCAACTGCTTAAAACTCTCGTAGCAGAACATCCTATGGGTTTTAAATTCCTTGCATGTCCCAATCAGGATTTTGATTTCTATGGTTGTGATTATGATATAGGCATAAACATTCTTAAGCAGGCTCGAGGCATTGCAGAATATATAATAGTTGATACGGGGGTTTATGACCTTCCCAGCACTGCCTCAGCCATTGACGAAGCAGATGTTGCGTTTCTCATTACTACAAGAGACCTTTCTCGTCTCTTAAGTCTACAGCGCCTTATCAAATCCTTTATAG
>JBCCWR010000151.1:0-4909 GCA_039193385.1 Verrucomicrobiota bacterium | reverse complement strand
CAGGAAAATCTTGAGATATGGCAGAAATTCATTGATTACTCACGCCAAGCCTTTGAGATTATTTACAAACGTCTAGACATCCATTTTGACCATACGTTAGGCGAGAGTTTTTATAATCCACGGCTCAAGGGAGTTGTACAGGATTTGTTAGAGAAAAAAATTGCTGAGCGCAGTGAAGGAGCTGTCGTTGTCTACTTTAAAGAAAATGAACAACTCAAAGACCATCCTTTCCTTATAGAAAAATCCGATGGAGCAGCGCTTTATGCAACGACGGATATAGCTACGTTGGAATACCGCTTGGCTGAGTTTAAGCCAGACAGAGTCATCTATGTAACAGATGGACGGCAGCAACTACACTTCAAACAACTTTTTGCCATAGCAGAGCAAATGAATATCAAGCTCAAGCTCGAGCATGTTTGGTTTGGTGCCATCCTTGGTCAGGATAAGAAGCCCCTTAAAACCCGGGAAGGCACACCCGTTAAGCTCAAAGGCTTACTGGATGAAGCCGAAAAGAGAGCCACAGAGATTTTAAAACAGAAGCGTCCTGATCTGGAAGAACAGGAGGTTAAAGAAAAGGCCGCCGTGATCGGCCTTGGAGCGTTGAAGTACGCAGACCAAGCCCAAAATCGCAACCTGGACTACGTCTTTAACTGGGAGAAACTACTCGCGTTTGATGGGAATACCGCACCTTATGTTTTAAACGCTTATGTAAGAACACGCTCCATACTTCGTAAGGCAGGAAAGAAAACCCAAGAGCAAACAAAGCTCATACTCCAAGAAACACTGGAAGTTGACCTAGCGCGTAAAATTTTAGAGATGGATGACATTGCCATGCTCGTAGCTCGTGAGGGACGTCCGCATTATCTCTGTCAGTATCTTTATGAGCTGGCTTCATTGTTCCATAAGTTTTTTGAAAATTGTCCTGTATTAAAGGCAGACAATGAAGAGCTTAAAAACAGTCGATTGCGTATGTGTGACTTAACAGGTGGGGCACTTCGCTGTGGTCTGGAGCTCTTGGGTATTCAAACCCTTGAAGAAATGTAGTCTCAACTTACTTAGATTATTAGACTACTCAACCTTCTCAGCATCACCCCAAAGACCTTCCAGGTTGTAATAGAGACGTTTTTCCTGGTTTAGAATATGTACCAGCACATCGCCATAATCTAAAACAATCCAGTTACTGCCCACATTACCTTCCCGTGCATCAGGCTTGATGTTGTGTTCCTCTTTCATTCGCACAACGATTTCATTGGCAATAGCTTTTAGGTGCGGATCCACTAATCCAGAACAGATAAAAAAGAAAGGAGCTGGCCCTTCCAACTTTTGTAAATTAAGAATAACAGGCTCCACACATTTTTTGTCTTCTGCATAATGACGACAAAGCTTGGCTAATTTAACTCCCTCAGGTATCAATCTCTTTTATTCCTTCTTCTTTTTCTAAATGGAAATGACACTGTGCGACCAAAGCAGAAGAACGGCAAGCAGAATGAAAACATTCCTTATCTATTCTAACCACTTGTGAGAAACTCCTCTTAGGTTTATCCTGGATTTTATTACATGACACCTTGTGATTTTTTATTGGTTATACCAGCATACAATGAAGGCAAACGTTTGCCCGGCTTTTTAAAACCATTACTGCAGGCTCTGTGCGACAGTGAGCATGATGTGCAGGTGCTAGTAGTTGATGATGGCTCGTCCCCAAAGAACAAACAGCAAAAGCGACGACTTATTGAAGATTTACAGACGAAATATCCCTTTCTGCGTGATTTGATGGTACAAAAAGAAAATCAGGGCAAGGGAGCTGCCGTGCGTAGAGGATGGCAAGATGGTCCGCAAGCTCATTGGTATGCTTTTGTAGACGCAGATGGCTCCATTTCACCTCAGGAAATCGTACGTTTAATGAATAGGGCCAAGGCGCCTCAAGATGAACTGCATGGGTCTATTTTTGCCTCTCGCATCAAAATGTTGGGGCTGAAGGTTGAGCGTGAAAGACTGCGACACTACTGGGGGCGCATCTTTGCCACACTCGTGGGCTGGCTTTTACATGAGGATGTCTATGATTCACAATGTGGCTACAAGTTATTACGCGCTGCAGCCTGGGAAAAAATCGATGGTCGTTTAGTTGAAGACGGATTTGCTTTTGATGTTGAATTACTCGTCGCCCTCATAGAAGCCGATGAAATGATTTATGAAGTTCCTATTCATTGGAAGCACCAAAAGGGCAGTCAATTAAGTCTACTCAGAGATAGTATAAAAATGTTTTGCTCTCTATTACAAATAAACCAGAGAAGAAAGCGTGGCTTTTATAAACCATGATCTTTCATTCATTGAAATCAATCATTTATCCATTTCTAATTAGGCTAGTTTCACATGCAAAAAGTTTGCTGCTATTATTAGAGAATTATTTTACAAAGGAGCGGCCTTACCATCTGTGGAGACCATGGTTCATAGAAGGCACCTCTCTGCTCGTCCACATATGAAAATTTGCCAACCTGGAAATACGAATATTCTAGTAGGGGTCTTCATTCTACCTTTCTTGCTGATTTCTTGTGTTGAAAATAGCCATCCTATTCATCCATCAGATTCGTCCGCACCCCAAAAACTTTTTCTTTATTGTGCAGCCGCCATGAAGCCCGCTATTGCAAAAATAGCCACGCAATACACAGAAAAATTCGATATAGAAATCAATATTCAATATGGAGGGTCTGGCACTTTACTTTCTAATCTTCGCGTAACTAAGATAGGGGACCTCTACCTGGCGGCAGATCAAAGTTATATTGAAGAAGCGGCTAAATACGAACTCATCCAAGACGTTCAAGCTCTGGCAAGCATCAGGCCTGTCATTGGAGTAAGAGAAGGAAATCCCAGACAAATCAAATCTCTGCAAGATCTTACTCAGGAGACCATCAAGATTGCCTTGGGAAACCCACAAACGGCCAGTATCGGGCGTCAGTCTCAAAAACTGCTTCAAGAAGCTGGCTTGTGGGACGCATTACAGCAGAACATCGTCGTGCTCAAACCAACGGTGAATGATCTGGCTAATGATCTTAAAATAGGTGCCGTTGATGCTGTAATTATTTGGAATGCCATCAGCTATCAATATCCGGAAATAGAGAGTATCACTTTTCCTGAATCCAATGGGTACCAGAAAAAAGTTTCCCTAGCTGTATTGAAAAGCACGCAGAATTCTTCAGAAGCGCACCGTTTTCTCCGCTATGTATCAACGTCAGATGAAGTTCAAGCCATCTTCTTAGAATTGGGATATCAGTCTGTTGATAAAAGTCTCTAAAGCAAAAAATGATGCTTCATACTTTTGTGCTGCCTCTGGACTACAAAGGTATTACTTTTATTGAAATCTATTTTTATGGGTAAGCTCTTTAAAGTTTCGGCGGATAAAGCCTTCTATGCTGTGCTAGTGATTATAGGAGGAAGCTACGTTCTTTTTATTGTCCTACTCCTCATAGCCGATCTTCAGTTTACATCGCCAGGTCACATCATCCAGGCATTACAGAGTAAGGAAATACAGTATTCTCTCAAACTCAGTCTGCTTTCATGCACGCTCTCCATGTTATTTTCATTGATCGTCGGCATACCTCTAGCTTACGTCATGACTCGCTTGGAGTTTTTCGGGAAGAGACTAGTCGATACCATACTCGATATACCTGTTATACTCCCACCGCTGGTTATAGGTCTTAGCTTGTTGATTTTCTTTCAAACAGCCCCAGGGAGTTATTTTGAAGATATCTTCTTTGATGTTACCTATGCCATACCCGGAGTTATTTTGGCTCAGTTCGTCGTCGCGTGTGCCTTTGCCACACGTACATTGATCGTGGCTTTTAAACAAGTTCCCACCCGAGCAGAACAAGTCGCCCTTACCCTGGGCTGTAATCACGCCCAGGCTTTTTACAGGATTCTTTTGCCCCAAGCTAAAAATGGCATAATCACTGCAGCCGCATTGGCCTGGGCCCGTTCATTCGGAGAGTTCGGCCCCATACTTATCTTTGCTGGAGCTACTCGAATGAGAACGGAAGTGTTGTCCACAAGCATCTTTCTTGAAATGTCAGTGGGTCATATTGAAGTAGCCGTCGCTATTTCCTTGATGATGCTGGCTGTAAGTTTTCTTGTCTTAATACTTATCAAATCTATGGGTGAGGATTTTAGGAGGTAAAATGCTACGTTGTCATATTCATAAAATGGAGCAAGGCGATTTTACACTGCAAAACATTAATCTAGAAGTTGGCCATAACCAGCATGTCTGCCTCATGGGAAAAACAGGCTGTGGCAAGACCAGCCTGGTCGAAGTCATTTGTGGCTTACGTCAGCTCAAAGCCGGAAGTATTTTTCTTAACGAAATCGATGTAACGCATACACCACCTGCACAAAGAGGAATCGGTTATGTTCCTCAAGACTGTGCTCTTTTTCCTCACATGACCGTGAGGGATCATATGCATTTTCCCCTGAAGCTGCACCATTGGACGCAGAATAACAGGCAAGAACGCGTCGCCTACCTTCTTGAAGCACTAGGTATAGAGTCTATTGCCAAGAGAAAACCACATCATCTCAGCGGTGGTGAAATGAAACGTGTCGCCCTGGGCAGAGCCTTAAGTTTTAAGCCGCATTTTCTTTGTCTGGATGAACCACTCAGTGCACTTGATGACGCCACATGTCAGGAAATCTATCAATTACTCAAATTCATAAAAAGTGAATTTCAAGTTTCCATATTACACATCACCCACCAACAGGCCGAAGTGAATGAGCTGGCAGATAAAGTGTACGTCCTGGAACAAAAGTCTAGGCAAGCAGGCGCCCAGCTTAGACTATGGCCTAAGGTGTAATGTAGGCCATGAACGTTTGATCTTATCCAAACTAAAAATATCTTTATTTAAAAATGGGTCATGCCGTATAGCTG
>JBCCWR010000150.1:0-4931 GCA_039193385.1 Verrucomicrobiota bacterium | reverse complement strand
GAGTTTCACCATTCATTTGGCTCCTTATGTTAACAGGAGGTCTTTGTGCATTACGACCAAAGTTAATCAAAGAAAATAATGCTTGGTTATTTTTGGCCGTATTATTTTTTCCATTAATTTTATTTTATTCATTTCTTAGCCTTAAAGAGGCTGGTGAAGTGAACTGGACTGCGCCTTCATTCGTTGCCGGATCTGTTCTTGCGGCAGCCCTGACCATTAAATGGATGGAGTCAAAGTCAGCTATGCGATGGTTGGCTTATGCCGCTCTGGGCCTTGGGTTTTTTATGACACTTATGTTGCATGACTTAGGCTACAAAACTATTAAGCCTATTGAGAAATTACACAATCGTGCTCGTGGTGTGGCTAACCTTGCGGATCAGGTTGAAGAACTGCAGCAAAAGCATGGAGCTAGTTTTATCATATCCAACAAATATAGCTGGGCGAGTCTTCTAGCTTTTTACCTGCAGGATCAACCCAGAGTGTATTTGCCCAGCCATGAAGGGATAGTGAATCAATATTCATTTTGGTCAGGATATGATGATGGGTTTTGGCGTGAGTCTGCCCTTTTAGTTTCAGATTCTGAAGATGTTCCAGTGCAATTAACACGTGAATTTGGAGATGTAGAACTGCTGGAAGAAACTTTTTCAGTTCACAAGGGCAAGCATGTGCGTAAATTTTATATCTTTCTGTGCGATGAGTTCGGTGGACAGGAAGAGGAGTTGAGTGAAGAACAGATTCCGCAAGATATGGACGAGCTCAAGGATGAAGAAGGAAATAAAGATGACGGTATCGATAATAATACCATTTTATAATGAAGAAGAATGTGTTGAGGAAGTTTTAGATGAAGTCATTCAGTGTATGCCCAATGCTGAAATTATAGCCATTGACGACGGTAGCACAGACACAACAGTGGAAAAAATTAAAGCATTAGGCCAGGTTCGTTGTTTGGAGATGGGTAAAAATTGCGGGCAAAGTGCGGCAATGTACTATGGCCTTATTCAAGCCTCAGGAGATGTTTGCGTCATGATGGATGGTGATGGACAGAATGATCCTGCGGATATCCCATCTCTATTAGACTTGCTGCAGGATAACAATTTTGTTTG
This sequence comes from Verrucomicrobiota bacterium, assembly GCA_039193385.1. Lineage (GTDB taxonomy): Bacteria > Verrucomicrobiota > Verrucomicrobiia > Methylacidiphilales > JBCCWR01 > JBCCWR01. Next base: position 3,828 of record JBCCWR010000150.1, on the reverse strand, counting down.
TGGTTATCGTAAAACCCGTCGTGATAATTGGCAGAAAAAAATGGCTTCTCGTATTGCCAATAACATCCGACGCTTTTTTCTTCGGGATGGGGTGCGTGACACGGGCTGCTCTTTGAAAGCAATGCGTGCTGAGCATGTAAGATTTCTTGTCCCATTTAATGGCTTACATCGTTTTATGCCGGCATTGCTGACGCAGGCCGGACTGAGTGTTACGGAAGTTCCGGTCAATCACAGACCTCGCACGAAGGGTGTTTCAAAATATACGGTTGCCGGACGTGCCTGGAAGGGAATATATGATATGGTGGGAGTTTCATGGTTATTGACAAGACTCGTTCGCTGGCCCATAAATCCTTTTCTGAGGTAATATAAAATTTTATATTTATAGAACTCTTTAGAAGGCAGGATGTTATGCATGAAGTTTTTTTTAGTATCGAAGTGTTTGGTAAGTTATGGGAAGTAACTTTATGGAAGGTTATTGGCTACTTGGGTGTTTTTATGTTCGGTGGACGTTGGGTCGTACAAGTCATCGCATCTAAAGTTGCCAAAAAACCTGTCATGCCCCGCATGTTTTGGATTATGAGTATTTTGGGAAGTGGTATGTGCCTGGCTTATTTCGTCTTTGGTAAGAATGACTCCGTGGGTATCTTGGGTTACTTATTTCCAACTTGTGTTGCTTTCTATAATCTCTTTCTGGATATTTCCCATCAAAAAAAGCAAGACCAAGAAAAGCTTGTACAACAGAGCATGCCTCAAGATGAACTTTTGCAGGAAGGCGAAGAAGCGCCTGACGTAGAGGATCTTGAAGTTGCTCAGAAACGTTAATTTTGTTCTTGTAGCAAAATGATTCCAACTTTCTACGCTCAAGTCACATCTTTGTAAAACCATCACATAATGGTATGTCACCTGATTGTTTTATTGTTTGTAGCAATTAGGCTTGATGTTCGAGGCTCTTCCTGCTGTTGTTAACTGCTTATGCAAGCTTATGAAGCATGGTCAGAGTTATCTCCTGAATTGAATCATGAGATATTAGAGTCGGCCTATTTAAATAATAAAAAATTGTACCGTACAGTTCTGGAAGAATGTGGAAGCCAGCTCCGTAAACGGGTAGCCGGATTAAAACAATTACCCCGCAAGGAGAGGCATATGATTTTTTTGCCAGTCTTGAGCCTTCCTATGTGTCATGTGGTAACGCAGAATTTACTTATGAATTGGTTAGGAAAAGATAAAGTAGAAATGCTCAATAAATTTCTTGATGGTTTGAATATTGAACATGATGGCTCAGGTTGTGCCAGTAACTTTCCTGAAAAAATGGATAGTGAAACACTCAAGCTGGCTGTTGATACACTCTATGAAAAATTTGATGAGAGCGCTGTTTCTCTTTACCTTAAAACTTTTGACAGTCTTACGGGTATGAACTGGAGTGGGATAGACGACCTTATTCGTACTAACAAAGTGGAAAATGTAGAGGCTGAAAATTCTCTTTAAGCTATATATTTTCTACCATTTTTGATTTTTATATAAAGGGGTCGATTGACACTGTTAGCGAAGATGTCTAGTTTAAAGTTATGTCGGATTACGTGCTTCAGCCTGTAGGAGTTCTATCTTTTTTATCTGAAAGAAGAGTGGCTTCACTTCAGCCGTATGGCGAATTTTGCAGCTATGAGAAAGATCAAGTTGTCATTGATCAGAATAATCAATCAACGACGCTTTATATTGTCATTCAGGGAAGACTTGAAGTAGTCCGCACCATGAATGATGTGACTGTTTCATTAGGGGAAGTGGGTAGTGGAGATTGTATTGGTGAAATAAGTCTATTTGAACCAAGTTTGACTACCGCTAGTATAAAAGCATTAGAGCCTGTGGTTACATGGTCCATGGGTCTCGATGGACTACAAAATTTTATGAGGGCAGAAGCAACCAGTGGCGCCCAGTTGTTGCTTGGTATTACGCAGCTTTTGAGTAGACGTCTTAAATTAGCTAATGAGACCATAGCTTCCAAGCATGTGCTCCCCAATCACTTGTGTGTTCGTCGTGAGAACCTGAATGCGGTTGACGGAGATAAGTGGTTGGAAGAAGACCGTAAAGGATTTCAGAAGCTTACGGGTAAAAGTGGTGAGTATAAAATTTCCAATAAAATTAAGTTGTAGGATTCACTCAAATAGTAACATTTTATAACTGAAATACCTCGTCTATGACTAGACGAGGTATTTGGTGTAACTTTGTAATCTTTAAAGATGGATTATGAAATTCTCACAGTCTCATTGTTTAAAAGGTTATTTCGCAACGGTCTTAATATTGAGCTGTTTGATACGATGATTTAAAATTCTAGGTGTTGTTTTTAAAATCCTTGCAGCACCTACTTGTCTTCCACGAGCTTTGGTTAAGGCTGCAATGATGATTTTACGCTGGAATGCATTGACCATTTCTTCGAGGCTTCCCTGAACTTCCGAATCATGATGATCAAATTGAATAGCTTTGCCACGTATTTCTTCGGGTAAGAAATAAAATTTAAGCGTTTTTTCACCTCCGTGAACAATGATGGCATGTTCAATAATGTTTTTCAGTTCAACAATGTTTCCGGGCCAGTAGTGCTCGCGTAGCTTCTCCATCGCTTCACTGTCAATATCAGAGATGACTGCGTTCATTTGTTTGCGATACTGGTTCAAGAAGTAGTATGCGATTAATGGTATATCCTCTTTACGATTACGAAGAGCAGGAACCACAATGCTGTTTTCAGCTAATAGTTCTTCTAGCTGTGAGGTAAATTTAGGAGATTCAACTTCGGAATCACCTTCACAAGGTATTGTGCGAACGAAGATCAGTCTGGCATCAGTCTTAACCGGCTCATTGCTGTAGGCTCGGCAGAAAACTTTTTCTTTAATAATGCGTACGAGTTTTTCCTGGAGAGGTGCCGCAAGGACGTGAGCATCCTCTAAAACAATTGTTCCAGAAGAAGCTAGATCAATGCGTCCCATCGTTTCCATCTCAGAAGTCATTGAGGGTTTATCTAGGTTCTGACCAAAGAGTTCCACTTCGTGTAAATGCTCTGGCAGCGCGGAACAGCGAAAAGCAATGAAGGGCTGATTACTGCGATCACCAATATTATGTATGTGGCGTGCTAATAGCTTTTTACCCGTTCCAGGCTCTCCTTCAATTAATAACGGTTCTCTGCGAGATGTTTGTCTCAGACATTTATGTAAAACATGTTGAAAGGCCATTGTTTCGCCGATCATGGTTTGTGCTGGATTATGAATGACTTGCTCACGTCGGTTTGCTTCCATTTGGCGACGAACAGAAGTGTGTGCAAGGGCTTGTTCTGCGATAACGCATAGGTCTTCCGCTTCAAACGGCTTGCTAATGAAATCGACTGCTCCGAGACGTATTGCTTCTGCCATGGTTCTGGTTGAAGTGACAGCACTGACCATAATAACAGGTAAATCAGGATAAAGTACTCTGAGTTCCTGCAAAAATTTCATACCATCTTTCTCAGGCATAACGATATCGAGCAAAATTAAATCCACATGGTCTTTTTGTAGGACTTGAAGTGCCTGAGAAGCATTTTCGGCTTTTAATACGATGTGTGTGCTACGGAAAGTCTCTTCTACTGCATCGCGCGGTCCTTTTTCATCATCTATAATTAAAATTCTTTTCATAGTGTGTTTTCTGTAATGTTGGGTTAGGTTTTGTATTGATCGGGGAAGTGTTTTATTATTTCCAGATCGAACAATTACAATATTTGAACAAATTGACTTATAAGATCTATATAGCAAACCATTTTCTATAATTAAATGACATTATGGACTTATTTTATTTGTAAGTTTTTTTTAT
>JBCCWR010000149.1:0-5029 GCA_039193385.1 Verrucomicrobiota bacterium | reverse complement strand
TAAGGATAAGGATAAGGATATTAAGACATTTTCTTGGGTTGATTTTTAAAAATAACTCAAAATCCTATGTTTCTTTGATTATTAACTCTGAAGTATTGCGCGCGCTGCCTGAAGAGCTTCAGAGATTTTTTCAGGTTGAGTGCCTCCTCCTTGAGCCATTTCAGGACGCCCACCTCCTTTGCCGCCTAAAACAGGTGCGACTTCTTTGATAATATCTCCCGCGCGCAACTTAGAGGTTAAAGGTTTAGCTACAGTAGCAAGTATGCCGGCTTTATCTTCCCCTGTTTTACCGGCTAAGATCACAACACCTTGAAAGTTCTTCATAATTTCATTGGCTAATGTTTGCAGGTAGGCCGCAGGGATTTCACCAAGGTCCGCTGTAATGAGCGAAACATCACCCACATTTTCTGATGTATTGATTAATTCACTCGCTTTTAATGAAGCATTTTTCTGGAGCTCAGCTTGTATTTTGCGCGCTTCTTGTTTTTCAAGTTCCTTAATTGCTTCTCGCAGTTGTTCCAACGCTGCTTTATTTGCTATAAAAATATCCCACGCCTCTGCAACATTTGGTTTGCTTTCTGCATTGGGTAATTGGGTAAAATGGATTTGTGTTTTACGTCCTTTAGCGACTTGATGAGCTGCTTCATCAATCTTTTGCGATTCCTCGATAACATAAGGCCATATGGCTTCTCCAGCAATGGCTTCGATACGACGTACTCCTGCGGCGATGGCACTCTCAGAAATAATACGTACAGGTCCAATAGCAGAGGTCTCCCGTACATGAGTCCCACCACAAAGCTCTCTGGAAAAACCTCCGATGTCCACCACGCGTACAACCTCACCATACTTATCACCAAAAAACTGCATGATAGATTTATCATTCTTTACTTCGGCATAAGGACGCTCATCCCACTGAACTTGAACATTTTCCTGGACTTGTTCATTAACCAATTTTTCAACTTCTTGAACCTGCTGGTCCTTTAATCCCTCCAGATATGAGAAATCAAAGCGCAGGCGATCCGGCCCGACATAAGAACCTTTTTGTGAAACCATATCTCCCAAAACTTCACGTAACGCCCAATGTAATAAATGGGTCGCTGAGTGGTGTGCTTCAATTAAAGCGCGACGTTGTGGATCAACGGTCGCTTTCAAAGGAAAACTAATACCTTCGACCAAAGCAACATCCTCGGTGATATGAAACACATTACCACCAGCAGTTTTCTTTGTATCCAGAATCTCAATCTTCTGATCACCAAACTCTAGCCAGCCTGTATCCCCAACTTGTCCGCCCATCTCTGCATAAAAGGGCGTAGGGCTGAAATAAAGTTTAGCATGCATGAAGCTTTCTTCATCCTGAGCAAAGTTTACCTGCGGGACACAAACTTGAACTTCCACCGATTCCGTTTGATCAAACCCAACAAACTCTGTTGCAAAGCCTATTTCTTCTGTTTGTGCAACTTCGATGACATCTTTCTTCTGAGCTGCTTTGGAACGCTCCCTCTGTTCGTTCATCCATTTTTCAAAGCCCGCTTCATCCACTTTCAACTCACGTTCACGAGCCATCAACTGCGTCAGATCCAATGGGAAACCATAGGTGTCATAGAGTTTGAAAGCATCTTCTCCAGGAAAAAGAGCTTTCTGATTACTTTTCTCAAGCCTATCTGCAACTTTATTAAAGAGTTCGATACCACGATCTAAAGTTCTGGAAAAACTCTCTTCCTCGGCACGAATCACTTTCTTTACTTCCACATGACGCTGGCGGACTTCTGGAAAGACATCGCCAAAATTTTCTGCAATAACATCAACCAGCTTATAAAAAAATAAATCCTTAAAACCTAATTCACGGCCATAACGCACGGCACGGCGCAAGATGCGACGCAGGACGTAATTACGCCCTTCATTACCGGGGATGATGCCGTCCGCTATGGAAAAACTAAGCGCACGGATGTGGTCACTAATGACCCGAAAAGCGATATCTATTTTTTCCTGTGCTGATAAATGAATCTGTCCGGGATCGGGCAGCGTGCCTCCATATTTTTTGCTCGATAGTTCTTCAAGAACATCAAAGATAGGGCGAAAGACATCCGTCTCATAGTTAGAGATCTTCGCATTTTTAAAGTCGGTAAAATTTTTGGTTCCTTGAATGATTGAGCAGACACGCTCAAAACCCATGCCCGTGTCCACATGCTTGGCTGGAAGAGAAATCATACTGCCATCGGACTGGGCATTAAATTGAATAAAGACCAAATTCCATATCTCGATACAACGCGCGTCATCCGCATTAACAAGGGCACCTTGAGTGTCACCCTCAGGAGTAAGATCAACATGCAGCTCAGAGCAAGGACCACAGGGACCTGTCTCACCCATCATCCAGAAGTTATCTTTCTTATTTCCATTGACGATATGGATTTTCGGATCGAGCCCAGCTTCCTTAAAGATGCCTTCCCAAATACCATAGGCTTCTTGATCGAAATCAGCAGGATCACCGGGACCTGGTTTATAAACGGTGGCATAAAGACGCTCAGGGGGAAACTTCCAACGCTTGACCACTAACTCCCAAGCCCACTCAATGGCTTCCTTTTTAAAGTAATCACCAAAAGACCAATTTCCTAACATCTCAAAAAAGGTATGGTGGTATGTATCCAGTCCCACGTCTTCCAGATCATTATGCTTGCCTCCTGCACGGATGCACTTCTGGGTATCCGCAGCGCGCGCAGGTTTGTAAGGACAAGGTGTTTCTTCAAGGAAAATCGGTACAAATTGATTCATACCGGCATTGGTAAAAAGTAAATTAGGCGCATCCGGCATGAGACTGGAAGAAGCCACTACCGTATGCTTTTTCTCTGTAAAAAAATCCAGAAAACTTTGACGTATCTGCGCTGAAGTCATAAGCGGCTAAAGCTAGCCCCCGTGTCAGACAATTCAATGGTAAATCCTTTATGACTGAGCCGTCATTCGCTCATCAAGGGCAGACAAAAATTCTAGAGTGAATTCAGTTGGTAGTCGTTAAGTTTACGATGCAGTGTTCTGCGGCTGATCCCAAGCATCTTGGCCGCTTCTGTGCGATTACCTCCACTAGACTGCAATGCTTTGATAATCATATTTTTTTCCACATCCTGAAGATTGACTGTATCACTCGAAACACCTGCGGCTCCGCCGGACAAACTATTTAAAGATGCGGGCAGATCCATCACACCAATTTCCTGCCGTCGCGCCAAAACCACACCATGTTCAATAGCCGTACGAAGCTCACGCACATTGCCCGGCCAATCATACTGCATGAGAGCATTCTCTGCATCAGAACTTAGCGTCATGGGCGGCTTGCCATTTTCTCGGGTGAACTCCACCAGGAAAGCTTGTGTCATGAGCGGTATATCTTCTTTGCGATCCCGTAAAGGAGGCATTTCAATTCTCACAACATTAAGACGGAAAAATAAATCATCGCGAAAATCTCCTTTCTGGACCATCTCTTCGAGATTTTGATTAGTGGCAGCAACGAGACGTATATCCACATCAATTTTTTTATTTCCACCAAGTCTTTCAAAACTCCTTTCGCCTAGCACACGCAGAAGTTTTACCTGAGTGGTCAGATCAATCTCACCAATCTCATCAAGAAAAACCGTACCATTATTTGCCTGCTCGAAGCGCCCCATCCTACGCTCGGTGGCACCGGTGAAAGCACCTTTCTCATGACCAAATAATTCACTCTCTAAAAGATTTGCCGGAAGCGCCGCACAATGCACTGCAACAAAAGGTTGCTTGCTGCGTGGGCTACAGGAATGGATAGCATGGGCTATCAACTCTTTACCCGTCCCGCTTTCTCCCTCAATGAGCACCGTAGCTCTTGAGTCAGCCACCTGACGAACGACATCGAAGATACGCTCCATTGCTCCAGAGCGGCCTATAACTTTTTCGAGCCCGAATTTTTTATCGAGCTCAGAGCGAAGTTGCTTGTTCTCCGCCTCTACCTTGCGTCCTTTCATGGCACGCAACAGTTTCATTTCCAGCTCATCAATATTGAGCGGTTTGGTTACATAATCCACGGCTCCTTTTTTCATTGCCTCAACAGCATTTTCGACGGAGCCATAGGCTGTCATCATCAGACAAACCGGGCCACGGCTGATCGATCTGCATTTTTGCACAACTTTCATACCGGACTCACCTCCCAGCTTCAGATCTGTTAAGACAATGTCTATGCTTTCTGCGCTGAGAATGTTAAAAGCAGCCTCTAAATCTGGTGCTAAATAGACTTCAAACTTATCTTCCAGAGCACGACGTAGTCCTTCCCTGGTGTTTTTCTCATCGTCAACAATCAGCAAATTAGGCAATTCACTTAAGCCAAAATCCATAATGTAAGATTGGTTCTATCAGCTTTCGTCGTCTTCACCAGCTTTTAACATGCGCACTCTACGCTGCAATAGTGGCAACCTGATCTTCACAGTTGTACCTTTGCCTTTATCACTATCCAGTTCCAGCAGACCTCCATGATCCTGAATAATACGCTGCACGACCATCAAGCCCAGGCCTGTGCCACGTTGCTTGGTGGTAAAGTAAGGTTCCAATATGTGAGGCATATCCTCAGCAGATATACCCGTACCATTGTCTTGAAAACCGATAATGACGTATTCATCGTCCGTCTCAACTGCTATGCGCAAGATGCCGTTTTCTACCATGGCCTGCATAGCATTTTTAATCAGGTTATAAAACACCTGCTTCATTTGTTCCGGATCAATACGCAGCTGCGGCACCTGTCCGTCAAATTCGCATTCCAACAAAATCTTTCTATCCTCAAGTTCCACCTGCATCAAAACGATAGCTTCTTCAAGCAGCTTAACGGGACTCATTAATTCCATCTCTGGCAAGGTCGGTCTGACTGCGCCAAGAAACTGATTAATAATGGCATCGAGCCTCTGAACTTCACGCTTACAAACTTCTACCGTTTCCTGAAAACGCTTGGCTTCTTCATCAGGCAACTTACGCGCATCACGCTCCATGAGTTGCATATGAATATTCAAGCTGTTCAATGGAT
>JBCCWR010000148.1:0-5054 GCA_039193385.1 Verrucomicrobiota bacterium | reverse complement strand
CCGCACATCAGCACCTTCGGCTTGTGCTCGGCGCACACCGCGTCGACCGTCTCGTCCCACCTGAAAAATACTGTAATGATGAGCTTTATAAAGCGTTTCAGGAAAGATTTGACAGAGCGGAAAGAATAAGCCTCTCTGAAGTAGAATTTGCTTTTGGTGAAAAGAAGCTTGAGGAATCTCAGTCTGATGAAGACATTTATAGCTGGCCGACTAAAGATCAAGGCATTTGTAAGGCTGGATTTTCCAATGGCACTATGAATTGGCTTATTAGAGAGAATTAACTTTAGCTAATCTTTGACAACTAAATATTGAGTTTAAGCCTGTCCCTCTCCGGGGGTGGGCTTTGTTTTTGATGGCGTTTACTGAGGAATGAAGTATGCCGTTAATTGCACTAGAGGTAGAGGCCCCAGCTCCTTACATGATGCTGGTCCACCGCCTGACTGATTTTGATGCTTACATCGATGAACTTGATTTACTTGGCTTGAGCTACGAGGTACTCAGCCAAGAAGATTTGACCGTTTGATTATAGCGTTGGCCAGTCCGTCAATGACATTTACTAAATCTAAAAGCACTGGCCTATAAGTGTTTTAACTGGAATTACATCCAAGAAGATTTGACCGTTTGATTATTTCTGGGCCCTGCCTGGGCTCAGAAACTCTATGACCCGACTGATTAAACTTACTGAGGAATCACCTATGAAATCTGCAAAGAGTGCTTTCAATACAAGCCTTGTGATTGGCCGTATCACTGCTGCTCCTACATTCAAGATCGTTGAACTTGAGAGTGGTGATCGTAAGCTTGCTACTTATAATGTCATCCCAGCAACTGGTGTGGAGGGTGAGCCACCCATCCCAGTCGAGCATTGGATGAGTCCTGAAAGTAAACTACCCATCTCTTTGGTCAAAGGCAAAATGGTTCACATTGAAGGTTCGATCAAGATGAGTTTCTGGCAAACTTCAGATGAGCGCACCTGTCGTTCAATGGCTTTGCTGGTCAATACTTTCACCTTCATGCCAACCAACAATCGCAAGGATCAAGGTTAACACCTTGACACGTTAACGCACTAGTATGTTAGTGTATTAGTGCGTTAAGGCTTTACTATGCCCATTATATTTGAAGCCCATGAGTGTTACAGATTTCATTCAAGAGAACAGCAGCGATAGCAAACTCTTTTTGCTCTTCATTAATGATGTTTGCATTGCTGTGTTACCAATTGGTACTACTGAAGTAGAAGCTGATGCAAGGTTGTTGGATTTACAAACAGCAATTCAAATAGAAGCTGACACTTTACCTTCATCTAATATCTCGACAATTCAGATTGCTCATTTGAAAGAAGCACCACTCTTAAAGGCTAGTTAGCTGTTTAAAGAGTTAGTTAACTGGTTGTGTGACCCTATTCCCTGCGCTACGATCTAGTAATAAATTCCAATTTCCAGGAAATTAAGTATGTCTATGCCACGTATTGAAGACTTGAACACTACACCTGCATTCACTTCTAAAACAGAGTGTCAAGTACCTGATGTGAATATTGAGCCATCAGGTATTGACCCTGACCAAGAAAGTGCAACTCAATTATCCGAGAGAGATACAGCTGAATTATCTGCTGAGCTTAAAGCAGAAGTAAAAGAATATTTTCAATTAATCTCTAAGCAAGGGTCCATTTTGAAGAAAAAGACACAATGTGCCGACAATATTAAAAGCTTACTTGAAAAGCTGGGTATTACAGAAGAGGTAGAACGATCCTGTGCCCTGTATGTGGGCGGCAACTTTGACGATTACATTTTCAATATAGGGCCTGGTGGCAGTAAGTCAACTGTTGAAGAATGGGAGCCTGTCTATAACATTCGCAAGCAAGTTGCGCTTTAATTGGTCAGCTCGTCTTCTGGCTCAGATTTAGAGCTTTCAATAAAGGCATCGAGTTTACTGACCATCTCTGCTGCAATTGCGCCTTTCTCAGTCTGAACAAATCGTTTAACAACGAATGCCGCAATTGCGATTAAAACGCCTTCACCAAGAAGATTACCAACCAAATCGAAATGATTCTGTAAGAAGTCAATCATTTTTCTATATTCCTGGAATTAAGAATTTGATTGATTTTATTTTAACTGAGGTTTACCATGTCTGACCAATCTATTAAAGGCTTACGAGCTTATATATTGAAGACTATTTGGTTTCCTTGCCCATCCTATGATGAGCTTACGTTAATTGGCGGTGAATGGGCTCAAGTGATTGAGCCTGACTCCGAGCAAGCACCACGTTTTGTCTTGGATGAAATTGCATTGGTCGAAGGTGGGACACTCAAATACCTGAGACGCCCAGGTCAGCTTCATAATCAGCATTCTGGTTGTTTTGCCTTCAGCCACGACACCCGCTTTCGTGAGGTATCTGAACATCCTCTACCAGTCTATCTGCCTGCCACTGAAATGTCTGAAATGTCTAGGAGTTAACAGCTATGGCTTCCAATACTGCTTCCAGAATTATAGATAGGTTTAAAGAACGTACCGCTGAACTTCAAATGAAGAAAGGGTATTGTCTCCTAATGGACCGTCATTACGGGACGATTGAATGTCGTCGTTTTTGTTGTCGTACTGGCTTGCCCAAAGAACAACAAAAAGCTCATTACATCATTGAAGATCGTTGTGGAAAACCAGTGTTCCGTATTTTAGATGGGACTACTGGTTACGAAGCGTACTATGTAGAAGATTTTCTTGCTCGTCCTTGTCGCGGTTGGTTCAGTGCTTGCGCTGGTACTGAAAATCGATGGGATCGATTTGATGTCAATGGTCAGGAAATTCTAGACATCCTCGAAGGAAAGAGGATGGAGCTGCCAGCCAAGCTAGAAATTTTATACAAGCCTTCTCTCGGTGAACTTTAGTCCTTTCCCAAATCCAAGCTAAAGTTGCTGGCACCGAGAGTTTCCTACTCTCAATGAGGATTTAAATTATGGATATGCCTGGGAAACTGACTCTTGAGCAAGAATTCCAACTCAACCTTTTGAAAACTCAAGTTAAGAGCCTGACATTGGATCAGGCTCAAGACTATGTAGTTGAGGTAATGAGACAAATGATGGTGAAAGACAATCTGGTTAAACATCTTTTGAAAAATGCATAACGCGTAAATGCTCACCTGTTAGGGCGTTTCTCTATCCCCTGGAGGAACCCCATGAAATTAGATGTTCAATCTCATGTAAGCCTTGCTTTAAAAAGAGGCTATATCAGTTATTTGATGTATTCTCAATTGAGATATCTCAATAAAGGCCAGAAGGAACAAGAATATTTTGATCAACTTGAAGCAATGATTCGATATGAAACAGTTCAAGTTCAAGGAAAGTAGTTATACTTTAAAGGTACACTCGTTGATACGCGGGTAGATGCACCCTGTTACCCCTTTAGTTTGTCATTGTCTAGAGGGGTTTTCTAATATCCGGGAACCAGGATATAATATTTTCATAGTTCGTCAGTGTAGCGAGCGCTTTAGCAGCGAGGTAACGAAAGAACTATGCATCGAAAACTTTTGCCTGTCTACGACTTGCTTGGCTTGTGCTACTTGCATGCCAATCCTATAGGTCGTTTAGTTGGTTGTTTTTTTGTTTGGTATTTGATTTTATGGATGGCTTATCCATCATTGGAGAGTTTGATAGTAGGCGGATCTAGGCTTGCCTATTGCCATTTACATCCGCAATGCACGATGTCTAACGTTTCTATTACAGCTTCCAAGATTCAGTCCAATAAAAAATACATTTTAGAGATCAAAATTGTTGCACTTTGTTTAGCAATTACTTCAACAGTTCCATTACCCGAAAAAGATGACTAAGAAAGCATTTATCTCTAGCGCATATACATTGGGCGATACCTGCCGGAATGTCAGGCTTCAGCATGACGTGTTTCATATTTTATATGAGTTAGGTTTTATTCCATTTGCTCCACTGTGGAGCCATTATCATGAGCTCATCTACCCAATGAGCTGGGAGGAATGGATGAAATGGTGTAAAGCCTGGATCGAATCTTGTGATGTTGTTTTAAGGCTCCCTGGCCTGAGTAATGGCGCTGATGAAGAAGTTGCTTACGCTAAAAGCTTAGACATTGTTGTTTTATCAAACGCCCTTCAAATTAAGTCTTACTTAGAAAGTCATAATATTATGGCTAACAACAAAATGAGAAGAGCAGTTTTATTAGGAAAACTAATTGATACTTTGCATGCATATGATCTGGCTCTGAAAAATGAATAACCTTACCTGCAAATTACTTGGACATAAGGTAGAGCAAACGCCTTCTGGTGTTTGTGTTTGCACTCGCTGTGGCGCAGATGATTTCTACGGAGATCCTGTGATATTTCATCATTATGGTTTCTTTTGGAATTTGTATGTCAAGTTCAGACATTGCCAATGGAAACTTGCGATGAAGGTTCGTAATTATAAATATAATTTTCGACTTTATTGCATTCGTCACGGGTGGTTTGAAGAGTCTTTTGATGATGGTCCTTTTTAGTTATGGTTCAGCCTGGTGACTTTGTGCATATCCATACTTTGCACCCATCTCGAAAGGATGGGCCTATGTATGGGCACGTGCGCAGAGTTACTAAATATAACAGTATTGTTATCGATCGCACCGACAAAGAACAAAATCCTAAATACTGCCTATCCTCAGGCAGTGCAATACATTTGCAGCCCGTTAATCATCTAATACAGGTTGTTGACTTTGCTTTAGAAGGAACCTATACCGTCCTGGTTTCTGCTACTGACAAGAAGAAAGAATTGCTAGCCACCGATAAGCCGCCACTACCCCAAAAAAAATGACCTCTAATAAATTGAACGTTGTTGAAACATGCGTCCCAGCAAATCTAGTTATTAAAGAAAAACTATTTGATTTGCTATGGACAATGCTGAAGTATAAGCCTGAACTACGCATGATATTTGTAAGAGAAGACTTTGCTTATATTTCTAATTGTCAATGGGCAATTAAGCTGCCTATTGACATGGTTAAAGAAAGGAATAGTAATCCAAAAGATGGTAACTATGACTTGTATAAGTGCGAATATTTTTCACAAGAAGGCAT
>JBCCWR010000147.1:0-5097 GCA_039193385.1 Verrucomicrobiota bacterium | reverse complement strand
TACAGCTTCAAGCGACCAACGAGCTACCATGGTGGATGTAGTTAGGCGCACGGTGGAAAATGTTTTTATGCCAGTTACTGTGGGCGGAGGTATACGTGAGGTGAAGGATATGAAGCGTATGCTTGATGCTGGAGCTGATAAAGTAAGCGTTAATACGGCTGCCATACATCGTCCTGAGCTGGTCCGGGAAGGCTCAGAGATATTTGGAAATCAATGCATTGTTGTCGCTATTGATGCAAAGCGCGTACAGGCACAGGAAAGTAAGTGGGAGTTATTTACACACGGTGGAAGAAACCCCACCGGCATTGATGCGGTGGAGTGGGCGCAGCAAGTGCAAGCATTAGGTGCAGGTGAAATACTTTTAACCAGTATGGATGCAGATGGAACAAAGGCTGGGTATGATATTTTTTTGACGCGAGCTATTTCTGAGGCAGTGACGATACCGGTTATTGCCAGCGGCGGAGCGGGTGAGCCCAAACATTTTTCTGAAGTTATCACAGAGGGCAAGGCGGATGCAGTTTTAGCTGCGAGTTTATTTCACTTTGGTGAGTTGTCCGTGTATCAAGTAAAAGAATTTTTACAGCAGCAACGGATTCCTGTGAGATTGGAACAACTTTTAAATTAATCATCAATACGTACGAAGCATATGATTTTCCCTACAAAAGATAAATTTAAGGAGTTGTCGCAGAAAGGCAATTTGATCCCTGTTTACAAAGAACTTATTGCAGACCTTGAAACGCCCGTATCCGTTTTTATGAAACTGGATAATGGCGGACATACTTTTCTACTAGAGTCAGCAGAGGGTGTAGAAAAATTTGGACGGTATTCATTTATTGGTTCGGAGCCCAATATCATTTTCTCAATGCGAGGCAATGAAATCACGATTAGAGAGAATGGGCAGGAGAAAAAGATCACGACACAGCTTGATCCTTTGCAAGAGTTACAAAAGCTTATGAAACAGTATAAGCCAGCGACGGTAGATGATGAGCATGAGCTTCCTATCTTTTATGGTGGTGCTGTGGGGTATCTTTCCTATGAAGCTATTTCTTTCTTTGAGCCAACAGTTCCCGTGGCCCATGACGATGATCTCGATCTACCAGACGCATATTTCATTATAAGTGATACTATGGTCCTTTTTGACCATCACACGCGGCGTATGAAAATACTTGTGAATACGCATGTGCAAAGTGACGTTGATTCGGCCTACGATCAGGCCATTGCGAAAATAAGCGAGATAGAAAATCTTTTGGATAAACCATTAGATCATAGCAAGGTTTTTGCAGCCCGAAGAGAAGCTGAAGTTTCTGATCCTGATGTTAATATGACCCAAGATTACTATGTCTCAATGACTGAGCGTATGCAGGAGCATATCCGGGCGGGTGATATTTTTCAGGTTGTGCCTTCTCAGCGTTTTGCTGTTCCTTTTGATCAAGACCCGCTTGATCTCTACCGTGCCCTGCGTTTTGTCAATCCTTCACCCTATATGTTTTGCCTAAAATTTGATGACTTTGCCTTAGTAGGGGCATCACCTGAGACCCATGTGCGTTGTGAGGATGGTATGATTAATATTCGTCCTATTGCAGGTACACGTCCTCGTAAAGAAGATCTTGCAGAGGACTATGCTATGGAAGAAGAATTACTGGCAGATCCTAAAGAGCGGGCGGAGCATTTGATGTTAGTTGATTTAGCGCGTAATGACTTGGGCCGAGTGTGTGAGTTTAATACTGTAGAAGTAACCGATTTCATGATCATTGAGCGTTACTCACATGTGATGCATATTGTGTCTAATGTTATTGGCAAATTGAAGGATGATCAGTCTGTTTATGATGTCATGCGCGCAACGTTTCCCGCAGGCACAGTAACAGGGTCCCCTAAAATACGGGCAATGCAGATTATTGCTGAGAACGAGCCGACGCATCGTGGGCCCTATGCCGGAGCAGTTGGTTATTTTGGTTTTTCAGGTAACTTGGATTCATGCATTACTATCAGGACGATTACGTTGAAGAATGGGCAAGCTTATGTGCAGGCTGGTGGTGGTCTGGTGGCTGATTCCACACCCATTGGAGAATACAATGAAAGTGTTAACAAAGCGAAGGCTGGTGTGAAAGCTATAGCACAGGCCAAAGCCTTTAAATAGAATAGGATACAAATAATGTTATTGATGATCGATAACTATGATTCGTTTACTTATAACCTTGTTCAATATTTAGGTGAGCTTGGGGCGAAAATGAATGTATACCGTAATGACGAAATTGATGTGGAAGGTGTTCGTGAGCTCAATCCTGCACGTATTGTTATTTCTCCTGGGCCAGGCACGCCCGATGATGCTGGTATTTCTATGAAACTTATCAAAGTGTTTGGCGATGAAAAACCTGTTTTAGGCGTTTGTCTTGGGCATCAGAGTATTGCTCAAGTCTTTGGTGGCAAGGTCATACGGGCCGGAAGACTGATGCATGGTAAAACCTCACCTATTGAGCATGATAATGAGGGAGTTTTTAAAGATCTTCCCAATCCTTTTGAAGCGACACGCTACCACTCTCTCATTGTAGAAAAAGAATCATTGCCAGATTGTCTTAAGGTGACCGCACAGACTAGTCAGGGGGAGATTATGGGCATTGTGCATCGTGAAAAACCTATTCATGGAGTTCAATTTCACCCAGAGTCCATCTTGACGCGTGAAGGTAAAAATCTTCTGCAAAATTTTTTGAATTTATAATTATATCTCGCTATCCAATTTATCCCATGATGACTAAACGTATTTTTTTCTATTTGATCGTAACAGGTCTTTTATTGATTTTTTCACAATTGTGCTATGCACAGGACAAAAAACTTGATAACGCCATGCTTATTTCATTGCGTGATTTTGGTTCTGAAGATGTCGGCTATTTGGTGATTCCGAATGCCATGCCCAAAGCAGGGTTGATTGTTGTTCCAGATTCATGGGGGTTAACGCAAGAGCTTCGTGCTGTCTGCAGAGAGCTTGCAGAGCGAGGATTCATTATCATGGCTGTTGATTTATATAATGGGAGTAAAGCTGAGAATGCTGATGAGGCAAAAGAACTTTATAAATGGGTAGAGACATCGACTTCTGCGCGAGCCGTTCAGACTGCGGTTAATTTTTTTAAGCAAAGCCCACGTTTCCAAATGGATAAGATACTTGTCGTCGGTTCAGGCAATAGCAGTCATACGGTTCTTCAGGCCGCACAAGCCATGCGTGAGCGTATTACAGGTATTACATTATTTCATCCTGAAGGTAAAATGAATGAAGAACTTTTTTATAAACTTAAAATGCCGATACAAGTTGTGGATGAAGCTTCTTCTGGCGTCCACAATCGTATTAGGGGGGATCGTGATGCATTACCGGAATATTTAAAGCTGGTGACATCTCAGCAGAAGTATGAAACCTATTGGCAAGAAAGTGAGGCTCCCACAAACTGGGGGGATGGATGGAATAAAGCCTTTGCCTTTTGGACCTCACTTCTCTCTACGCCACAGTCCGAAGGCCTCCTTAATCGCATTTTGGAATAATTTTAAATCTGCGTGATGCAATAGCAACACGACCATGGTTGCAAAATCACGCAAAGCTTTCTTGAAATGCCTCTGAATGACTTCGCCGTCAGGGCTTTCGCCTATTTTATTCCACTACCGAAGATCAATCCTCAGGCATAGAAAATGAATCAGTATAAGTGGTTCTATGATTTTTTCTTCTTCGAGGGTCGTTGTTTGGGTAAAACTTCTTCAGTTACTCCATAATGAGAGCGGAGCTGGCTTAACTCGGCTTTGAGTTGTTTAACCTGACTGGCATATTCTGGATTATTATAGACGCTATTCATTTCCTGAGGGTCTCGCTCAAGATCATACAACTCCCACTCTTCATTACCTGGAACATCAACTCCATAGAAGCGAATTAATTTAAAGCGTTTGTTGGAAACGCCTTCATGGCGGCGCACTTTATGAATACCTGGGTATTCGAAGTAATGATAATACAGAGAGGTGCGCCAGTCTTGAGGCGTTTTTCCTTTCAAGAGCGGAACAAGGCTCACGCCATCCATATCTTCTGGGATGGGCACGCCAGCTATATCCAGAAATGTAGGAGCGTTATCAATATTTTGCACCAAATCAGCATTTACCGATCCTGGTTTTATGACGTTGGGCCAGCGGGCTATTAAAGGAGTTCGATAGGATTCTTCGTACATGAAGCGTTTATCAAACCAACCATGCTCTCCGAGGTAGAAGCCCTGATCAGATGAGTACATCACCACAGTGTTTTTAGCTAATTCTTCATCTTCGAGAAATTGCATAAGCTTCCCTATGTTTTCATCGACTCCAGCAACACAAGCAAGATAATCACGCATATACCACTGGTATTTAAGACTCGTCAGAGCTTTGGCATCTGTAGGATCAATTTTCTCTAATTCGGCTGCACGTTCAGGCTGTTCAGATTTCACATCTTTTGCCATGCTCATGGTTTTCAAGATGCTCATGTCTTGTTCTTTAGCAGCCGTGGTGCGTCCACTGTAATCATCAAAAAGCGTATCAGGTTCGGGGAACATTCTATTTTTGAATTTTTCCTTCATGCGTGTGGTAGGCTGCCATCTGCGATGTGGTGCTTTGAAATGAACCATGGCCATAAAGGGTTTAGATTTATCTCTGGAGTTTTTTAACCATTCGATAGCTCGGCTAGTAATAACATCCGAAGAATGTTCCCCTTTATAGACTGTTTGACCTTCTTCGGTAATGAAAGTCGGATCCCAATACTTGCCCTGACCTGGTAATACTTCCCAATAGTGAAAGCCTTGCATTTTTCCGCTAAGGTGAATCTTTCCGATCATTGCTGTCTGATACCCGTGCTTTTGCAAAAGTTTTTGAAATTGCGGTTGGTCGTGGTTGAATTCGTCTTTATTTGTAAATTTTCCGTTCTTGTGGCTATGTTTACCCGTCAGAAGTGTGGCTCTACTGGGCGCGCAAATAGAATTACCGACATAGGCTCGTCGGAAGATCATTCCCTCAGATGCGATACGGTCCAGATTGGGTGTAATATTCTCCGCTTCTAAATGTCCCCCATAAGCACCAAAAGCTTGTGTGGCATGGTCGTCC
>JBCCWR010000146.1:0-5170 GCA_039193385.1 Verrucomicrobiota bacterium | reverse complement strand
TTTTAGCATCTCATTACTGGGAGGGTCGTTGGCTGTTAGAGTTAGAGAAAATAGATAATGAAGCTCCTACATCCCTTTACGGATCAGTTCAAAATGACATAGAAGGCTTCTTCAGGAGGCTTTCTATGCTAACCCCTTGCTTGGGCTCAACATTACATATGATGCCGAAGCTTTTAAACGCATTCGTTCCAAAAACGGGCAGTAACGTTTCTCTTTTTGATTTTGTTGATCTTCTTATTATGGATGAAGCAGGTCAAGTCGCTCCTGAAATTGGTATGACAGGCTTATCTTTTGCTAAAAAAGCTTTGGTTATTGGAGATACGGATCAAATTGAACCTGTGAGAGCCTTTGGAGAGCATGAGGATATTAAGCTTATAAAAGAATATAGCCTTATAGATGTATATGAAGATATTAAAGAAAGAGGCTTAACAATTTCTTCGGGCAATATGATGCAAATTGCGAAAGTACAATCAGCATGCTCTATCAATGATGACACGCAAGGCATGTTTCTTAGCGATCATTGGAGATGTGTCCCAGAGATTATTAATTACTGTAATAAGCTTGTTTATAAAGGCCTGTTAAACCCTCAAAAACCTTCGTCAAAGATAACAGAATTTCCTGCGATGGGTTTTGCTCATATTCCATCACAATCCATGAAAAGAGGCGGTAGCCGATGTAATCCACTGGAAGCAAAGTCGATTGCTGATTGGATTGCTCATAATTCAGAAAAATTACGCTCTACATTTGGCAAAGGTAAAGCCTTAGAAGATATTATTGGAGTTGTTACGCCTTTTGCTGCGCAAGCCGGCGAAATTACTAAAGCTTTAAAAACCGCGGGTATCAAAAATCGTATTCAAGTGGGTACAGTTCATCGCTTCCAAGGTGGTGAAAAAGACATCATGATATTTTCTTCTGTGTACGGAAAAGATGATGATGTTCGAAGCTACTTCTTTGATAACGGTAAGAATATGATGAATGTTGCTGTTTCAAGGGCTAAAGAGTCTTTTTTAGTTTTTGGGGATATGCGTATTTTTGCAAACCAGTCCATAAACACTCCATCTGGCCTATTAGGGAGTTATCTCTTATCTGACCCTGAACAAAATGAGATTACTGACGTTATTGTTCCAACACGTGTAGGGAGCGCCATAGAAACTCAGTGTCAGAGGGTAAGAACATTAAAAGACCATCGTAAAGCATTGCATGAAGCTCTTACCCAGTCACAAGAACGTATTATCATCATGTCGGCCTTCTTATCGATCAATGCTATTGAACAAGATGATATTATAAATCTTTTAAAAGACGCTGGTGAGCGTGGTGTAAAACGATTAGTTCTCTATGATGTGGCATTTAACAAAGATAAAAAACGTGCTGAAAGAACATTAGCGGCATTTGAAGAGGCAGGTGTTCCTATCCATGGTGTTAATGGAATTCATCATAAAACATTAGCGTACGATAGTGAATTCTATATGGATGGATCATTTAACTGGTTATCAGCTCAACGTGACAGTACGCATAAGTTTCACAACCAAGAAGGATCTCTTCTCGTGAGAGGGGCAGAAGCCAAAGATTGGATCGATCAAACTTGGGAAGAGGCTTTAGCTCTTGTTAAATCCGTTACTAAAAAATAATTTTGTTTGCAAAATTGTGCCATAAGTGTGCCAAAACCTCTTGAGCGTTCTTACAACCCCTATTTTACAAAGCGTTGCCGTAAAACTCTTAAGATTGTCCACCCGAAGTTTGTTAATATTTTTGCGACTTTATATTACCCGATGGCAAATTCATACGAGCTATGTACAATCGTTTTGACGGTTTCCAGCTCTGCATCATCACGCGGTGAGAACACCATCACAAGGCCATGCGGCAACCGCCCCTGTGTAACGAGGAAATGATCCTCGCCCCAGCCTTTGTTTGTGACTTCGTTGGCATCCTTACTGCTAAGATTAAGGTGCATGCTTCCATTATCGGGATGCGGATGGATATGGGCAAACTCACGGCCAACCATAAAGGCATCGTGATTACATTCCACGCTGTCATGCATAACCAAGGCTCGAGAGCCTGGCACGGAGATACCGCTTTCTTCATTAAGGACATTCGTCAGTGAAAAACAAAACTCATGCAACTTTTCGATAACCTCATCGGGACCATGCTGGTTAAGTTGTGAATGCGGGATACTGGCCGTCGTGTCGGGCTTTGTGCCGGAACGCGGTGTAAGAGATAGTGTCATGGTTATTCCTTTCCTGTTAGAATTGTCCTGTTTGCTAAGTTACAGATGCGACTTCCCAGCCCTTAATGACTGCTGGGCGGGTTTTAAATCGGTCAATATAGTCAGCGACATGGGAGAAGCTGTTTAATTCCAATACATCGCCAGCCTTATAAAAACGCTCGATGCATTCCAGCCATGGTCCCGTAGCAATATCGGCAATCGAATAATCGCCTGCCAGCCATTCGTTGTTTTCCAATTGCACGTTCAAGACATTTAAAAGCCGCTTGGCCTCATTGAGAAAACGCTCACGCGGCCTTGGATCTTCAATATCCTTCCCATCAAAGACATGAAAATACCCAAACTGCCCCAGCATGGGTCCTATGCCGCCCACTTGAAAGAAAAGCCATTGCAAGATTTGAGAACGCCCCGCCTGACCTATGCCACAGAGCTGGCCCGTTTTATTGGCGAGATACGTCAATATCGCGCCGCTTTCAAAGATGCCGATAGCATCACCGTCCACGCCTTCAGGATCGACATTCGGATCGATAATGGCGGGGATTTTGTTATTCGGGTTTAGGGACAGAAAATCTGGGCTTTTCACGCCCTCATCATTGAGGGGGATGTGATGCACCTCATAAGGCAAATCCATTTCTTCAAGCGCAATCGGGATCTTCACCCCGTTAGGTGTGCCATACGTATAAACCTGAATAAGCTCTGGGTGCTTGGGCTTCCACTTATCTGTGATGGGATAGTCCGCGAGTGTTTTCCGTTCTTTGGATAATGCTGTCTCCATTGTTTTTCCTTTTTTAACTAACTCAGTGTCTTTACTAACTATTATATTGCGCTAACTAATATATAGTGTAAAACACATTTAAGACAATGAACAATTATTAAGAAAGGAGAATGAGACCGTGAAACTCATAAAAACCCTAACAGTGATGGCAGTGTGCGCTATAATATCGACGCCTGCATGGGCTTTGGATATAGAAAAACGCTCACTGGATGAGCTATATGCTGAAGCTTTAAAAGAAGGTGGCGAGTTTGTACTACGTGCGGGTGGCGACAAACCCGATCAGATTGATTATTACCTCGACAAATTCAAAGCACGCTTTCCTGATTTGAAAGTGACCCACAGCGTGGATGTCAGCCTCAACCATGCGCCGCGCTATGATAATGCGCGTGCGGCAGGCGGTGAGAAGAATGTACCAGATGTGATTCAATTCCAAACCCTGCATGACTTTGAATATTACAAAGAGCATGGCTTGATTGAGCCTTATAAACCGAAACATTGGGATAAGGTGTTTCCAGACCATAAAGACCCGAACGGGTACTGGACTAGCATGTATGGCGTGACCTTTAGCAATTATTCAAACCCAGACGTGCTGGGGGATATTGAAAGCCCCCGAGATGCCCTGGATTATTTGAACCCCGCTTTGAAGGGTAAACTCATCCTAACATACCCGCATGACGATGATGCGGTGCTGTATCAGTTCTGGCACTTAAAAGAGCAATATGGCTGGGATTATCTTGAAAAGCTGGTCGCCCAAGAACCCAAATGGGTGCGCGGCACAGCATGGCCATATGAGGCGATTAATAAAGGCTGGTATGGCGCAAGTTTCACAACCTTCTGGTCGTTTGAACCGTTCCCCAATCAAA
Organism: Verrucomicrobiota bacterium; assembly: GCA_039193385.1. GTDB lineage: Bacteria > Verrucomicrobiota > Verrucomicrobiia > Methylacidiphilales > JBCCWR01 > JBCCWR01. The sequence goes on along the minus strand of JBCCWR010000146.1, from coordinate 1,311 downwards.
AGACAAAGTTCCAAATTCCTGAGAAGGACTTTTTCCTAACATGGTTTCAAACCGCTGCAATCCCGACACAGGCAAAGAACAAGGCCGCTGCGAAGCTATATATGAGCTGGATGTTGTCAGAGGATATGCAAGGCACATGGCTTCAATTCCCTGTTCGCTATGATATTGAAGCTCCAGGCGGCTACAAGTCCGTCCTGCACCACAACACATCGCCAGGCGACTTCCGCCGCTGGATGATGGAACGTGACTTGGTGGAGAGATTCCGTCTTCAAATGCGTCAGCTGATTGGTGAAGCCGAGGGGCCGACACCTGTTGATATCGATTACAGCGTGAAGCCTTAAACAAATGGAAAGCCCGTCTTTATGACGGGTTTTCTTTATCGTATTTCTTATTCGCCTTTTGCACCGCTGCGCCATTGTCGACATACCATTGCTCTAGGATGTCAAAGAGTGGCTCTAGCGTTTGAATCATCGGCGTGGCTTCATACTCCACATGAGGGGGAATGTTATTGAGTTGAATACGGTTAACCAGCCCATCGCGCTGTAGCTCCTGAAGTTGTTGTGCCAGCATTTTAGCGGATACGCCTTCGATCGCACGCTGTAATTCGTTGAAGCGCATGCGCTCTGTTTGGCTCAGTTGCCACAAAATTTCAGGCTTCCATTTGCCTGCAAATACGTCCAGCGTGTTAGCGACAGGGCAATTGGGTGTGTTGCTTTTTTTACTCATATTGTTCGGTCACCTTTAGGTTAGTGCTATAAAAAATACACTATAATAAGAATTACCGTCAATATGCTGTTTAAAAGCGTAGAGTCAAAACAATTTAGTATTATCAGTGAGCTAGTGACCTACTTGTGTGGCACACTCATGGCACACTTCGCCGCAAAAAACTGTAATAATGTGCCACACATCACAACACTTAATTATTGCTAACTATATGATTTAATTGTTATACTTAGTTATAGTTTGTTGTGAATTTTGATCCAAACAATGCTCATAACCTGAAGGTCGTAGGTTCAAATCCTACTCCCGCAACCAATTTATCGCTTATATTTCAATGACTTAGAAGAAAGCCCTTTTTCCTTTAAGGCTTTATCTCTGCTTTGTTCGTGACTTTGTTCGTGACTCTAGCAGGCTTCAGTTGGGTTATTTAAGCAGCTTACAACTATCATTAATCTTAATTTGAAAAGTATTTATGCTAAAATTCAATCAGGCTACAGCCTGACGCTCGTTAGTTGGAAATATCTTAATTATTTGTTGTAAGTTTTAATTTAGCTAATGAGATATCCTTTCTTGCAAGTAAACGGATTAAAA
>JBCCWR010000145.1:0-5218 GCA_039193385.1 Verrucomicrobiota bacterium | reverse complement strand
TCCGCCGCTATCCGTTCGTCTTTGCGCAGGCCCCGGAACAGGACACCTTCGCGCTCTGCATCGACGAGCAGTTCGATGGGTGCCACCGGCTCGTCACATCCTGGGGCTGGAGAAGGTCCCAAGGGTCCGGCTGTTCGCCGGTTAAAGTGGCACGCGAGCTGGGTTCAGAACGTCGTGAGACAGTTCGGTCCTCTATCCGCTGTGGGCGTTGGAGACTTGACGGGTTCATTCCCTAGTACGAGAGGACCGGGAATGACGTACCTCTGGTGTTCCTGTTGTTTCGTCAGAAGCAGCGCAGGGTAGCTAAGTACGGAAAGGATAAGCACTGAAAGCATCTAAGTGCCAAGCCCCTCTGAAGATGAGGTCTCCCTATCAGAGCCGTGGAAGACTACCACGTTGATAGGCCAGATGTGTAAGCGCAGTAATGTGTTCAGCTAACTGGTACTAATTACTCGATCGGCTTGATCTTAAATTTTAAGTATGTCCCGATATAAGCAAGTCGGGACCAGCTTAGAATTATAAATTCAAGTTCTCGCAGGCTTACGAGCTTTTCTCTATGTGTAGTTGTCAAAGAACGCCAAGTTCTTTGATGTTGATTTGGCTTGTCATTAGAGCTTGAGAAATGATTAAAAAATTCATTTTTCAGCTCTGGTGACCTGAGAGATGTGGTCCCACCCGTTCCCATCCCGAACACGGAAGTGAAACGCATGATCGCCGATGATAGTGTAGCGATAGGCTACGTGAAAGTAGGGCGTTGCCAGTTCTATGAACCCCATTCAGGGAAATCTGAATGGGGTTCTTTTTTGTCATAGGTTATCCTTATTCATAGTAAAATTCAGATTTTCCTATGGACAAAGGTAATAGGCTTTAAAAAGATAAAGGTCTTTGCAGAGAGCAAATTTAAAAAACACAATTATTCGATTTTTTTGGAAAACTGATTTAATAGTAACAAAAACAAATATTGAAATTTTTGCGTTCATTTATACATAGTTTATTTTTATTCATTTATGAGAATCAGCTTTTTACTAATTGCCAGTCTTCTTTTGATTTCTTGTTTATCTAAAAAACCACTTGAGAAAGAAATGGTATTGATTTCAGGAGGTGTCTTCACGATGGGTTCGGATGATCCGACCGTGCAACCCAATGAGCAACCTGCGCGGGAAGTGACTGTTAATAGCTTTTGGATGGATGTAACAGCAGTCACAAATCGTGAATTTAAAGAATTTGTAGATGCTACTGGTTACGTCACCACAGCAGAAAGGCCTATCAATTGGGATGAGTATAAAAAACAGTTGCCTCCAGGAACCCCAAAACCTCCAGATCAAGATCTCGCTCCAGGCTCTCTTGTTTTTCAAAAGACCTCGGGGCCAGTTGACTTGAGAGTTTATTCCAATTGGTGGCGGTGGATTAGAGGTGTGAATTGGAAACATCCTGAAGGAGAAGGAAGTTCGATCAAAAAACATATGGATCATCCTGTGGTTCATGTTTCGTGGGAAGATGCTTCGGCTTATGCGAAATGGGCAGGTAAGAGGCTTCCTACGGAAGCCGAGTGGGAGTATGCTGCTCGAGGCGGTCAGCCTCATACTCGATTTGTTTGGGGCAATGATTTTATGCCGGATGATAAGTATATGGCCAATACCTGGACTGGAGCATTTCCCTATAGAAATGATGAACTGGATGGTTATGAGACGACTTCGCCGGTCAAAACCTTTCCACCTAATGCATATGGGTTGTATGACATGGCAGGGAACGTTTGGAATTGGTGTAGTGATTACTATGCAGTGAACGTCCATAGAGTTGCCGCGAACTCTGAGGATAGATCTTGTTGCATTAATCCCATAGGACCAGAAAAATCCTATGACCCTTCACAGCCTTATGCACCTGAATTAAGGGTGATTAAAGGAGGTTCTTTTCTCTGTCATGTGAATTACTGCGAAAGTTACCGACCTTCTGCAAGAAGAGGCAACACACCGGATACGGGCACCTCACATACTGGTTTTCGTTGTGTAAAAGATGTGAAACTTGCTGAAGGCGGTAAATAAACACATATGGATTTGATTTTTTGTCGGGATAGCGGATTTTGTAAACCGTGAATGCATCATCTTACCAAGTATTTCGCCTGTGGTCTGGAATTTGTAGCATTGGCTTCAATCTGGCCTTGATATGGGCAATGTATGTTATGGCATTGTTATGGGGCGAGCCACCGTACCTAAGAGAAGTATGGGGATTACCTCTTTATGCTTTGTGTGTAGGAATGCTGTTAACACTGTGCTTTCTGCCTTTTGAAATATTGATTGGTTATGCTGCCGAGGCAGTTCTTGGCCGAACGACACAGACATTGTGGCAATGGCTCCTAGATTGGTCGAGAAGTCAGTTATTAATTCTCGTAGGGACTGTATTGGGCATATGTTTTTTTGGTTATGTCGGGCAGATGGAGATGCTATATCAGCTTGCAGCAGTTGGAGCAAGTTTCCTCCTTTTTTTGTTTCTGATATTCATTCTACCCTATGCTTCTACTTATCTAAGTGGTATGGCATGCGTAGAAAATCAAAACCTGGAAAAGACTATCAATGAGGGACTATCGAAGTGGAATGTCCGTCCACTTAAACTAAAGATCTTAGATGATGGTGGTGAAGAAGGTGTTAATGGGTGTATCTTTCCTTTTTTTAAAAATACGTTTTATGTAAATCAAAAAGCTGTTGATGAACTAAATGCTGATGAACTTGCTTCTATGGCTTACAGGGAATATTGGTTTCATCAAAATGGTAAAAGCTTTTTGTGTACATCAATTGTTTTGATATGGGCTATTTTAGGGTTAGGTCTTTCTATCACTGTGCCGGCTGCGTTTTTAGCTGCTACGAATGCTCTGGAGTTTGGGTTGTGTGGAGCCGCATTATTTACGTCATGGTGCTTTCTCGCACTATTTATCTGGCCTCCCTTGAACAACAAATTGATGTTAAAGGCAGATCAAGCACTGGCCAATCAAACAAAAAGTGATGATGTAATTAAACTGCTCAACAAGGTCCAGACTTTAAATCAAACGGATTGCTCGATCTCATCGGCCAAGGAATTTGTTTTTCATCCTATTCCATCTCTATCAAATCGTATTGAACATCTACAGAAAATGGCATCATGAATCAAATTCCACGACTTCTCTATATTATTACAACACTCTTTGCCAATCGCATTGCCAGATCATTGCATTGTCATACAGGTAGACCCAAAAGATGGTTCTTTCCTCCAAACTGGTCCTGAGGCAATCAATTACCAATCTATAAATTGGATTTTGTCAAAGTGACCCATATTGTCTGGTTCAAAAAAGATCTACGTCTTACGGATCACTTTGTTCTTAAGGAGGCAATAGAAGCTTCCTATGAAAAAGCGCATGATTTGATACTTCTGTATCTTTATGAAGATTCAATCATTGCAGGAGAAGATGTTTCACGTAGACATCTTCTTTTTATAAATGAATGTCTCAAAGAATTATCAGATCAATTGGCAAAGCTCGGTCAGAAACTGTTGATCGTACGAGGTGAAGTAATCGATATTTTTTCAGATATTCACTCGAAAAACACCATTCATAGCCTTTGGTCCCATGAGGAAACAGGCAATGCACTTACATATGAACGAGATAAAAAAGTAAGCAAATGGTGTAAAGCTCATAATGTAAAGTGGAATGAGATGCCTCAACATGGAGTCATCAGGTGTCTGAAAAATCGCAATGGATGGGCTGCTCAATGGGCTAAGCGTATGAATCGTGAAACGCTTGCTATACCTGAATTCCCCTCCAAACATCATAAACAATTTTCTTTAAAGTGTGCTTCAATTATAGCTCCTGAAATTTTCAGTAAAAACTCACTGGGTGAACAAAATTTGCAAAGAGGTGGAGCTATGGAGGCACATCGGCTAATAGAATCTTTTCTGGGGCAGCGTGGTAAGGATTATACTAAAGCAATGTCTAGCCCTGTCACAGCCTTTGATGCATGCAGTCGTTTATCACCTTATCTCACCTATGGTGCCATGAGTGTGCGAGAGGCCTATCACATAGGAAAACATCGGCAGAAAGTTCTAAAAGAAGCGACAGCTAATTCTATAGATATGGATAAAAAAACTTTATCGAGTTGGCGGAGTGCGTTGCGATCTTTCATGGGGCGTCTTCGTTGGCACTGTCACTTCATGCAAAAATTAGAAGATGAACCAGAACTGGAGTGGCGGAATCTTTTTCAAGCATGCGATGGTTTACGTGAGGATGAATGGAATGATGATTACTACCAAGCATGGGCAAGTGGCCAAACTGGGTACCCCATGGTGGATGCTTGCATGCGAGCTCTCATAGCGACTGGTTGGATTAATTTTCGTATGCGCGCTATGCTCATGAGTTTTTCAAGTTACCATCTTTGGCTGCATTGGCGTCAGCCAGGCCTGCATCTCGCTCGTCTCTTTACCGACTATGAGCCCGGAATTCACTGGAGCCAGGTGCAGATGCAGAGTGGTACGACAGGTATCAACAGTATTCGTGTGTATTCTCCGACGAAGCAAGCTATGGATCAGGACCCCAATGGTTTATTTATTAGACAGTGGATTCCCGAATTAAAAGCCATACCTGACAAATATTTGCACGAGCCTTGGAAAACACCTGAGCTGGAACAAAGAATGTGTGGATGTGTTATCGGTGAAGATTATCCAGATCCTATTGTTGAACATTCTTCAGCCTACAAGGATGCTCAACGTAAAATTCGATCAGTGCGAAAAAATGATAATAAGTTGGAGCGTCAAAAAATTTACCAGAGGCATGGAAGCCGTCGTAGACCAGGCGATGCACAAAAAAGAGTTGCAACAACATGAAACCGAAACCTGAAAAAATATGTGTTGTCTGTGGATTCCCTTACACTTGGCGAAAAAAGTGGGAACGCTGTTGGGACGAAGTGAAGTATTGCAGTGAGCGCTGTCGGCGCATTGCTAAATCAAAAAAAGTAAAATCATAGAATGAACAAAAACCTGACAAAAGCTTTTGAAGGATCTTTGATAGCAGACGCTCTGGCCATGCCTGTACATTGGTATTATGATCAATCTGCTCTAGATCGTGACTATCCTGATCTAGATAGTTATCAAAACCCAAAGTTACAACATCCTGATAGTATACTTTGGCGTTCCAGTTTTCAGCCAGTTAATAAGAAAGCGGATATCCTCAGAGAACAGGGGAGTTACTGGGGAAAAC
>JBCCWR010000144.1:0-5252 GCA_039193385.1 Verrucomicrobiota bacterium | reverse complement strand
TCTCAACTCTATGAAGCATTTGGTGAGGGTATACTGCTTTTCGTTATTTTACTGATGGTCAAGTTATTCGTACTAAAAAGGACTCAAGTAGGGGGTATGCCTTACAATGGCCTGGTAGCTATGTGCTTTATTTTTTTCTACGCTGCAATACGCTTTGTAGTTGAATTCTACCGTGAACCCGATACGCATATGGGATACCCCCTGTGGAATCTGACACAAGGGCAGCTTTTATCTTTAGGTATGATGCTAGTCGGCGCAATCCTTGCCCTGGTTCAGATCATTCGCTTACGAAGAATCCAAAAGCATGGCTCTTTAAAAACGGAATGAGTTTCCATGCATAGGGCAATTATTTCTTCTACATACCCCTTGAAATAGCCCTAAACATGGAATAAAGCTTTGAATTACAGGGAAAAATGACTTCTCCAGCATTTGGCATAAGACATGCATCTTATTCCGTAATGGATGGCATAAAACCCACAATTGTTTCAACCAAATTACTTTTAAAGGAAGACGCCATTCCCTCTGAAAGAAAAGCACAGGAAGATAAAAGCTCTCAACTTTTACCCGCTACAGCTCCTTGGGATCAAATTCTTGCTCAGGAAAAAATGCTAGCCAAGCAGTATTTCGCTCGTCACAAAGGCCATGAACTCGCTTTCCAGGATATAAAATCCCCCATTTCTAACCCTGATTCTCAGCTGAAAAAAGCTCTAGTATCTCCATCAATTGAAAATAAAAACCTCAACATTGCTGAAAATTCTGAAAAATCTCTAGCTAGCTCAATAAAAGTAAATGATGGCATTACTTTTAATGATCTGCGAAAACTTGCCAAATCTGATCCCATAGAATCACTGCTTGATACAAAAAAGAAGCCTATCTTTTCATTAAGTGAAGAAGTCCCCGAAGGCGTACTTCAAAGACACAAGCTAGAGCAAATGACTCAAGTAACCGCGACAAAGTCACTCGATAACACTTCAAAAACTAACAGCTTGCCCATAGAAGACTTTGCGGCGAGGAAAAATCTGCTCAAACAAGCTAACATTGATTTCGATGCAGAAAATAAGACCTGGACCGCTACCTGGTGGAAACCAAGAATGTTCCACTTTGGCTCAATTCTATACCCTTCACTTAAAGATAATATTCCAATCGGAGCCACTTACTCCTTTGAATCTCAAGGCATGACGCGAACACTCACAAAGCAGGGGGATGATATTTTTCTGAAAAGTGGCGAAAGCTCCAGAAAACTAGGAGCACGTGAACTCTATAGTTTGTTACGGAATAAAATATCTACAGATGGATTGGATCTCGGAGTAGATCGAAAAGGTAATCTCATTATGCAAGCTAAAGGTGCTAAAGCAGTTTTCATGGCAAACTTGAAACATTAGCAGTTGACCCATGCACCGATAGACTAAATGGGCTATTTCATACACAGAGATGCGAAGGCTACTAATAATATAGTTAAATTGACTGGTTGATACGTCGAAATTGTTATTAGCATAAAAAAGATTCAAGGGTAAATAATGAATGATTTTGATCATCACGACGCACTTAAGAAAACAAACGATCTTAGACAAAACCTACCTTACACAAAGAGCTTCTTTTTGAAGATTGATGGTACAAGTATGGGGCCTTTTTCACGCATGGAAGTCGTGGATAAACTAAATTCTGGCGACATCTTACCAGAAGACAGTTGCTGTCCAGCTGGATCAAATCAATGGGTCAGAGTAGCTAACCATGTTCAAACGCCAAAAACACAAAAAATTGACAGACGTATATATATGCGAGAAACCATGCGTCTTAAAATTCCTCCCTTATCCAAGAGGTAATAAAACACCTCCACTCATCTTAGATTAAAAAAATCTTATCATTTTTACTGATATTTTACTTGGTACGGTATTTAGACCTCAAAGGATGCTGTTGTCATGGTAAAACAAACTTGTTAATGTATATTTTATATTTCGGAAATCATTCTTTAACAGGTTATGGCCAACCAATACTTAATAGATTACTTCGAATACTTCGTTATGGAAAAAGAAACTGGAGCACTTAAGGTCCAGCGTAAATCAGTACCAGACAAAGGCTGCATTTATTTTATTAATGGTAAAATCACCAGTGCCAGTACGAAGTCTCTTAAAAACCGCGTGGCAGCTCTCGCCATGTTGGCATGGAAATCTGATGATATAGATGCTTCCTGGGAGAAAGATCTCAAGATCAATGAAATCACTTGTGATCTGGCACCAGATGAAGTCCTTGTTGAGTTCATGTCTTTGGAATCAAAATTCCCAGATCCTGATCTTTTGCTTAGCCAGATACAGCAGATGAGCGCTGTTAATAGACAAACGAAAGAAAAAGACAAAAGGCGCGAAACTATTGTCCTACCGGATTTTAAAAAGTATGTTTTATACCTCGAAGCTGAAAACTGTAATCTGGAAAATCACCGCTTCGAACTCGAAGAAGGATCGCAAATCGTTGGCTGCACCGATGAATTTGCTCAGATTGTTATCCCCCATGATTCTATATCACGAAGACATTGTTCCATCACCGTAACACAAGAATCCGTCGAGCTTATAGACATGGGCTCTACCAATGGAACCTTTATACGTGATGAAATGATTGAGGATGCCTTTATAGTACCTAGTGATGTTATTTACGTAGGAGGAGTTAAATTACGCCTAAACGCCACATTAAAACCTGAAGCACGCTCATCGGCTATTCCAATACAACCTAAAAATCCACCCGCTATGACGGGTGAAAATGAGTCTGATGAACCTCTAAAACCCACCATTCCACTACCTGGAGATTCCAGACCTGTTCCCACAGCTGAAAAACCTGTCGTTGTCCATAAACCAGCTCCGCGAAAAGCGCCTGAAAAAGGAACACTCCGAGATACAGCTAAGCTTAATCAGCCTCGACCTACCGATGAAGCAACCAAAGCTGTTCATTGGAAAGATGTCATCAAGAAAGAAAAACAACGCCAGTCTGTCCGTGGTGTTAACGCGTTTAACTGGCGCCTGCATAAGAAAAAATAGATTCCCAGCTTTTTGTTTACTTGATCTCGGCCAAGCATCAGGTTGACTACACAAGTGCATATTCTTCTCATCTTATTTAGTTTTTTCTGCTTGTTCTGTATGAGCTGTCAATCAACTAAGCAAAGTTCTTCATCCCAACAACAAATCTCAAATCCATACATTTATAGAAGCACTGTATCACTCCATAAAACCCGTTTGGGACTCATGAATGAATTAAGCATTTACCAGAGTAGAAAAGAAACGTATCAAAAAAAGAAACCCAGCCATCGCAGAGAAATGGGCACCCTTGCTGATGAAATTGCTCGCAGCAATGAAAAACGTATCAAACAGATAGAAGCTGAATTAATGAGACGATACCAGGCTGGAGAGCAAGCGGCATACTATGAAGGAATAAATCAAGATGGCTAAGCCAGCACCTAAACATTTGCTCAAGACTAGCAAGACTGCTAATAAAAAGCCTGTAGTCCTCAAAAAGAAAACTGCCATTCGTAAGAATGCACGTTCCTCCTCAATACGAGAACCTAATAAAGAAGTTTCTGTTATGGCGTGGATTGTTAATAACGAAAACCAGATTCTCATGGTACGTCAGGCACGTGGCAAAAAATCCTGGGCTCTCCCAGGAGGAAAAGTTAAACAGAGAGAATCCATAGAAGCTGGCCTTAAGCGAGAGGTCTTTGAAGAAACTGGCCTTGTAGTAGAAAAACTGCGTCTTATCGACATATACGATCGAGGACGCCGAGGAACCTTAAGTCTACTTTACTTTGTCAAACTACGTCCCACTCGTATGCAACTGCGAAGACCAGAAGAAATTTCAGAAATTTCTTACCATAAAAACCATCCTGCTAATTGCACTCAAACCGCTGAGTACTATTGGACTCGCTGGCACAATCAAGCTTTCCTCCGCAATCCTGAATTTAGTGAAGAAAAGCTAAAGAGATCTTTTTGGAATTTTTTTAGGAGCAGATAAGTCCGACGAAGACTCACTTGCTTCTGGCTTTTGTTGATCTAACAAATTCTTAATCTTGATCATGATGCAAAAAGCCCCGACTCATAGTCGGGGCTTTGAAAAGAGAAAGAGAAAATGCGTCTCTTATTTAAAATAAGCAGATATTAAAAGCTGTAAACAGCTTGCGTTGCAATTGTATGACCTTGACCAGATGTTCCAGTAACGCCTGTTTCATCATCCGTAATGTCTACACGATATTCAGCACGCAACAGCAGATTCTCCAGAAGATCAAATCCTGCTGTGATTGTTATGCTATATAGATCATTAACAGTAGCACCAAGCCTACCAGCAGCATCACTGTGTAGATAGTCAGCACGACCGGCTAGACTAAAGATATCTGTAAATTGATATTTAGCATAGAGAGCACTGCCCCACCAACTCAGATCCGTAGCAGCTGTGTCCGTGTCTGCAAAAGCAAAGTTACCATTGATGCCGAGTAATAATTTACCGTTAGCAAATGTAGGCATCCAGTTACCCCACGCATCATAAATAAAGATGTCACCATCATCAGTTCCACCAGCACCACCATTAAGGAAAGTGTCCGTTTCGTTGAAACCGTAGTAGATAGCTTGGTATAGATTAGCATTACCACTAGGGTTCGTTAAGTTAACTTTGGCCATAACACCAATTTCATCACCACCAGAAGCACTAATACCATCATCCGTGTTGATGCCGTTAACAATAGCAAAACCTACATCATCGATTGTGTCATTAATAGAAGTCGTGAAAGCAACACCCGTGTGATCAGCAGGAATAGCATTCCAGAATAGATTGCCATAGGTGATATTCAGGTTGGCAGGACGCTCAAATACTTCATAACCAAGCCATGTCACAAATTTACCAACAGCCACGTCAACACCGTTAGCCACAGGCATGCGGAAGTTAACATAGGCCTGCTCTACAGCAAGACTATCACCATCAGCAGAACCATTTGTGGAGCCACCGAAAACATCGCTTGCATCTTCACCGAAGACAAGGTCCGCACGGAAGCCTGCCTGGAATTCGTTAGCATCACTTAACGGCTTCTCCAGAACGACTTTAAGAGCGTTCAGATTGAAGTCACCATGAGATCCACCATCAGAATCTGTATTATTACCAAGACCTGCACGGTAATTTATATTTGAACCGCTGAAGTTGTAAGTATAACCAGCATCAATATAGCCACTCAGGATAATTCCTTCTTTAGCGCAGCTTCTAAATTGCGCGACCGCTGACGGGTC
>JBCCWR010000143.1:0-5315 GCA_039193385.1 Verrucomicrobiota bacterium | reverse complement strand
TCTGGAAATTAACTTTGATGAATTAAGGAATGGAAGATGCTAAAAGCTAAGTTAAGGCTGGTATATTCCTATGTGTTGTTTACTACAGGATTTATGCTACTTATTCGCGTAGTTCGCAACTGCTTTAATTTAGACAAAGTGCTTAATTTAAAACAAAGAGATACGTTATGTTTTCAGGTTCATTTTTGCAGATGAATTTATCGGAAGTGGTGAGACTGCTTTCATCATCAATGCAGACAGGTGCATTGATGATAACGCCTGCAAGTGGAGATAATTTGATTGGTGCGATCTATTTGCATGAGGGGCAGTTAATTGATGCGTACGCAGATGGACAATATGGTCTGGATGCTTTGAAGAAGATATGTTCGAAGCTCGATGCTAATTTTACCTTTGAAGAAGGTGTCCGACCAGATAAACAGTCGCTCATAAACTATATGACGTCTTTGTTGTTGGACAAAATCCAGGAACGAGTCACTGAGCTGGGGGCCTATGAGTCTGTTCAGCCGAATCCCACGGACATTCCTCAATACATCAAGGGTAAAGATGCGGGCGGTTTGCAGGCTGCACCGGATGAACTGGCGCTCCTGTTACTATGTAAAGGGAATAAGACGGTAGCTGATTTAGCTGAAATGGGTGATTATGATCTGGAATGGGTGTCTAAGGTAATCGGGAAATTTAGGAAAGTTGGGTTAATCGCCTTGCGCCAGAATGTTAAAATGGACATTTCACCATCACCTGAAACGCCAGCTACGTCGCCAGACAATCCTTTGGTGGACAGAAAAACAAAACATATACGTTACTGGCGCGGTAAGAAAATTAGCTAGATTAGCTAGGTAAGGTGCACCTTGATTAGTTGGTGGTGTGGCATGTTCCCTGCTGAATGCGGTGATAATGATTCGATTAAAAAATCTTTTTATAGTTATCTTACTATTTTTGGGATCGGCGCATTTATATTCTCAAACCACGGAAACGACGCAAACCACGCAACCGACGGACCCATCTCTGGCACCTTTGCAAGAGGATGTGAAGCAACTCATGCGTGGGCAAATTGATTTACAAAAGACTCTTATCGATAGTGGTATTACTCCAGCGCTTAAAGATGATCTGAAGAAGCTTAAGCAATTTGATAAACTGGAAAAGCGAATCAATGCACTACAAAAGAAGAATGAGGATTTGTCAAAATATGTGGATGAGCTCAAGACGCCTTCAGAAGTAGCTACACAAGCGCAATCCGGTTATTTCGGTGCCAGCTGGGTGTGGGTACTGATGGCTGGCTTTTTGGTCATGCTTATGCAGGCAGGGTTTGCGCTGGTGGAGTCTGGTTTTACCAGGGCGAAAAATGCGGCGCATACGATGACGATGAATTTACTGGATTATGGCATTGGCATGTTGGCTTTCTGGGCTATTGGCTTTGCTTTTATGTTTGGAGGCGTGGGGGAAATCGGATCTATCGCGCTCGATGATTCACTGGATAACTCGCTTGCTTTTTCAATAGGGGGAGAGGTCTACAGCTTCATGGGCATAGACGGCTTTTTCCTAAGCGGAGATGAGTTGTACACGGGGGGCGTTTTCACTTTGTTTCTATTTCAAATGGTTTTTGCCGCTACGGCTAATACGATATGCACGGGTGCCTTGGCAGAGCGATGGAAGCTCAAAGCATTTTGCGCGGCTGCAATTTTAGTCACTGGAGTGATCTATCCTATCTTTGGTCATTGGGTTTGGGGTGGCGGTTGGCTAGCAAGTCTGGGTTATATTGATTTTGCAGGTTCTACTGTTGTGCACATGGTGGGAGGTGTCATTGCGTTGGTGGGGACTATGGTCGTTGGACCACGTGTTGGAAAATTCAATGAAGACGGAAGCCCCAATCCTATCCCAGGTCATAACTACCCCATGGCATGTCTAGGCACCTTTCTTTTGGCCTTTGGCTGGTTTGGTTTTAATGCGGGGTCATCCCTGGATGGAACGGCTGAGTCCATTGGCATTATAGCAACCAACACAGCATTGGCCTCTGGAGCGGGTATGGTTATAGCTGCTATGGTCACAAAAATGAAATTCGGCTTTGTTGATCCTACTTTCTGCTGTAATGGTATGTTAGCTGGTCTTGTTGGTATTACAGCTCCATGTGCGTTTGTGGATGCATGGGCGGCTGTATTGATCGGTGCTGTTAGTGGTGTGTTAGTTGTATTCAGTGCCATTTTTATAGAAGAAACTTTGAAGTTGGATGACCCAGTCGGGGCTATATCCGTTCACGGCACTTGTGGTGCATGGGGAGGTTTGAGTGTGGGGCTTTTTGCTAATGGTAAAAATGGTGTGAGCGGGTTGCTTTATGGAGACATGACGCAACTTTTAATTCAGTCTGTGGGTGTTACAGTTTGTTTGATTTTTGTAGGTTTACTGGGCTATTTCATGTTCTTGTTAATTGATATGTTACTAGGAAATAGAGCGTCTGATGAGGAGCAGGAAGAAGGACTGGATCTCGCTGAAATGGGGGTAGAGGCCTATTCATCAGATGTTTCAGATGATACATGAGAATGTTCAAAAATTTTAAGGCAACATGCAAATACAGAAATAAAGTCTGAGGATGGCTATTGACGTAAAATTAAGTCACTTAACAAGGTATCGTTATAGTAAGCCCGTTATAATGGGGCCTCAGGTAGTAAGGTTAAGACCAGCACCCCACTGCAGAACAAAGATTATATCCTACTCCTTTCAAGTTAAGCCGGAAAATAACTGGGTTAATTGGCAGCAGGATGCTTTCAGTAATCATCTGGCGCGTCTCGTTTTTCCTGATCCCATTAAGCTCTTTGAAATTTCTGTGGACCTTGTGGCACATATGGAGGCTTACAATCCCTTTGATTTCTTTCTTGAGGAGAGTGCGGAAAACTATCCTTTTGCCTATGAAGAAAATGAGGCAGAGGATCTTAAACCCTATCTTCGAAAATCTGAGATGGGGCCCTTGCTGAAGAAGTGGGTGGATGCAGTGGATCGTTCAGAAAAACGTGTCATTGATTTTCTTGTCGAGTTGAACCAAAAAATAAATGGAGATCTTGGTTATCTGATTCGTATGGAACCGGGTGTGCAAACACCTGAAGAGACACTTGAGAAAGGCTGTGGTTCGTGTAGAGACTTTGCCTGGTTGTTTGTCAACATTCTGCGACAGCTTGGCCTGGCTGCACGTTTTGTTTCCGGTTATTCCATTCAGTTAAAAGCGGATGTCAAAGCACTTGATGGTCCTAGTGGCGTTGAGTCAGATGTCTGCGATCTTCATGCATGGACAGAAGTCTATCTTCCCGGAGCAGGCTGGGTAGGTATGGATGCGACATCTGGGCTCTTCTGTGGTGAAGGACATCTACCTTTAGCTTGTACACCAGAACCGAGAACTGCGGCAGCGATTACCGGTGGCTTCAATGCGCCGGATGATATGGAAGATGATTTTCATTTTGAAATGTCAGTGAAGCGTGTTTTTGAAACACCGCGTGTCACACTTCCTTACAGCGATGAACAATGGAGCGCCATTAATGCCCTTGGTAAAAAAATTGATAAACGTCTTCGCAGATCGGATGTGCGGTTGACTATGGGCGGTGAGCCCACGTTTGTTTCCATAGATGATTTTGAAAGTCCTCAGTGGACTACGGATGCTTTCGGCAAAGAAAAGAGTGAGCGCTCTGATATGCTCATGAAGATGCTTTTTGAGAAATATGGCCAGGGTGGATTTCTTCATTATGGTCAAGGTAAGTGGTACCCCGGAGAGCAATTGCCACGCTGGGCATACTCCTGCCTATGGCGTAAAGATGGTCAGCGCATATGGAACGAACCCGAGCTATTCGCGGATGTAAAGACGGACTATGGTTTCAATGAGCATGATGCTGAAAACTTCATGGCAGGACTCATTGGTAAATTAGGCATTGATTCTAAGTTTGTCATGAATGGTTATGAAGATGCCTGGTATTACATGTGGAAAGAACGTCGTCTGCCCTCTAATGTTCATCTTCATAATAATAAACTGGATGATCCACATGAGCGTGAACGCCTTGCTAAAGTCTTTGAGCAGGGGGTTTCTAAAAAAGTTGGTTATGCCTTACCGATTGAACGTGGATGGAAAAATGGCGTTTATTCCTGGGTATCAGGTCCGTGGTTTTTGCGCCCGGAGGAAATGTTCTTAATTCCAGGAGACTCTGCTATGGGGTTACGTTTGCCCATGGATTCGATTCCATGGACGGCTTCATCTGATTTACGTTTTCTAAGTGAATCTTCAGTGCCCGAAGATGTACCGCCTCTACCTGAATATGATAAAATTGCTCAACAATATTTTCGAGTAGATGGGGAGAGGCGCATGGAACCCTGGAAAGAATATATGCGATCTTTCGGACAAGGTGTGGGGAAAATGCCGCCACACATGCGCCCGCGTCCTGAAAAAATGAAACAACCAGATGTGACGCCGCAGTTAGAGGAATCGGCTCCATGGATCGTCAAGACAGCTATGTGTGTCGAACCTCGCAATGGAAAGCTACACATTTTTATGCCCCCTGTGTATTCAATGGAAGATTACATTGATCTTTTGACAGCACTTGAGGCAACGGCAACAGAGCAAGATAGACCCATTGTCATTGAAGGATATCTGCCACCTTATGACCCAAGGATGGACTACGTTAAGATTACGCCGGATCCTGGCGTTATTGAAGTCAATGTTCAGCCCTCTCATTCCTGGGATCATCTTGTGGAGAAAACAAAGTTTCTCTATGACGCCGCCCGAGAGTGTCGACTGGGAACAGAGAAGTTTGATGTGGATGGTTCCCATACAGGTACGGGTGGAGGCAACCACATCGTGGTGGGTGGGGAACATCCCACGAGTTCGCCCTTTCTACGTAGACCCAAGTTACTTTCATCTCTGGTAGCTTATTGGCACAACCATCCTTCGCTTTCTTATTTATTTAGTGGAAAATTTATCGGGCCTACATCCCAGGCTCCACGTATTGATGAAGCGCGGAATGACAGCCTTTATGAAATGGAGATCGCATTTAACGAACTGAACCGTCAGTTGGATATAAATAATTGTCCACCTTGGTTGGTCGATCGTATTTTTCGAAATTTACTCATCGATGTTACAGGAAATACGCATCGTGCAGAATTCTGTATAGATAAACTTTACTCGCCAGACAGTAATACAGGCCGCCTTGGTTTGCTGGAGCAGCGTGCTTATGAGATGCCGCCTCATTCTGAGATGTCGCTAACACAGCATCTACTTCTACGGGGTCTTATTGCAAGATTTTGGGATGATCCTTATGAGCCCGATAGACTGGCGCGTTGGGGAACAC
>JBCCWR010000142.1:0-5397 GCA_039193385.1 Verrucomicrobiota bacterium | reverse complement strand
GTCTTTGCCTTACGAGGAACATTTTTCATACTTCTCAGTATTATTATATCTGTCACATTACTATGGACATGCTGGAAAAGTTCATTAAGCGTGGCTGTTAGTAGAGTAGGCCAAAGTGTTTTAGAATCTGCTATAATCATTCTTATGTTTACAAGGGAATTTGAGGAATAGTCACCTAACTTAGATTTTTTAAAACGGTGCGTTATAGTCTCAAAACAGAACTCATTTTTAACTCACATTAAGCAGCAGAGGGCGATTCAGATGTGTCAAAGCTTGAAGAAAAGAGACTTTAGAGACAACACCGTTGTATCTAAAGTTTCCACTTCCAAGATCTCTAGATCTTGCACAGAGGCTCATGTCGCCATTACATAATGCGTGGTTAACGAAGAAATTAGTTTTTCTCGTCGCTAGGACCATCAATATCATTAAGAAGATCCATAACCCGGTCACCACGCTCAATAGCATCATCAATACGAAAGGCTATTTTTGGAGTGTATTTGATAACAACACGTTTAGCGATGTCATGCTGCAGTTCTTTACGAATAGCATTTAAAGAAGCCAGAATTTCTTCGTCATGCAACTTTTTATTAAGACTACTAACGTAAACAAACGCCTGGCGAAGATCAGGTGTGATATTAACATGCGTCACAGTAATGAGCATATCTTCCAACGTTTTCTGACGACTAAGAAGACGTGTGAGTTCTGCCTTATAGGTTTCTGCTACCCGTACTGTGCGACGCGTTGGCATGGAAATGTTTCTCTGTACCTATTCAAGTTTCTGGGCGACTTTTTCTAGAACATAACATTCAATAATGTCACCCTCTTCATAGTCATCAAAGTTACCAAGACGCACCCCACATTCCATGCCAGCACGCACTTCATTCACTTCATCCTGAAAGCGTTTCAGCGTCATTACAGCACCATCATAAACATGTGTGTTACGACGCGTAATACGTGCACGGGCCGTTTTGGTAATGCGACCGTTATTAACGATACAACCTGCCACTGGATATTTGGAAAAAGTGAAAACCTTTTTCACTTCAACTTCACCTATTTTTGTTTCACGCTCTTCAGGATCAAGCAACCCTGTCATTGCGTCTTGCACCTGGTCTATGAGTTCGTAGATGATACTATAAAGTTTGATCTGCACCTCTTCGCGCTTGGATGCAGAAATAGCGTTATTCTCAGTCTTTGTGTTAAACCCTAAAACAACAGCTTGTGATGCTTTAGCAAGCAGGATGTCATTAACGGTAATTGGTCCAACTCCAGTTAGGATAAAGTTTATTTCTACTTTGGTGCTGGGAATCTTTTTAAGAGAATCAATAATAGCTTCTACAGAGCCTTGGACATCAGAACGTAGGAGCACATTCAACACTTTTTTCTGACCTTCACCAATATTAGCAAAGAGATTTTCTAGCGTAACTTTATTATCTGTGGAAAGTTTTCCAACGCGCTGATTTTCAAGGCGCTCTTCAGAAAGAGTGCGAGCCTCTTTCTCATTTTTCATAACGACAAATTCTTCACCAGGTTCGGGCGAGCCATTGAAACCTAAAACTTTAACAGGAGTTGCAGGAGGAGCTTTTTTAACAGGCTTGCCTATATCATTAATAAGGGCTTTAACCTTACCCCAATAGTTCCCGCAGATAAATGCGTCTCCCACTTTTAGGGTTCCACTTTCGACAATAAGTGTCGCATTAGGACCACGCCCTACTTCAATCTGACTTTCCACAATACGTGCTCGCGCAGCTCCCGTATCTTCTGCCTTAAGCTCCATAATTTCTGCTTGCAGAATCATCATCTCAAGAAGTTTATCCATGTTTGTGCCTTTGGTAGCAGACACTTCTACACAGATAGTGTCACCTCCCCAATCCTCAGGGGTAAGTTCATTTTCCTGTAGTTGAGCTTTGACCTGGTCTACGTTTGCAGTCGGCAAATCAATCTTATTGATTGCAACAATAATAGCGACTCCTGCTGCCTTGGCATGTTTGATAGCTTCTATAGTCTGAGGCATCAAACCATCATCTGCTGCTGCTACAAGGATAACAATATCCGTAAGATTGGCGCCACGAGCACGCATAGCAGTAAAGGCTGCGTGACCTGGTGTATCAAGAAACGTGATCTGATGGCCGTCTTTTTCAATACTGTAGGCACCAATATGCTGAGTAATACCACCTGCTTCTCCAACAGTAACACGACTCTTTCTTATATAATCAAGTAATGAAGTCTTGCCATGATCGACATGCCCCATGAAAGTAATAATAGGAGAACGAGGAGAGAGCTTTGATTTATCTTGAACTTTTTCCGGCTTGGGCGGCGGCGGCGGCTCTTCAACTTTTTCTTCGACTTTATGAACACCAGCCCCTTTTTCACGTTTTTCTAAAACAAATTCATACCCCTTAGCTTCGCAAACTTTTTTCGCTACATCTTCTTCTATGGTCTGATTAAGCGTAGCAAAGACATTCATTTCCATCAGTTCATGAACAACCTGAAAGGGTTTTAAATCAAGACGTGCAGCTAAATCTTTCACCACGATCGGAGGCTTCATAGAAATAACTTTATTGTCATCCGAAGTTTTCTCTGGCTGGGCAGGAGGCTCAGGATTGGCAATTTCAGGCTTTATTGAGTCTTCAGACTTACCATTAACGGAAGCCTTTTTTGCAGCGGCTTTTGCTTTCTCAGGTTCAGATACCTTAGAACGTGACGGGGTTTTATCCGAAGCTTTTTTCTTAGCGCGGGGCTTAGCAGTTTTTTTCGAAGCAGTTTTGCTGTTAGTTTTCTTTTCTGGCATTCCTCTTATAGTGCTCTCTGTGCTTGCAACGCCTGATGGGCATTTTTCTTAATTTCTTCTAATGTTTCTTCACTCACATCAGGCAGGCCTTCTTGTAGATCCTCGACTGATACTTCACAAATACCTTCGAGACTTCCGAAACCAGCTTTAATAACAGTTTTAGCCAGTTCTTCATCAATCTTAAGATGCTTGCCGAGAGTTTGCGCTGCTCTGTTTAATTTGTCCTCAAAGCCTTCAACTTCGATTTCCTCTTTATTAATATCAATATTCCAGCCGGTTAGCTTGGCCGTAAGACGAGCATTTTGGCCACGTCTTCCGATAGCGAGAGACAAATTTTCATCATCAACGAAAATGGTAACCGTCTTTTTTTCTTCGTCAGTAACGATATCTTTAAGCTTAGCAGGCTTTAGGGCTTCAATAGCCAATTCACGAATATTTTCAGACCAGCGGAAAAGATCAATTTTTTCGTTATTCAGCTCACGAACTATATTTTTTACGCGCGCACCACGCAGGCCTACACAAGCCCCTACTGGATCTATCTTTTCATCTTTAGACCAAACAGCTAATTTTGTGCGATACCCAGGTTCACGTGCTAATGCTTTGATCTCTACAGTGTTATCGTGTAGTTCGCTAACTTCCAGCTCAAATAATTTATGAACAAACTTAGGATGACTTCGTGAAATCACGATTTCAGGGCCTCGAGGCGTGCTGTCGACGGAGAGCACTAAACCTCGAATACGATCCCCGGGCGTATAATCCTCTGTGGGAACACGTTCATTTGAGGGCATAACAGCTTCAAATTTTCCAAGATCAATAATGACATTCTGGCGTTCAAAGCGCCGCACCGTTCCTGTGATGATATCACCAACACGATCTTTAAATTCATCAAAGATCATGGTTTTTTCAATAGAACGTATGTTCTGGTTAATAGTCTGCTTGAAAACTTGAGCCGCTATGCGTCCTAAATCTTTAGTGGGAATTTCTGTTTCGACGAAATCCCCTATCTTTGCATTAACCTTAATGGCTCTGGCTTTAATTAAGGCAATTTCTGCATTTTTATTTATTACTTTATCAACAACTTTAAATGCAGCATGCGCTTTTATCTGACCGGTTTTAGCATCAAGCTCTACATTTAAATCCTCAGCTCCAGCAAAACTTTTTCTCGCTGCAGAAAGAAGGGCGGATTCAATAGCCAAGATCATTTCTTGGCGGTCAATCCCTTTTTCCTTTTCCATGTAATCTAGTACTGATAGAAATTCCTGGCTCATTAATAACCTAACTTTAAAATCATTTCTTACTTTTACCTGTAGACAAAAAAGGCGGAACCTTGGAGGATTCCACCCACAAATACGGTCTGCGAGTTAAAAGCAAGCAAAGAGTTATAAATAGTTATTGGGTAAGGTCAAGGGTTGAATTAATGGTAAGGACACCCTTACAAATTGGGCGTTATTGAACGCTTCAGAAAGATGTCTGAAATAGATCATTTAGGATTGATAGCGGGTAAGGGACTTTATCCTGAGTTAGTGTTGAAAGAAGCACGTATCTCAGGGGTCAAACGTATTTCTATGATTTGCTTTGAAGGAGAGACTCGTGAGCATTTAGCTGCTGAAGCAGATGATGTCATTTGGTTGCGAGTCGGCCAACTTGGTAAAATGCTTCAATATCTGGGGAGTCAGCAGATCAAATACGCCATGATGGCAGGTCAGATATCACCACAACGGCTTTATGATTTACGTCCGGATTTGAAAGCTGTGATGGTCTTGGCCCGGTTAAAAGAACGAAATGCGGTGACTATTTTCAGAGCGATAGCTGATGAGATGAAGAAAGTCGGAACCGAACTCATTTCTGCTATTACTTTCTTGGATCGTTACATTCCCAATGCAGGCTGGATAGCGGGACCGAGCCGTTTCGAGCGTCTGGAGAAAAGATTGCTCGCGGATATAGAATTTGGATGGCCATTAGTTAAAAGCATCAGTGATATGAATATAGGACAGACTATCGTCGTTAAAAAAGGGACAGTTCTGGCAGTGGAGGGCTACGATGGCACGAATGAGACAATTCGCAGAGGAGGAGCCATAGGTAAAGGTGGGGCAACCTTAATTAAGGTTTCCAAGCCAGAACAGGATATGCGGTTTGACGTTCCGGTGATTGGGCCGGATACTCTGCGCGTTGCTGCAGACTCTGGGGTGAGTGGCATTGTTTGTGAGGCAGGAAAAACGTTGATGCTTAGTCTCGATGAAATATGTGACATGGCTTTGAAATACAAAGTAACAGTCTGGGCTCATCATTCTGATTAAGGTTGGAAATGGATAAGATAAAAGTTGCTGTTATAGGTGTTGGACACATGGGAAAAAACCATGCAAGGATTTATTCCGAGCTGGAGAATGCTGAGTTAGTGGGCGTGTATGATGTTGATGCATCAGTTGGTGAGAAAATAGCTAAAGATTATAAGACAAGATTTTTTATGAATCTTGATGAGCTCGCAACAGAAGCCGAGGCTTTTTCTATTGTCACTCCAACAACATTTCATCATGAGATTGGTCTAAAGTTACTTACTGTGGGCAAGCATCTTTTGATAGAGAAGCCGATTACTTCTACAACTAGCGAAG
>JBCCWR010000141.1:0-5430 GCA_039193385.1 Verrucomicrobiota bacterium | reverse complement strand
GAATAATTGTTTTACATGAAATAGTTTCGATATTAACAAATGGTCATACAATAATATTTTTCCGACGACAACTTTAATATGAATGTAAAATCTGTAGTTTTATTAGGAGTAAGATTAAAAGCCATAAGATCGAAGTTTTCAGATTTTTATAAACATTTTTGTGAAGACCTCTCTTTCTCAATACATTGATTTCATTTAGCAGTACTTGTCAATGGAAACAAGGCGATCAGAAGTAGAGTCCCAGAGTATATATTTAGAGCAATATGGTATATCTGAAATCCGGATAGTCTTAGTTTTAGTAAGTAGATGGCGATTTCTCTGATAGCAAGCTCTGAGATTGTAATTTGGAATTCTTTCAGAAAGGTGATGGATGCTATGGTAGCTTATGTCAGCAGTAAACCATTTCATAAATACTGGCATCTCAAGATAGCTACTTCCTTTAATTGCACCCAAAGTATAGTTCCAGCCTTGAGATTTATGGGCATAAGACCCTTCAAAGTTATGCTGTAGAAAGAAGATCGTTATAAAGCAAGCAGCAGAAAGCATCAAAACAATTGAATATGTTACAAAGAAAAATTCTACTCCCAGAAAATGACAGGATAGAATCCATGCAGAAATGACAAATATATTGTTAAAGAGTACATCCCAAAACTCGCCGGCAGAATTCCAATGTTTAGACTTATGAGAATCGATAAGTATTGACAAGGGGATGGAAGGATTCATCCACAGACAATTAACTATATGGCGAATAAAGTCAACAGTACCTGCAAGTAGAATTAACCGTGGCTTGAAGGCTAAGTAGAAATAACTGCCAGGAAGAACCATCAGTGGATGTCTTAAGAAGCGGTAGATTTTTCGGTCAGTTTTACTAAGAGAAAGGTATTCATAGACAGACAGGAAATCTCCGATTCCTCGATAGACTTCCCAGTTCCCATTAGTTTTATGATGATAAGCATGATCTCTCGACCACCAATATTGAGGCATGGCATTGATAACCCCCAAGAGGAAGCCAACAAGTCGATTTACTTTTTTAGAGCCAAAAAGCGAGTTGTGACCACAGTCATGCATTAAAGAAAAGCAACGCAAGGAGAAAAGAACAATCAATAGGATAATAGGCAATGTCAAATAAAAAGATATCTTGGAGAATTGAAAGGCTAAAAACCACAAGAGTAAATAAGGTACTATTGTATTCAATAATTGAAATGTTGCTAGAAGATTATCGCACTTCATATAGGCAGTCAGAATAAAATCTGATTTTTTTATCATATTGCTCATTTTGATACTATCTACAGCAACTGTCCTTATTGCAAAGATGAATTCAAGAACCTTTCCTATATGGGTAGAGCATAGACTGTTTCAAACAAGATTGAAGGCTGTTCGATTGATGAGTAAGCTACATGCCGCCCGCCTGTCTTTGCCAAGAGTTCTTTCAAAGTAGCCGCAAGCGTGACATTTAGTAAGCATTACAAAAGCACCCAGCAAGATATATTTCAGAAATATACTCTAGTTACTATTTATATATAAAGAACCACTTCCGCAATTAGGACAAATAGTAGATCGGCATTTTGGAAAATGATGCATTCGTTTAGACATTCAGGTTGTTACTATTTGATGAAATATTTATAACTTAAGACATTTAGAGATAGATGTCTTACATTACTATTTAATAGGTTTACAACCAATAAGTTTTGCACGTCTCTGCCAATTACTTGGGCGCATTTCCATATTGTAGAGAGTTCATCATTGGCGAATTTTAGTGTCCCTTGAAAAGAACTATGATGAAAGAGATCTCGCGCCCAAGTATTTGTGCAAACTAAATAACTGGGGTTCCATAAATTGTTTTATTTTCCTTGTCGAGGAAAGAGTTCGAGTAATTCGATCTCGTAAATCAGATCCTTTCCTGCAAGATAGTGATTGGCATCAAGAGTAACCCTAGAGGTATTAACTTCAGTCACTTTTAATTCCATAATCTCCCCAGTAGAATTCTTGGATTCCAATATCTGGCCAACTGTTACATGAGCATCAGCAAAGACCTTTCGACGATCGACCGTTAAGATCATTTCTGGTTGATGTGGACCGTAAGCTTCACTACAGGGAATAGTCTCTGTCTTGGATTCTCCAGGAGACATACCAATCACAGCAAGCTCAAAACCAGGGGACATTTTGCCTGCCCCAAGCCTGATCTTTAAAGGCTCTCTATTGAGAGAGGAGTCTACAACGGTACCATCTTTCAATTTTGCAATGTAGTGAACTAAGGCTCTATCTCCATTTTTTGCAAGTAACATACGCTTTTTCTTTCCTCTCGGATGATGGCTATTAGTGTAGAAATTGCAACAATGCCGAACATTTACCTACTCTGAGCTAGGCTGGCTTGAAAATCTTCTTCAATGCCGACCAGAATGATGCCGCCTTTTTTGTTTAGACTTTGCTTTACGTAGGCGTTTCTGTGCGGCTGTCTCAAAATGCCGAATCCTTCTTAAATCGGTAAATATTTCTGCCTTTAAAACTGACCGTTTGAAACGGCGGAGAGCAGATTCTATCAGTTCATTTTCGCCAACAAATATTTGAGCCATTTAAATAGCTTTTCCTCTATATTCACTTCATCTTCACCAGCAGGAAAAAGTTGTTAGGTATAACGAGGAGGGGCAAGCCCCTCCTCGTTACTATAGTTCATCAATTGAGAGGTATGAAGGTCTTAAAACCGATGATGTATTAAGGAAGTTTGGCGTCTTACAATCTTCCACTAGGAACTCTATTTTCAGTTCGCGGTCTAGCCTTATTTACCTTAAGCTCACGACCCATCCACTCAGCTTGGTCGAGCGCATCTATGGCTGCCATTTCTTCATCATCCGATCCCATTTCTACAAAGCCGAAGCCACGCTTACGTCCCGTATCGCGATCCGTAGGCAACTTGACTGTTTTAACAGAACCATACTCGGAGAATACCGATTCTACATCATCTTCAGTAGCGCTGAAGGAAAGGTTTCCAATATAAACTGACATCGCTGAACTCTCGAATCAGAAATTTAACACGAGGTATTGGATTCGGAGAGCGGATCGAAAACTAAAACTACGTCTCGATACAGAATATCTCGTTAGACTAGCCTAAAAACCATTCGCCAAAGCAAATCTCTTCTCTACCGTAACAGATTGGAGTGAGTAAAGCAAATAAAAGTCATCCTCGATCTCAAAAAGGAAATGCCGTTATTTTTTCATAGAAACTATTTTATTTTATAAATTTAGCTGAAAGGTTGAATCCATCAGATTTGGGAACGCCATACGCAATAATTTTCTTTGCGAGAAAATGTATTATTTATGAATACCAGCTTGGTTTGTCTGAAATTCATTTCAAAAACCTTACGGTAATTAATCGATGAATGAATGGGTAGGCACGACCTTTCAGAACAGTATGGTCGGTAATCGAGAAATTGCTATCTCTGAAGCTGCAGGGACGTAGCCTCTTCGATCTGATAGAGGAACGCCCCTCAGCTATGCAGTCTGGCCTATATTCGCTTTTGCTCCCGCTACCGAGTAGATAGTTAATTTTGAGTGCATCGCTGATGAGTAAACATGATGACGCCTATGCATTAAACCTCTCTGGCATAGGTACAGACCTTTCGGGAGGTCCGCTTGCAAAGCGAAAAACGAATTTCCAATGTTGGCTCAAGCCGAAGAGAACAGCCAGATGCCACAGTTCGTGGGCACCAACGACTCCAGGGATTAGTGTAGGCCAATCGAAACTCAAGACGATCACACCTAGGGTGTAAGCGAGGCCTCCCCATAGCAGCGGTCGGATAAACCAGAAACCATAACGCCTCTCTAAGACCGCACACGTACTTAGTCCGCCCCAGCCCATAATTAGGAAGATCGTGAAAGCAACTTCAGGCGGAAGACTGTTCGAGAAAATAGTCCTAAGTGTTATGCCGGTTGCAGCAGCCGACCAGATCCATAACAGAGGCACCCATCGGTTGAAACCTCTAAAGAGGATCGAGTGTACCGGTGTGACAGTTCCAGCAATTAAAGCGAATACTCCTGCTATGTCGAGTTGGCGCATGACAGCGCGCCCGCTTCCCGGTCCTAACAAATGGTAGACCCCACTCATCGAAAGCAGAAACACCGTACAGACAACCATCGCCGCCAGGCTTACAGCATGACCCCAATTCTTGCTACGACGCACCAGGGAATATCCAAGGATTGCAAAAATGGGCACAGCCAATAGATGGGTCAAGCAACTAACTGGTTCTCGAAAACCAGGAATCGAGAATGTGTCGATGATTTCCATGCTGTGAACCAGAGCGAGATATGTCCATCATTTAAATCTTTACTCGCCTGATTATAGGATCGGTTGCTTTGAAGGTTGCCCAACCGAATAAAGGTGTGTCGAGCACTGAGAGAAACGGACGGAAAAGCCCTGACCTGTCTCTATTTGATCGCAAACAAGGACACAGGAGATCTCACCCTAGGTTTGGAAGTGCTATCGCATCGTCGATCAGTAGCCATAAGATAAACAAGCGCAACTGACATACTCGTAAGATTTACAACTGATTTTCCCTCTTTCTATACCCAAAAGCTACTTCACATAACTTCACTAGTCAGAAGTCCGATTTTCTTGCTGAGAAACCCCATCCACTCCAACCCCCAAGACTGATTCTTCATTTCGACTGTCCAAACAATGGCAGATGCTCAAAGTAAGGAAGCGTTATCTGTAGTATGGGCAATGTCAGTCATAAAGGCAGGAGCCTCAGATTCAAGACTTGAAGGTCACATATCTCTTTTCGCCCAGATGGACTAGATCGCTTTTGTTGACAAGATATCTGCCTGCAACTGTTCAGCAACTTGTCTGTATTCCCACCCCTGCTCGATCATCTTGCGAGCCAACTGAAAACGCTGGACTTCCAATTCTGAATAACGTTGCTTTGCTGTCGATGCTCCTGCAGCCTCTAAAGTCTTCCTGACCGTTAGCAGACTCAAGCCAAACTGTTGAGCAAGCTGCTTCTTACTCGCGCTAGTTTCCCTGTTGCGACTCTTCCTGTCAGTTGTCTCCGAATTGCTATCTGCGACCGATTTGTCCGGGCTGGTCTGCCTAGCCAGAGCAAATCGAGCTACATCTTCAGGTTCAAAAAAGCGATGCTTCTCAATCCCTACACTCTCGAGAGTCCGTCGGACTGTTGACTCGCTCAATCCAAACTCACTGGCTAAGCCCGATACCGTCAGGCCGGTCTTGGCTCGGGCAATCTCTCGGGCAATGTCTTTCACGCTGAAGGCGTTGTCGAGTTGCACTTCGGATTTAAATATCTGGCGTATCTCATCCAATCCCTTTCCCTCTACCTCAAGTAACCACCGGGCAAACGAGAAGCACTTGGCTTGCTCTACTGAGATTTGAGTGGGTTTGGTCGGAACACCAATCGCAACTAGCGTTTGTCGAACGGT
>JBCCWR010000140.1:0-5473 GCA_039193385.1 Verrucomicrobiota bacterium | reverse complement strand
TTTATTTAAAATTAATTACTTAAATAGGGAGAATCCGCTTTCGTTTCTTTGAGCATGGATTGGTAAACGGCATACATATTTTCTAAGCGTTCAGGGTTTTCTTTAGCCAAATTGTTTTTTTCCTGAGCGTCTTTTTGCAAATTATACAACTCTTGACCTTTTTTTGTGATGACCAACTTCCAATCTCCATCCCGAAGGGCTCCTCTGGATTTATTACCGTCCATCTCCCAAAAAAGATAGGTCTGCGGTAACGTCTTATTTTGGAAAAGAGCTGGACCAACATCTCGCCCATCCAAAGTGTGGTCATGCGGAGCCGTAACGCCGGCTAAAGTCATTGACGTAGGCATAATATCAAAAGTTAGAATCGGTTGATCTAAGACAGTTCCTGCCTTGACTCTTCCAGGAGCCCAAAAAACGCCCGGCACACGAATGCCTCCTTCGTAAAAATCACCTTTTTTTCCACGGGTGAGGGGACTTGCTGTGTTATTGCCCTTAGCAGCACCATTATCAGATAAAAACCAAATCATGGTATTTTCCGCGATTCCAAGATCTTCAAGTTTGGTGCGTATTTGGCCGACACCCTCATCAACGGGAAGGATGAAATGTCGAATCAGCCAATCTTCAGAGTTAGGATCATCACTGTACGTTTCCTCCGGTGCCCAAGCGGGCAGCTTTTCTTTATTTGGACCACGCTGGATTTTCGATCCTCGTGCTTGGAACGGAGAATGAGGCGAACCATGGGAAACATAGAGGAAAAAAGGCTTTGATTTGTGGCGCTCTATAAAATCAATAGCATGCTTATGGATCAAATCAGTGTGATAGCCAGTTTCAGCTATTAAATCTTTCCCTTGCCACCAATCATGCGTTTCCATTCGATCATAGTGTGAATGCGCATCAATGTTTCCGCTGATAAACCCTCGAAATTCATCGAACCCATGGTTGAGAGGGTTGAATTCAGGTTTGTAGCCGAGATGCCACTTTCCGAAGATAGCCGTAGCATACCCGGCGGACTTCATGGCTTCAGCAAAAGTCCATTCATCTGCATGCAGCCCTAATTGATGCATAGGATCTTTAGGATCGGCTTTAATAACAGCATCGCACCCAGAGCGTTGCTGGTAACGCCCAGTCATCAAAGCGGCCCGAGTGGGCGAACACACACATCCGTTACTATACATGCTAGATAGTTTTAAGCCGTCAGCTGCCAGACGATCAATTTCGGGTGTTTCAAAGTACTTGTTATCAAAACAGCTCACACCTCCGTAGCCCATGTCATCCACCATAATCACAATGACATTAGGTGAAGTCTTCGCTATTCCAGTTTCTTGCAGCAATAAGCTGCCCGTCAGTATAAATAGAATGAGCCATTTCATTAGCACGTACTTTATTGGATAACCTTTTTAAGTAAAGTGTCCTGTAGTTGCTTGAGGACAGCTTTAGCTCTCTATCTCTTTGTATATTCATAGCTAATGGTTGGTGCTACTAAGCTGCTAGTTTATTATCTAAAGTCTCCAACTAGTTATACGACTGTATGGATGAGCATTATTTCTCTGCCAAAACAGCTCGGGCATGAATGGCGTAGTAGCCACGGAAATCATTGCTATAAGCTTCGAGGATTTTTCTACCTATGTCATTGTAGTCTCCACATCGGAATAATGCTCGAGCGAGAACCAACTCTCGGAGTGAAACATCCCGACTGCTATTATCGTAGTTCTCATCTGGTGTGCGTTCTAAAGTGTCGTTAATTTCTAGAAATGCGTGACCTTGTTTTCCGGGCTTGAGCAAGAGATTTGCCAGAGTTTCAGCAGCCTGAGGATCTCCGATACTCTCGAAAGCCTTTGAAAGAGCGCGGAAATGGGAAAATTCACTCTCCGTATTAAGTTGATTGGCTTTTTCGATCAGCACAGGAATAGCTCGTTTGTCTCGAGTTCGACCAAGTGCAATGATCAAGTTATCCAGAGGACTTGTGGTAGGCCCATAATTTCCTCCTCCTTTAAACCTCCAACCTTGATCCCATTTAGCATTCTTAACTGCTTTTAAAAGACTTTCCACGCCTGTGTCGTCATATAATAAACCAAGAACGTGCGCATAACGAAGTTTGACTGCTTCGTCTTTTGATTTTTCATAAGCGCTCTGCATGAGAGGAATAGCCATCTCTGGTTGAGTCAGAATTTCTGCGATACCAGAGTAGTCTTTGCCTAGCTCAGTAACTGCAGTCTTGATGCGTTCAGGGCCGAGAGGATAGCTGTCTTTTGCTCCAATGAATTTTTCCGGAATAGTACCAATATCCACGAGATGTTGTTGTAGTTTCTTAATGTCGATTTTTCTGACAGTGGTGCCTTCCATCGCCGCCATAGCCGAGGCACGTCCTGCAGCATAGCTATGGTTTTCAATGTCACGCTGCATACGAATAACAGGCATAGCATCCCCATGCCCACTGATTCCCAAACCTGTGACCAAAATGCCATCATGCCCCTTAGGCAATAGGGCGCGGTAAGGAATATTTCCCGTCATGCCTTCCCTTTGTTGGCGATAAACCATAAATAAATTGTGGCTTGAGAAACCATGATTATCGAAATCGCTTTTTGACACGGTGATTACATCTGGGAATACACGTTCATTCAAAATATCCATGGGAGTAATGAGCACATCGCCAACAATCCGTCGGCGTACTCGCGAATCGATAAGCTGACCCAGGTCATAGTCATCCTTAAATTTTTTCTTTCCGGCTACATGGATACGCCACATATCCATCACGTCATCATCATGAGCAAAGGTCCAATCAGAATTCGTACCATTTTTGCCAGGAAGCCAGGGAGGCAGCCCTGTGCCTTGAACCGATATATGCTCGCCATCGACCATCTGAGTTTCAAGTCCAGCCGCATGGGGAATAACTGAATTACCCGTCGAGTCAATAACCGTATTGGCTAGAATAACGCCACGACCATCAGGCGTGGCAACCACGACTCCGGTAAAACGCTTGTCTTGCTTCACAGATCCAACGCCCAGGGACAGATACCAAATCTCTCCTCCCACTTTGTTGATTTCATTGCGCAACCATTCCATCTTGGTCTCAATGTCATAGGCTCGATCTTTTTTGAATGTTTCGTCGCTGAGAGCTTTGATGCTGCGTTCTACTTCTTCGTTAAAACCAGCCTTGTTTCCGTGGTAGTAGACAGCGATGCGACCGAGTGTACCCACGCCTCCCAATCCATGTAAGTATTCGACGGCCAATGTGCGAGCCCCGCCGCCTGCTGCACCAATCGTAGCGGCTGCACCGCCTGTGCCGCCGCCCACAACAACGGTATCATAGCGTCCCCAAACAGGTAATGCTCGTGCAGGGCTACGTACCGCACCTTCAGAGACTTTCCATCTCAAACCATCGAGCACTTCGCCCACTTCGGCTTGAATAGTCGCTTCACCAGCATTTCCCGCTACAATCAAGTCCTTTGCAGGCGCCATCTTTCTCGCTAGAGCCACTTTTGCTGCCTCGGCGCCAAGTCGTTGGCCGAGCTGGATGCCATTGAGAGGACGAAGCAAATGAGCAGCGACATCACGCGAGACTTCCGCACATCCACCGAGGACATAGAGATAATCTAAACCTTCTGGCGTTAGTGCGGTTAAGGGGATAGCCTCAGCATTTTTCCATTGTGCCTTAGAAGCTCCCCGCGACTTGAGGGGATCGGGCGGAATTTGAAAGAGCTTCTCTGAATAGGTAGCCTGAGCATACTGGTAGGTTTGATCTCGAGCTTCTTTGTCCGCTTTGACAAATGAAGCCCATGAAGAGTCTTTCATAGGTATCTCTAAATCATATTCATATACCTTGTGAATCTGGGTCGTCGTCCGCCCCTGTTTAAGTCTTCCGAAAACCCTGTACTCGATACCAAGATCTTTGGCTTCAGGCTTCGGCTCGCCTCCCACAATGACACGTTTAAATTTCTGCACACCCGCTGGGAATGGTGCAAATTTTGCCCCTGCAAAACGAGCCGTCGAAGCGCGATCCGTGGCATCAATAATGACTTTGCCTCGCACTGCTTGACGTCCTGAGCGATTGGAGACGGTTACTCCTGCAAGTTTACCATCAGGATCGTGTAGCACCTCAGTGACATAGGTTCCATAAAGGTAATCAACTTTGGCCTCTATCAAAGCTTCATCCAGCCCCTTTTTCACATTCATTGGGGTGACTACACGATATCCATTTTCAAATACTTTGGCACCTTCTTCAAAAGTATGCCCGTAAA
Source organism: Verrucomicrobiota bacterium (assembly GCA_039193385.1). Lineage (GTDB taxonomy): Bacteria > Verrucomicrobiota > Verrucomicrobiia > Methylacidiphilales > JBCCWR01 > JBCCWR01. The sequence continues at coordinate 1,235 of JBCCWR010000140.1, read as the reverse complement.
TCGCTTTTCCTAAATCTGTCGCAGGTTTTTCTCCGGGTAGGAGCCAGAGCCGTTGGGTGCCACAAACGTCTTGACCGAGATAAGGGCGATCATTAGCTAGAAACACACTGGCTCCAGCCTGAGCTGCTGCCTGCGCCGCAGCGACTCCACGTAAGGTGCCACCTACCACAATGACATCGACATCATAGGATAGGGGAATCATACGCTCGGATTCGCTAACAGTTCTTACGTTTGATTTCGCTGTCTGACCGAAAACGGTCATGAGTAACAGGTTACAGAATAAGAAGGTATGTCTGAGTAATTTCATAGGTTATGTATTGGTTTGATGATTTTGCGAGGTTTTAAATATTTGCAGTGGATTTAAAATCTTTGTCATCAAGCGAAAATGCGCCACACAGAACGAATAGTAGTATGTTTTGTGTCGCTGTCGTTTTGTGCTTGTAGACAAATTCATGATTAAATCCACAAACTTAAGAACAAACCTGAACAGAAATTAAACAGGTAAACGTATTTTTATTTTCCGATACCGCTTTATTTACGGCATGCGGTTTCTTAAACCCCATTAAGCCTAAGCCATAGCGACACGAGCCTCTGTGCAAGACTTTGAGATCTTGGGAGAAGAGCTTCTACACATCTAACTCGCCCTCTATGGCTTAACGCAGGTTAAACGAGTGTGATAATCGATTTTATGTCTGTCTTTATGATTCATCGCTTCCATCCCACCAGCCATAGCCATAACCAGTATTGGGCTTTTTATCTGTTTTAGTGATAGTTCCCTGCTCAGCGAGAGTTTGAGTCCAAGCTTCATGACGCTTGATCATGTCCTTTAAGACTTCGGGATGTGCCTTGGCAATGTCATTTGACTCAGTGGGATCTGTTTTCAGATTGAAAAGTTGCCATCCCAATTCCTTGTGTTTGTACAAACGAAAATCTTTCCATCTTGCTGCGGTCAGGTGCCGATGCTCGGAATCATTAGGATCATTGTTTAACCAGTAAAGGTATTCATGAGGATCTCCTTTTTTGTCTTCACGGAGGTAGGGAATGAGATTAACTCCATCTAAATGATCCGGGGCTGGAAGCCCTGCTACTGAGGTTATCGTCGGATAAAAATCCAGCGTACAAGACATGCCATCATATCTTTTACGCTGGATTTTTATCCGACGATAACCTCAGTAGCAGGGCTTCCAGCCCCGGATCATTTAGATGGAGTTAATCTCATTCCCTACCTCCGTGAA
>JBCCWR010000139.1:0-5495 GCA_039193385.1 Verrucomicrobiota bacterium | reverse complement strand
TTTAAAATTTCATTATTAGTAATATTAAAATTACCTGCTAACATAAGATTCTTGGTCGACCAATTACTACGGCGAAAGTAAGGATGGCAGGAGCTCATATTATAACCACCCGATGTTCCATAGCGCAGATGTCCAAGCAATATCTCCGCTCCAAAGTCAAAGTTATCCTTAACTGTAGCTGCAAATTCCGGGTGAACAATGCCTTCACGTTCAAGGGCTGAATAATCTTTAAGAAGTCGATTGAAAATTTTATCAAGTGGATTGGATTTAATGTTTCTCTCACGAAACATATAGGGAAAGCCAGGTTTGACATTGAGTTTCAACGCGCCTACGCCTGCTCCATCTTGACCTCTGTTATGCTGCTTTTCCATCAAGAGAAAGAGTTTATAAAATCCCCAAAGAGGGGTGTCATATTTCTCGTAATAGTAAGATAGGGGTTTGAGCAAACGCACCAGCGCTACACCACATTCATGTTTTATCGGATCGCTCACAACTTCTGTGTCCAGGGATTATATATTAAGTGTATTATTAGAAAATGAGAAGTTAGGCTCTGTAATACAGTCGTCAAGAATCCATCACTTTCGGGATACTTTGCTCATAACAATGGCTCAACTCCTGTAGCGTCCAACGTAGATGATGATCCGTGTTTTTTCTTTGCAGCCACAAATGCTGATCTGCAACCACTTTGCCAATAGTTTCCACCTCGATACCAGCCCTCTCAAAATGCTTCAAAAGTTCTTTTTCATTCTTTTTGCTGGTTGAAAGAATAGCTCTTCCTTGTGTTTCATTAAAAAGGATTACATCTAAGCGTCCTTTTTGTTTCACCTTTATTTCGGTTCCGATGCCACAACCCTTGTTTCCATTGATGCAAGATTCTGCCAGGGCAACTGCTAACCCTCCATCGCTTATATCATGAGCACTATGAACCAAGCCTTTCTTTAGAGCAGATTTAACGGCGTCCTGGAATTTTTTTTCTTTGGTAAAATCAACCCTCGGTGGCATGCCTTGCTTTAAGTTGTGACATTCTTCGAGGTAAGCGCTGCCTCCTATCTCATCACCCCATCCACCCACTAGGAGTATGACATCTCCTTTTCTTTTAAACTCAGATGTCGTTATGTGTGCTTCATCTTCTATGAGCCCCACCATGCCTACAACTGGCGTTGGATCAATAGCCCCAATAGGTGACTGGTTATATAAACTAACATTGCCACCTGTCACAGGTATACCAAATGCCTTACAACCTTCACTAAGACCTTCCACACCTTCGCGCAGTTGCCAGAAAACCTCCGGCACGTGAGGATTACCGTAGTTAAGATTATCTGTGATTGCCAGAGGTTCACCTCCACTCATAGCTATATTACGGGCAGATTCAACAAATGCTGCCTTGGCGCCCTCTCTAGGATCAAGTGAACAATAGCGCCCATTACAATCAAGACTCATAGCTAGATACTTGGCCTGCGGTTTTTCATTATTTTGCGATTCGACAGGAACTCTGATAACCGAAGCATCCGAACCTGGCAAAGTAACTGTATTCGTCTGCACCATATGATCATACTGACGATAGATCCAGCGCTTCGAAGCAATGCTACTAGATCCCAAAACAGTCAAAACTGCATTATGCATATCTACAGGTTGATGAATTGCATCTATATCAAGCTCCTGCCTTACTTTAAAGTCCATCGGCTCACTTGCCTTGCGGTGATAAACGGGTGCATCGTCCGCTAAAGGTTTTGCAGGAATATTTGCCACAATCTGTCCATGATTTTTAATCACACAGCGTCCTGAGTCTGTCACAACACCGATTTCGGATGCGTCGAGATCCCATTTATCAAAAATTTTCTCAACGGTTTGTTCGTGCCCCTTTTTGATTATAATAAGCATGCGCTCTTGGGACTCTGAAAGCATGATCTCATAGGGTGTCATACCTTTTTCGCGCTGCGGGACTCGTGCTAAATCAATTTCGATACCGGCATCACCTCGGCTGGCTGTCTCACAAGTCGAACAAGTCAAACCTGCAGCGCCCATGTCCTGAACACCTACGACAGCGTCAGGATGCTCAAAAAGTTCCAGGCATGCTTCCATGAGCAGTTTTTCCATAAATGGATCTCCCACTTGCACGGCGGGACGATCTTCTTTGGACTCCTCGGTTAAATCACGTGATGCAAAAGCCGCACCAGCAAGTCCATCTCTTCCTGTCTTAGCACCTACATAGAAGACCGGATTCCCCACGCCGCTGGCAGCACCACGACGAATCTGATCATGGCGGAGAATTCCTAAACAAAAGGCGTTGACCAGTGGATTGCCATTATAACTTGTATCAAAAGAGGCTTCGCCTCCAACAGTGGGCACTCCAATGCAGTTACCGTAATGTGCGATACCACCTGTCACTCCAGCTAACAGACGACGATTGGTCTTTTGCTGTTCTTTATTTCCCTGGATAGGACCGAAACGTAGCGAATTCATATTGGCAACAGGTCTTGCACCCATGGTAAATATATCCCGCAGGATTCCACCTACACCTGTAGCAGCCCCTTGAAAAGGCTCCACCGCACTGGGATGGTTGTGGGACTCAATCTTGAAAGCCACGGCCATATTATCTCCAATATCGATAACGCCGGCATTTTCTTCGCCCGCTTTCACTAACACTCTTTTACCTGTTGTTGGGAATTTTCTAAGCTCGGGCTTAGAATTTTTATATGAGCAATGCTCACTCCACATGACTGAAAAAATACCCAGTTCGGTGAAATTAGGCTCACGCATTAAGATGGATTTGATCTGATCATATTCTTCAGACGTAATGCCATGTTTCTCAATAAGCTCTAGAGTAATATCAGGATCACTCACACCTTTAACAGGCAGTTGTTCATGGACTGGAACCTGTACAGGCATTTCAGCCATACCCGTTTCTACAGGTTTTCTGATTAAGGGAGCGACCTTAATATTACTGGCCAGTCTGCCGAGAGTAGTCTTTTTTTCATCCATGTGCTTTGTATTCTCTGTATAGCAAAGTTAAAGAATAAATCCCTGTAAAAGATTTAACAGACACTACGAATCAGGCTCTCAAAAATACCGCGTCCGTCTATATTTCCTAACAACTTTTCGGAAGCGCGTTCAGGATGAGGCATCATCCCAAGCACGTTTCCTTCCAAGTTACATATACCAGCAATATTATTCATTGAGCCATTCGGATTTCCTTTTTGAGAAGCTTTTCCGTAATGGTCAATATAGCGAAAAACAATTTGCGAATTCTCCTCGAGATCAGCCAATATTTTACTATCAGCCGTATAGCAGCCGTCACCATGGGCAATAGGCAGACGAACTTCTGCGCCTTGATCATAAGTCATCGTAAAGCGTGTTTGATCTGTCTCTACACGTAGCAATCTATTTTCACAAATAAAATGTAAATCTCGATTACGCACGAGTGCGCCTGGCAGGAGACCTGCCTCACATAGAATTTGAAATCCATTACATATACCTATGACAGGCTGGCCACTTTTAGCTGCTTCAATCACGGATTCCATGATTGGAGAAAAGCGCGCTATAGAACCTGTCCTCAGATAATCTCCGTAAGAAAACCCTCCTGGTATGATAATAGCCTCGTCTGGTTCAATATGCGTATCCTTATGCCAGGCATAACGAACATCTTGCCTCAGCACTTGGCCTACAACACGGTAACAGTCCTGATCACAGTTAGAACCTGGAAATTGAATCACAACAAACTTCATAGTGCAGCTTTTTCGTAGACTTCAGTTCTTAATCCTCAACTAACCCTAACTCAATTTTGTAATCCTCAATTACTGGATTGGACAACAAATTATAGCTAATCTCTTCAAGCTGCTGGCGGGTTTTACTTAGATCCGTCCCTTGGATTTCTAACTCAATGCTTTTTCCAATACGTGCAGAGCTTACACATTCCATGCCAAGGCCATGAATTGCTTTCCGCACAGCCTCTCCTTGCGGATCAAGCACACTAGCCTTAGGCATAACAGTTACTTTAGCCTTAATCATATGAAGCGTTTATATTAGCTAAACTAAGAGACATGGCAAAAGTATTTGCTGAATCTTAATAAAAACTTTCCTAGAAGTGAATTTTTCGTAAATAGATACTCGCCAGAGTGCAAAATTTACTATTGGACCATGCTCTAAATTAAATTTCGTTTAGCTAATATACTTACTAAAGTCTTGCTGCCTAGAAGGCGATACCTAATAGAACCTTTTTGTCTACAAAGCTATGGAAGCTATTCTCACCCCCTCAGAAACACAAAACAAAATAAGCCCCTTTCTTGCAGAGCTTCTCGGTACAAGTGAGGAAGCCATTGAAATTAGCAAAGTTCATCAATCTGAGACAAAAGAATCTCTTAAGGTTCTATGTGAAGGAAAAAGTTATTTTGCTAAAGTTTACAGCACAGATACAGATCATTCTAATGACCGTCTCAATCAAGAATGGACTTTCTCAAGGTATGTAAGATCGATGGGTCTTCAAAACATTCCTGCTCCTATTGCTATAGATAAAGCTCATGGAATAGCTCTTTATGAATTCATATCCGGGCAACATCTCAAACCAGAAGAATTTACAGCAAGTCTGCTAGATGAGGCTCTTTCATTTCATCTAGCACTTAATGAAAATGCACATAGTAATAATTCATCTAACGAATTACCGACGGCATATGATGCATCATTTTCTTTGGCTGATTACACAGATAGTGTGCAAAAAAGAATGAATCGGTTTGATTATATTCTAACAAACTCTACGGATGACCAAAAGTGTAAGGATTTTATTATCAATTCGCTCGAACCATTATGGGAACAAACTAAAGACCATATTCAAATGGCGGCACTGAAGCTGGGCACACCCCAAAATGAGAAGCTCGCTGATACGGATCGCTGTCTCTCAGCTGCTGATTTTGGTTTCCACAATATGTTAATCGATACGGGTGGCCGTGCCTATTTTATTGATTTCGAGTATGCTGGCTGGGACGATCCTGCACGATTGATATGCGACTTCTTTCATCATCCTTCTTTTCCTGTACCCACTCGTTACAAAAAACGCTTTGCAGAAAAGGCTTTAAGCTACCTGAAAAATCACCAATGGCATTTTGAGCGTTTAGCAAATCTGGAACCGCTTATTCAAATTAAATGGATTTGCATACTGCTAAATCCTTTTCTAGCTATTGAACCATCAGGCCATCATGTTCATAATCCTGAAAATAAAAATATTGATGATTTAAAAAATCAAAGGCTAAACCAAGCCGAAGCACTATTGATAGAGTGTGAGAAAACCCTTAGACAAGTAACATAAAATTCTGACTAAAATAACTGGGCTAGCTTCAAGATGTAAGGCTAGTAGTCTTAGAAATGGGTAATCGTATACTAGCCGTATGCTCGCTTACTTCTTTATTGTTACCTGAACAATTTTCAATATAGCGATCAACTTCATTGCTAAACATATTGAGTTCAAAAATAGCCTTTGCCAAAATTTGAATCTCTTCGTCTGT
>JBCCWR010000138.1:0-5587 GCA_039193385.1 Verrucomicrobiota bacterium | reverse complement strand
GCTGGGATCGCTTCCAGATTCCCCAGCCCTTTAGTAGCTGTACCGTCACCTTTCACGCCCCTATCTCCATCCCCGCAAAATGCTCGGATGAAGAATTTGCCCAATTTAAGCTTAAATTGCAAAATGCACTTGGAGGCTGAGCCTCTCTGCCCTAAAAACAATATGCAAAGATTATGAGTGACTCAAGAGAACTAGAATTAATGCTTTCCAAGCAGATCGAAACGTCTACATCAGATCCCAAAAACCCGAGTGACAGCCCCTTCCAGTTGGTCGTAGATCCAGAAATGCGCTTCCGCATTAAAAAGGCTCTTTTTGAACTCATCGACAGCCATGACAAATCGTTGGCCAAATACGTTGCTGACGGCAACCTGCAACTTGAGTCCTATAAAGAATACATTGAATTGTTTGCCCGATGCCTGCGTGAGACCATGGAAAGCCAGGAAGGTATTTTTTATCTTCTTAAATCTGCCGGCTTTGATATTAAGCCTGAAGACATCAACGTTTACCCGGAATGGCGCTGGAAAACAATTCCAGAAGAAATGAATAGCTAATCCTAATCCTAATCCTAATCCTAATCCTAATCCTAACTTCAAATTACCCTAACCTAACCTAACTTCAAACTAGCTCTTAACAATTCCCGTCAGCTTAAGATCGTCACCCAAGCGCATCAGTTGCGTATTGCTCAGTTGAAGATCACGCAACTTATCAGCATGCACCAGACCTCTGGACTCTTTCTTATCAAAAACAAGGGGAGCATAGTAAAGAATCACCTCATTAATGCCGTTAAGCTTTGCCAAATGATTCACCACCTTGCCCCCACCCTCAACCATCAAGCGTGTGACTTGTTTCGCGCCTAAATCGTCCAGCGCCTCAGACCACTTCCTGTTTTTATAAATGATCGTTTTTTCTTTAAAAGCATCAGTAAACACATGCGCTTTTTTAGGCAACCGACCTGACTTCGTCACAATCACCCGCCACGGCTGGCGATTGATAGACAGGTCCACACCTTTAGTATTTCGTAACGTTAGTTTAGGATTATCCTTACGCACAGTTTCCGCACCCACAAGAATAGCATCACACAGCGCACGCTCCTTCTGCACATCCCATCGAGCTTTCTCTCCCGTGATCCATTGTCCCTGTCTCGGCGGACGGGTCAGCTTTCCATCGAGACTCATAGCCAACTTTGCTACGACCCAAGGACGGCCCGTGATAATCCAATGATTAAAGGCCCGGTTCAAATCTTCAGCCTCTTGCCGCATCACCCCGGTTTTAACTTCCAAACCTTTGTTACGGAAAATGCGAAAAGCTCTACCCGCATGAGACGGGTTCGGATCTTTGGCACCAACCACCACACGAGCAAAACCATGTTTTAAAATAAGTTCCGAACAAGGCGGTGTTTTTCCATAAGTGCTGCAAGGCTCCAGCGTCACATAAATCGTTGCTCCCTTGAGCCATTTTTCAAAGCCATTGCCAATAGCAGCTCTCACTGCCTCGACCTCGGCATGAGGGCCACCCGCTTTTTTGTGATAGCCCTTACCGAGACATTGGCCGTTAGAAACAATGATAGCACCAACGCAAGGATTCGGACTGGTGCGTCCCTGTCCCTTTGCGGCAAGCTCCAGAGCTTCACGCATCCAGCGCTGGTCCTCATCCAACTGCTTAAGAGGAGGCAGACGCACCCTCCTCTAACTCCACTCGAGGAAACAAAGGTTCTGGAGAACCCACCTCATGACCTTCTAATTCAACTGGCCACTTAACAGCATCGCCAAGTTGGGCCGTCACACCTGTCTGCCCCAACTGCGTCAAAGCCATAGACGAAGCATGAGGCATCACCGCTGCCAACTCACTTAACAACAACGTTTGTGCGCGCACAAGCTGACCCAGCACATAGTCAAGACGCAGAGACTGTGCTTCATCCTTGGCTAACTTCCAGGGTGCATTTTCTTCCACATATTGATTGGTTCTCTGAAATCCACGCCATAGCTCAGTCAGTCCCGTATGCACAGCATACTTTTCCATATGCTCGCGGTAAGTTACCACCGCCTCGATCACCTTAGCCTCAAGATCGTCATCCAGCTCCGTTCGAACATCAGCGACCAACTGAGGAATCTGCTGCTTCCGGTAGCGCTTCATCATCGAAACAGAGCGATTCAACAGATTACCCACGTTACCGGCTAGTTCACTTTCATAGCGTTGATGAAACTGCTCAGGCGTGAAGTCCGCATCGTGACCCAAAGCCATCTCACGCATCACAAAGTAACGAAACGCATCCACACCATAGACCTGAATGACATCCAGCGGGTCCACCACATTACCCACAGACTTACTCATCTTTTCCTTACGCTGAGTCCACCATCCATGTACAATGAGCTGCTCCGGTAATTCAACCCCACTTGCCTTAAGCATAATGGGCCAATAAATCGCGTGCGCCGGCACCATAATATCTTTCCCGATGACATGGCGTCCGGGCCATTTTTCCGTAAAGGAATCCGTACCGTAACCAATGACTGAAATGTAGTTCAACAAAGCATCAAACCACACATACGTCACCTGCTCCTCATCAAAAGGCAATGGAATGCCCCATTCAAGACGAGCCTTGGGACGAGAGATACATAAATCAGGAATGGGCTTATCCAGTGCACCCAAAACTTCCTTCGTACGAAAAGAAGGAAAAATCCAGTCCGGGTTATCCTGCAAATGCTTGACCAGCCAGTCCTGATATTGACTCAACTTGAAAAAGTAATTTTTCTCCTTGAGATGAACGACCTCCCCGAAGTCATCCGGGAACTTGCCGTCCACTCTGTCTTTCTCCTGCAGAAACTGCTCCTGGCGCGTGCTGTAGTAACCTTCATAGTCCGCCGCATAGATCTCCTCTTTATCATAAAGCTTCGTCAAAACATCACGCACCACCTGCTTATGGCGATCCTGCGTCGTACGCACAAAGTCATCATAGGAAACACCCAGCTTGTCGTACAACGTGCGGAAATGCCCTGACATCTCATCACAAAAAGCTTCCGTCGAACGCCCTTGCTTCTCCGCGCTTTGCTGCACTTTCTGCCCATGTTCATCGGTACCCGTCAAAAAATAAGTCTTACGTCCTCGCTGTCTTTGAAAACGCACCAGAACATCCGTCATCACTTTCTCGTAGGCATGACCGAGATGCGGCCTCCCATTCACATAATCAATAGCCGTAGTATAATAAATCGACTTGCCCTTTTCATTCGCCATAAGTCTTTAAATTCTAGCCGTCTGATGGCATCCGCCAATAAAAATGCCTCAGCCTGACAAATGACTTCCATGTCACGCATCCCTCGCTAGGCTCACCGCATGGCCTTACTTATTTTTGAACCTGTCTATCAAGAACGTATTTGGGGAGGACAAAACCTCCATAAGCTTTTCCATCGTACCATTCCGGAAGACAAACCCATTGGAGAATCCTGGGAAATCTGTGACCGGCCTGAAGTGGACGTCAAAGTCATCGCAGACGGAAAGCCCTCTTCAGAAACACTTCACTCTCTATGGATCAGTGATGAGAAAGCAAAAATTTTCGGCACCAAAGCGCCCCAAACAGAACGCTTCCCCATTCTCATCAAACTCCTTGATGCCCAGGAAAAACTTTCTTTGCAAGTTCATCCACCAGCTAAACTGGCCCCCAAATTCAAGGGCGAACCCAAAACCGAACTCTGGTATTTTCTGGAATCCACAGATGAAGCCAACATCTACGTCGGTCTCAAAAAGGGCATAACGCGCAAAAAATTTGCCGCCGCCATAGAAGACAAAACCGTCGCAGAGTGCTTCCATGAAATCAAAACCAAGAATGGTGAAGTTATGTTTCTACCCTCCGGACGCGTGCATGCCATAGGTGGAGGCAACGTCATTCTCGAAATTCAGCAAAATTCAGATACCACTTTCCGGGTCTACGATTGGGACCGGGTCGGTCAAGATGGAAAGCCCCGTGAATTACACATTGAGCAATCCCTCGAATGTATTGACTTCGATGACTTTGAACCCATCTTCACCCAACGGCATGGGCAAAGCATCCTCGCCTGCAAATACTTCAACATCTTCCGCACTGATTATTATGACAAAGAAGACCAGGACATCCCCGTCACTCCTGAATCTTGCCGTTACCTCTTCGCCGCACAAGGCAACTTCAAAATCAATGGAGAAGAATACCCTCGAGGCACCAGTCTCCTAGCTACTGCGGATTCCGGAACACTCGAAACAGAATGCCTTGATGACTACGGCGAACTCGTCTCCGTCACCTTCCCCCAGTAAATGAGAATTTAAAATAAGATAGGGCGTGACTCACCTCTACCTGTAGGGATTATCGTAACAACCACTATTTCAGAAACGGCTCTAGAGGAAGCCATTAAAACCTCTGAAAAAATCCCTGCCACAACTATAGAATCCATGACTTAAAAGCCCTTGGTAAGATTAATCATACCCCGCTTGGGATCGCCTTTCGCATTGATCTGATATCCATACACAGTACTATCCGGACTCTAACAATAAGTTGTTCTGTAAAAGAGTATGAATCCAAGAGAAGCAAAAAGCTTATCCCTCAAACTATTCATTGGCTTTTCGTTTGGCTTTTTATTGAGCCACTCTTAAGGGCGGTAGCATCTCGCAAACAAATAGATGAACTTCTGTATTTTCACAAACTATCTAATGGACTACTTGCACGCCCACTCATTGCATGTAATACATGCGTGTAAACCTCAGTCGTTTTAACACTGGAATGACCTAGACTTTCCTGAATGGTCCTTAGATCCGTCCCCTTCTGTAGAAGATGAGTCGCATAGCTATGCCTCAATGCATGCGCACTAAACTTTTTTTCTATTTGAGCCCTCTTTGCAGCACCTCTTAACCACTTACTTACAGCACCCTCTAAAAGATGATGACGCTTTAAAACCCCATCTCTCGGATCAATACCTCGACCACGTGCAGGAAAATACCAATACCACTCCCAGCTCTTACTTAAAGTCCCACCATGTTTGCGATCTAGCCCTGCATCAACATAAACACGACTCCCCCCATTGGCTTCATCTTCATCAAAACATAAACGAGCCCTATCCCTTTGTCGTAATAATCCATCGCTCATTTTCTTGGGCAATGTCAAACAGCGATCTTTGCCTCCTTTGCCGGAACGCACCCACACTAGCCCGTTCTCAAAGTCAACATCCTTTACTCGTAACCTCAACCCTTCACTAACCCTTAAACCACACCCATAAAGCAACCCGATCAAAACTCTTGGTTCCCCCTCTTGTGCCGCCTGTAATAAACGCTTTATCTCATCCTGACTAAGCACCACGGGAAGCTTCCTAGCCTTCTTTGCTCGTGGAGCATCAAGGCCTACGATCTCCTGTTTCATAACCTCTTTGTATAGAAATAAAATAGAATGCATAGCCTGGGATTGCGTTGAGCAAGATACATGCTGATTTAATGCTAGATCCGCCAGAAACTTCTCCACATCTATTTTACCCAGTTTATTCGGATGCCTCATTCCATGAAACTTCACGTAACGCTTGTACCACCCGACATAACTTCCCTCAGTTCGGTATGATAAGCCGCACCTTCTCAATGC